>NZ_JBBNHG010000032.1:0-305851 GCF_040094675.1 Coprococcus hominis (ex Arizal et al. 2022)
CGATACGCGAACGTTTATAAACAGAACCTGCGTATGCAACTGAACAACGTGGACATGTAATAATTGCGGAATGAAATGATCAATAAATCAAATGATTAAAGTAAAGTGTCTGTAGATAGGATAGGGATTATGTATACCAAAAATATAATACTTTTAAATGAAAAGGAGTATTTTTGCATTAGTAAAGATGCGTATATACTTGGTAAATTTCATTATATGGAAAATGAAAATTATGGTGTAGAAGATCTTCAAAGTGCAAATGGAACGAAAATTAATGGATATTCAATTCAGACCGGCATGGTGTATGAATTGCATGAGGGAGATGTAATAACACTTGCAGATGATTCTTTTACTGTATCTTATGTAGTAACTCCTGATTTTTTATGTCTATCTAAAGGGTTAACAAACGGTCTACCTTTAGCCGTCGTACTAGGACCTAAAAATGAAATCTTAAGTATGTCAATATTGGATATTCTGTTAATTACGGGAACATGTTTATTTTGACACAGCAACGGCACATGCGGTTCTGCATAAAAACCTCTAAACCATACATACTAGCTTATGTATAGTTTGGAGGTTTTTTTATGGACTTAGAAGATCTGTATGATGATAACAATAAGCTCAAGGTGCCTCTGCGGCGGAGCTTAGCTGAGAATAAAAAGGTGCTCGGCATCCTGTTTGAAAACTGTGGGGATGTAGTGCAGAAGTCTTTCGCGATGGAGCGGGCAGAGGGCATGGTGTACATGCATGTTGTATATATCGATGGTCTGACGAATAACGGCATGATCGAGGAGACAATCCTGAAGCCGCTTTCGTATGAATGGCGCGGAAATTCGGCGAAGGATGTCTGGGACAGCATCTTATATCAGGAGGTTCAGACGGCGGATATCAAGGAGGAAACCTCCTTTGATAAAACCGTCGGTTCGATTCTGAAGGGTGATACGGCGATCTTCATTGATGGTTATGCGAGGTCAATGATCGTATCGTCGAAGAAATTACCACTTAGAGGAATCTCTGAAAATGATACGGAAGCGGGCATGCGCGGACCGAAGGACAGCTTTAATGAGGGATTCCGGCAGAGTACCGCGTTGATCCGGCGGCGGATCAAGGATGCAAAATTGCGCGTGGAGCAGGATACGATTGGGGAGCGCACACGGACGGACTATGCGCTTGTGTATCTGGCAGATGTAGCGTCGGAGGAGCTGGTTAAGCGCGTGCGGGAGGACATGCATCACTATGATATTGATGCCATCTATGATAGTGGGATGGCGCAGCATTTGATGGAAAATTGGTATTCTCCGTTTCCAACGTTTCAGTCGACGACCAGACCGGATAAGGTGGCAGCCGGTATCACGGAAGGCAGAGTGGCAATCGTATTTGATAATTCGCCGGAGGTGATTCTGGCACCGTGTAATTTGAACATGCTGTTGCAGACGTCCGATGATTATTACAATCGCTGGGCGGTCGGGACATTTGCGCGGATTATCCGGTATGTCGCGGCATTTCTGGCGGTGTCCCTGCCCGGACTGTATATTGCGATTACCGTGTATCATAGTGATATTCTACCGACGAAGCTTCTGTATGCGATCGCGTCAGCACGGAGTATGGTCACCTTTCCTGTGATTGTGGAAGTGCTACTGATGGAGTTTCTGTTTGAGCTTTTGCGCGAAGCGGGGATCCGTCTGCCGGGACCGCTTGGCAATACGATCGGGATTGTCGGCGGCTTGATCGTCGGACAGTCGGCGGTGGAGGCGGGCATCGTGAGCACGATGGTAGTGATCGTTGTGGCACTGACGGCAATTGCAAGCTTTGCGATTCCAAATGAAGAGTTTGCGTCGGTATTCCGTCTGCTTAAATTCTTCGTGATCATTCCGTCTGCCATCTGGGGCTTGTATGGATATATTCTGGCACTTCTGGTGATTGCGGTGCATCTGTCCGGACTGATGAGCTTCGGCATCCCGTATATGTATCCGATTGTCGCCGGAAGTGGCAAGCGCGCCTATGCAAATCAGGATTTTGTGCTGCGGGCACCGATCTCGTGGATGCGGAAACGCCCAATCTTCGCACGTGAGGAGGAACGTATGAGGTTGAAACCCCATGTGACGAAGTCAACAGAGAAGGAGGAAAAAAATCATGAATCTGGCGGACGGTAAAATCTCCAAACGGCAATGGTTTCGCATGAGCTATCTCGAATGTGTCACGATCAGTATGATGATGATTCCGTATATCACATTGTCGCTTGCGGGGAAATATCATGTGCTGGCACTGGTGGTCGGGCTCGCATTTGTCGTGCTCTATGGCGCGTTGATGCTGTATCTTGCGGACTTTGTTCCATGCGGTTATATCAATGCGATTCGGAATCATATGGGATGGACTGCCGGTATATTGGACGTGCTGTATGCCTTACGGTATCTGCTGCGTGCGACGCTTATCGCGGTCTTTTTCTCCATGATTTTGCAACGCTATTTGTTGCAAAGCTTCTCCGTATGGTGGATCTTCCTGCCATTTCTTGGAATCACATTGTATGGTGCGTCCAAGTCGATGGAAGGACGCGCACGGATGTTTGAATTTTTGTTTGGGTGGATGGTCGTACCACTCATATTGATCGTTGTGTTCTCGGTATCGAATATTGATATCGGCGCAATCATGCAGGGAATCACATCACAGTCGGAGGTATCGGGCGTGTTCAAGGGCGCATATGCAATCCTTCTGGCATTGTCGCCGTTGGAATTGCAGCTCTACAGCCGCCCATGCGTGAAGGAGAAAGACCGAATGGGGGGAATCTGGCTGCTTGTCTGGATTTTATTTACCATTGTATTTGCGTATCTGTTCATCGTGGCAATCCTTGGCTATGGCTGGACGGCAAGCGACACGACGGCATCGTTCAATGTAATGGAAGCGGCTTCTTTTCCTGGCGGGGCGGTGGCGCGGCTTGACTATCCGGTGATGGCATTTTGGATTATCGGTGTGTTTGCAGTTGTGAGCGGCTATCTGCATCAGACTCGGGACTTCCTGTATTCGCTGTGTGAAGTGAAGCAGAAAAGTGGACGTGTTGTGACATTTGTGGTGATGTTCGCGGGTGCGTGTCTGTTTGCGTATGGAATGCAGTTTGAATCGGCCGTAAAATATGGCATGCGGTATTTCCTGTATGCAGACCTTGCGATCGGCATTGTATTTCCGTTGATCGTCATGTGGGTAAAGACGAAAAAACGCGTGAAATGGGGAATCTGTTTTGTCTGTCTGACTGTGTTAGCTGCAATCGGCAGTGTATTGATCGGAGATGAAAAGCTTGGCAGACAATTTGTGCAAAATGATTTTACTGCGATAGAACAGAAAAAGGAAACGTTGGAGCACCGGGATTATGTGCAGGAAATGCAGGTGGAAACTGCGAAGGACGGATATCAGTTTACATTTGTGATTGCAGATATCGCCGGGTACGAAGGGGAAAACAGCATCAATCAGACGCTCTACCATGTGCAGGCGGACAGTCTTGCGATGGCAGCAGATCTGTACCAGAGAGAGAACGAGCGGCAGTTGGATTTCGGGCATATGAAGCAGATCGCGGCAGATATGACGGGGCAGGAGATACATCCGCTCTTGCTGGAGCTTGGGCACCGGTCGGGAATCTCGAAATCAATTCCGGTCATGATGGAAACGGATGGCGCGAAATATATTTTGCGGGAAATGATTAAAGCTGCTTACGGAAGGGAAAGCTTGTAACGAAATCAACTTTCGATGGAGGAGTTCGTTATGGGGTATAAGATTCTAAAAGGAGCAATGGTCGGAATCCTGCTTGGAGTATGTGGTGGGATCTTACTTACGAGTGTGCTGCACATTGCAGGAGGTGGGAGTGTCCGTGATGTCGTCAGTCTGTTTCGCGAGGGAAATATGAAAATGCTATTTGCAGGTCAGAAAATTAGCGATGAAGATCAGGCAGATCTTGAAGCTGTGTTTGTAGATAGCGGTGAAACAGAGAGTCTGTCAGGCGATGTGGATGATGTTGCAGAAAAAAGCGGTATCTGTGCGGATGTCTATGAGGATGCACTAAAAAGCCCGGAAGATGTTGTGGTGCGGTTCCATGTGCGTGCAAACAGTGACAGTGAGACAGATCTTGCTTTGAAATATGAGGTGCGGGATGCAGTGCTTGCCTTGCTTGCGGAAGATCTGCAGAAAGCAGAAAATGACAGTGAAGCAATCTTGTATCTGGCGCAGAATTTATCGGAAATCCGCAACACTGCGCGTGCAGTTGTCGAGGAGGCAGGCTATCATTACGATGTAAAAGCATATATTACGAGAGAGGAATTCCCGATTCGGGAATATGGGGAACTGGTGCTTCCTGCAGGAACCTACCGGGCACTGCGTATAGATATCGGTGAGGCAAAAGGCGAGAACTTCTGGTGCATGCTGTATCCGATGATGTGCTACACGATGGACGCGGGGGCAGTTGTCGATTCGGCAGATGCGGAGAAAATCGCACAGGCACTCGACGAAGAAAGTTACGAGAAATTATTCGTGAAGCGGGACATAAAGCCCGGTGATGTCAAAGTAAAGTTAAAGATTCTTGAATGGTTGCAGGATACCTTCTAAGTTGTTATAATAAAACATAATGTATTCATATTTTGAATACTATATAAAGTTAGTTTGTTTATAGCAATTTACGAGAAGAAATGTATATCGAGTTGAAAGATAATACAAATTCTTAAGCAGACCATATAAACACATCGGTACTTAATAAGCTGTGCCAGCTATCTGGCTGGTGCAGCGAATTTAGTACCGTTATGTGTTTCTCTGAGCGAGAGCGCGTCTGCGTAGAATTTTGTATTATCGTCCAACTCGGAGAATAAATTAGAACCTCGTAAATTGCGGAATAAAACCATTACATAAAGAAAGGCAAAAACCATGAAAAAGAATCTAGCAGTTATATTTGGCGGCCGCTCATCCGAGCATGAAGTATCCTGCGTGTCAGTTGTTACAATTGCCAAAGCAGTAGATCTTGAGAAATACAATATGTTCCTGATCGGAATTACAAAAGACGGTGAGTGGAAGCTTGTAGAAGATATCGCAGGCATCGAAGACGGAAGCTGGAAGCAAAGTCCCGTTTCTGCAATCATTTCCCCGGATACAAAGGGCGGACTTATCATTTCGCAGGACGATATGATGAAGGTGCAGCCGATTGATGTGATCTTCCCTGTCTTGCATGGCATGTATGGCGAGGATGGAACGATTCAGGGATTGTTCGAGATGGCAGATATCCCATATGTCGGATGTGGTGTGTTCGCTTCTGCTGCATCTATGGATAAGTTCTATACTAAGCTGGTCGTTGATACACTTGGAATCCGTCAGGCTGTTTATGTGCCGGTGCTGGCAGAACAATTGGAGGATATCGACGAGGTGACAGCCCGCGTCGAAGCAAAGCTTTCTTATCCGGTATTTGTAAAGCCTTCCAAGGCAGGTTCTTCCAAGGGTGTTTCCAAGGCAGATGACCGTGCAGCGTTGGTTGTTGCCCTGAAGGAAGCTGCAAAGCATGATTATAAGATTCTGGTTGAGGAGACGATCGTCGGTCGAGAGATTGAGTGCGCTGTCCTTGGTTATGGTAAAAATACAAAGGCATCCCGCGTGGGCGAGATTCTTGCGGCAGCAGAATTCTACGATTTCGATGCAAAGTACAACAATGTAGAGTCTAAGACTGTAATTGGTGCTGATCTTCCGGACGGAAAAGAGGCAGAAGTGCAGAAGGATGCGGTTGCAATCTTCAATGCGCTGGATGGATTCGGTCTTTCCCGTGTAGACTTCTTCTTGGAGAAGGATACGAACGAGGTCGTATTTAACGAGATCAACACATTACCGGGCTTTACATCCATCAGTATGTATCCAATGCTCTGGAAGGATAAGGGATATTCGATTGAGAGTCTGGTAGAGACTTTGATCGAGATGGCAAAGGAACGTCCATAATGAAAGCAGTCATTGAGTTTGAAAATGTAGATGTGGAGACCGGCGAAGTGATGCGCTCGCAGGCAACTGCGCTGGCAAGCATGACCGAACAGGGGATGAAGCTTACCTACGTGGAGGATGTGTCCGGCGATGGACACAAGACACGCTGTACGATGATTTTCTCCGACAACCGGCTCCGTGTGACACGGAGCGGCGAGCTGAATTCGGACTTTGTATATGAGCATGGCTTAACGCATCATACGAAATATGCGACCGGCTATGGCTCGATTCCGGTGACCCTGCAGACGAAGCATTTCCTGCACACGGCAGAGGGTATCGATTATGAGGCGACCGTTCTGGCAGAGGAGTTTTCCCTGCGTCTTGCACTGCAATATACCATGGAGATGGGAAATGAACTGCCGATGGAACGGAAGATGAAGGTGCATGTACATAATTTAGCGGATTAGGTATGCCATACAGATGATTAAGCAAGCATAGAAAACCGGATGGAATTACAACAATCATGTAAATCCATCCGGTTCTTTTATTTTTCTGTAATTTTCTTTTCTTCCTTTTTTCTCATCGCCAGCCATACGAACAGCACCGTAAGCACTAACGCGCCAGCCGTGATGATACCGCATCGTACCGTTTCCTCAAACCATACGGATGGAATGAATAGTACACTCAGGTTGATACTGAAATGCAGGATCATGCTTGCGAGGAGCGTGTTCGCTTTGTAAGCCACAAATCCAAGCAGACATCCTAAGATGCATGCATAGATGCCCTGTACGATGTTGCCGTGATACAGTCCGAAAAGCACACCCTGAAACAGGATTGCGAAAGCCGGTGGCATGTAGCGCTTCGCATAGCCCATGATCACTCCGCGAAAGAACAATTCTTCGCCGAACGGGGCGATTACAAAGGTCGCGATCATCATCGGGACTGCACGGTTCACACCGACCGCCTTGGATACAAGTTCATAGTAGGTTGCAAAGGTATCCGGGAAGAGGGGACTTACCAGATTCAGGATTCCGTCCACCATGATCTGAATTGCAACACCAGCAAGCAATAAAAATGGAGTCCGTATAGAACAGACGCATGAAAAAATATTTTTCATGCGTCCTTTTGTATTATCCTCGAAAGATTCGTCTGTGGAAACGATATTTCCCCGATAAAATATGCGGTAATACCAGACCCCGAAACAAATCAGAAATACGATATGCTGTGCAAGCACGAGGTACGCCTGATTCATAGGCTGGTTATAATCCATTTGTAAGATCTTGCCAATCGTATTTTCGCTGTTTGATTTCTCATCGGAACGCATATTCTTGAAGAACAGAATTGCAACATCGATGAAATTCAATACATACTGCGCCAATACGGCAATCAGAAACGGTGTAAAGGAACCGATAATATCTTTCAATTTTGCCGGTTGATTTTTACATCTTGTCACTGATCTTTTTCGCTCTTTCTTTCTCCCGACGAAGCTCTTCCTTGGACTTCTCAACAGGCTTGTCTTTTGCCTTGCCCTTGGATTTTGCTTTCTCGAGCATTTCTGCGTTCAATTGCTTCTGCATTTCAACCTGACGTTTCCGCATACGTGTACGCCAGTTGCCCTTTTTCTTCTTGCCAGTTTCTTCTTCCTGAGCTACCTTCTTGCCACGGACGCTCTTTACACTGATGATGTAAATGCCGCTGACCATCGCTTTTACTTCGCCTCTGGTTGGAAGCTCGTCGAAGATTGCATCATCACAGATCATGTTCATAATCTGTGGACCAACCTTGACCTTTGCGATTGGAAGCTTTGCTTTCTGGTAACGCTTTGGTGTCTGTTCCATCACCATTTTTGGAAGTCCGGCGTCTTTCATTGGCAGCATTTTCTTGTCGATGATCAACATATTCATCGGCTGTGCCGCCTCTACCATCTGTTCTCTCTGTGCACTCTGTTTCTTCTGTAATTTGTCACCGACTCTGTATAACACGAACATGATCGCAAGTGCTACCACGATGACAATAATCATGATTAACCACCAAGGCATGGTTCAAATCCTCCTCTAAATGTTATTTTTATCATACATATCCTGTATAAGCTGTGGAAACTCTGCATATCGCTCCTTGCGTTCCTTTGGAGGAAGTTCACAAGGATAGATCGGCTTTCCGAATTCAATCGTTACGCTATGGCTGTGAATCCGTTTCTTTGGTGCAGATTCAAGCATCAGATCGGAACGGCAGATCGATACCGGAACGATCGGGGATTTCGATTTCTCTGCCATCTTATATCCGCCCTCGTGAAATGGCAGAAGTGTGTCGGTCTGGTTTCTGGTTCCCTCTGGGAATACGACCATCGAATGTCCCTGCTTCATGTATTCCGTTCCCTGCTTGATCACGGATAAGCCCTGCTTGATATCTTCTCTGTCTAAGAACAGACATCCGATATCCCGCATATACAGTGGGAGAAGCGGAATCTTTTCCATTTCTTTTTTCGCAAGGAAGCCAAGCGGCTTGCCGATTGCTTCATGATAGATCAGAATGTCGAAATAACTGCGGTGGTTGCCGACGAATAACACCGGTCCGTCCTGCGGTATATTTTCTTTTCCGATGACGTTCACCTTGCATCCGGACAGTTTCAGTTCAAACCGGAAGAAGCCGGATACAAACCTGCGTGCTTTTTCCCATGATTTCTCAGGATTTTTCTTCCATAATTGTTTCATGTAGAGATGGTATGGCAGACAGAAGAACAGTGCCACCATCAATACGATTCCAACTCCCAATGTCTTCATAGATACACCTCTTATCGTCCAAACATTTTACAGGTTTCATATAATCTTGCTTCAAGTTCACGTGTCAGTGCGTCTTCTTTGTATCTCCATGCCCAGTTTCCTTCGCCGACACCCGGTGTGTTCATACGTGCCCAGGAATCTAAGCATAATACATCCTGCATTGGTACGATCGCCATGTTAGCAACAGAGCCAAAGCATGCACGGATCATAATCCAGCAGATGTCATAACCATCGGTTGAGAAGTAGCGGCGCAACTTGTCTTTGGAAGCTTCATATGCGTGCTTGTACCAGCCGAGGGTTGTATCGTTATCGTGTGTACCTGTATAGCAGACACAGTTACGAACAAAGTTGTGTGGAAGGAAATCATTTTCCTCCGGATTCTCAAATGCAAACTGCAATACCTTCATGCCAGGCAGACCGAATTTGTCGCGCAGCTCGATAACCGAATCATCGATCTCACCAAGATCTTCGGCGATAATCGGAAGATGATAACCGAGGGTTGCTTCAAGCTGTGTAAAGAAGTTTACACCCGGTGCTTCTACCCATTTACCGTTGATGGCGGTTTCTTCGCCATAAGGGATCGCCCAGTATTTATCGAAACCACGGAAATGGTCGATTCGCAGGAAATCACAGAGTGTCAGCTGGTAACGAATACGGTTCAGCCACCACTCATAACCGGTCTCGGTATGCTTCTTCCAGTTGTATAGCGGGTTGCCCCACAACTGTCCGGTCGCTGAGAAATAATCCGGTGGAACTCCGGCAACGACGGTTGGGTACCCCTTGGAATCTAATTGGAACAGGCTCTGGTTTGCCCATACATCCACACTGTCCCAAGCCATGAAGATCGGGATATCGCCCACGATGGAAATGCCCTTATCGTTTGCGTATTTCTTCAAGGTCGTCCATTCATAATAGAATAAGAACTGGATGAACTTGTAGTAGCCCATCTCGGTATCGAGCTTCTTCGCCCATGTTTCCTTCTGCTTCTTGGTTGGTTTCTTCAGGTTATCTTCCCACATGTACCAAGGCATGCCCTGATGATAGTCCTTGCCTGCCATGAACAATGCGTAATCCTTCAGCCAGACAGATGTCTCGCAGAAATTATCGTACGCCTGCTTCATCTCCGGATCGTCATGGATACCATCAGATAAAGATTCGTCGTGAAAACGGGAATAAGCAAGCTTCAAAAGCCCTGTCTTAAACTCAATCAACTCACCATAATTGATCTGCTCTGCGTTCCATGCCGGCATATCCCGGAAGTCTTCGTCGTAAAGAAGATGTAACTCCTTCAGATGATCCAGACTGATGATAAGCGGCTGTCCCGCAAATGCGGAGAAAGGCTGATATGGAGAATCTCCAAATCCGGTATGTCCGAGTGGCAGTACTTGCCATGTGTTCAATCCCGAACGTTCCAGAAAATCAACAAATCTATAAGCGCTTGCACCCAGCTCACCGATGCCGTAAGGCCCCGGAAGTGAGGTTGGATGAAGCAGGATCCCCGTGTATTTCTTTGGCTTTTTACTTGCGCCAGCTTCTTCTGCCATAATATTCTTGTCCTCCTAATTATGTATCTCCTATTAAACCAAACTTCATTATACAGAAAAACATGGAAATTATCTATATAATTTGTAAAGTTTTTCAAACAAAGGAATGGCTTTTTCGACCATATCCGTTGTCACGCAGTAAGAGATTCGGAAATGTCCCGGACATAAGAAGCTGTCACCCGGTACGATGATCAGGTTCAGCTCTTTGGCTGCGCGCCAGCAGAATTCATTTGCATCTTCCGTCAAGGCGCGTGGGAACATGTAGAAGGTTCCGCCCGGCTCAACCATCTCGTAGCCGATGCGTGTCAATTCTTTATATAAAATATTCTTGTTCGTCTCATAGATTGACAGGTCACTTGTCTGGTCAAGCACAGACTCCACAGCCATCTGGATGATGGAAGGTGGGCAGTTGTGTCCGGTAAATCTGGAGATCTGACCAGCCATAAGTACGAGAAGCTTTGCGTCTTCGCAGGCTGGGTTCACTGCCATGTAACCGATACGTTCACCTGGCAGAGACACGGACTTACTGAATGAGTAACAGCAGATCGTGTTCTCGTATAACTTGGAAATAAATGGTGCATCCACACCAGCAAATACAATCTCACGGTAAGGTTCATCGGAGATCAGGTAGATCGGATGTCCGTATTCCTTCTCTTTTGCACGCAGGATATCCGCCAGCTTTGTGATCGTGGCAGTTGAATAAACGATACCAGATGGGTTATTCGGAGAGTTGATGAGGATTGCCTGTACATTCGGGTTCAGGGATTTCTCGAATTCCTCAAAATTGATCTGGAATGTGGTGATGTCGGCAGGAATCACGGTAAGCTTTGCACCGGTTCCTGTCACATAAGGAACATATTCCGGGAAATAAGGTGCAAAGGTGATAACCTCATCGCCATCCTTTGTCACGCACCGAAGCGCATGTGCCAGCGCACTGGCTGCTGCACTCGTCATGAAGATGTGATCCATCGTGTAGTTCATGCCAAAACGCTTATTCAAAGAATCGGCAACCGCCTGTCTTGTAGATGGAAGTCCAAGCGATGGGCTGTAACTATGTAGCTTCACCGGATCTTCGGTCTGCAACAGTTCGATCATGCGATTTGTAAATGCCTGTGGCACAGGAACGGAAGGGTTACCAATAGAGAAATTGTAGATATTTTCCATGCCAATTTCAGCGCCCTTTTTATTCGCATAGTCAAAGAACTGGCGGATAACGGAACCTTTTCCTGTCATATCCTTGTAGAATTCGTTAATCATGATATATTTCCTTTCTTTGATGATATTGATTTATCTGTGAAAACGCACTTTGAATTTGTGTATTTACCCGTCTCCGTTTCTGTAAATATAGATATGTTTGGGACTTAGAAGTTCTTGATGTTCTGTAAGTATGCAGCAATGGTTGAACACGATGTTCAACCAAGCCGCCACTGAGCCACGGATGGCGAATTGGCGGCGGTTGCGTACGGTATAATATGTATATCAGAACATCTAGTACTTCTTAGTTCCAATACATCGTATATTTGCAGAAACGGAGGCGGGTATAATATACACAAATTCATGTGCGTTTCACAAATTAAATTCAATGTGAGTGAATTAGGAATAAACAGAAAACAAGTGGCGAGAAAAACCGGGGAGGGAATTAATTCGCCACTTGTTTGAGGGGAGAGAGGATTCAAATATATGAAAAGCTCTTACAATGCATACTATAACAATAAATTGTGTCTAAAATATGTTCTAATTGTGAAAAAGTTTTCACATCCTCAAATCCCTGCTGTTTATTCAGCGTCATAGCTCTTGATGGATGCATCAAGCTTCTGTAATGTCTTCTGAATGGAGTCGTTGATAACACCTGATTCATGTGCCATCTTACCAAACTCATGCGCAACAACGGTGAATCCGCGTCCGGCTTCGCCTGCACGTGCAGCCTCAATCGAAGCGTTCAGTGCAAGGATATTCTGCTTATTCTCAATCTTCTTTAATCCCTGCGATTTTCCGGCAAGCTCCTTGATCAGGGCAGCAGCACCAGCAATCTCTTCATTGAAAGAAGCGATTGCTTCCTCGTATTTCTTCTTGCGGTAGCCAGCCTCTAAGAGATTCTGGATAGCGGCAACCAGAATGGCAGCAGCAGCTTCGACAACTTCTTCGTCTGTATCCTCATCCAAAGGACCGCCAACAACCGTTGCAACCTCGACGTCATCGACTTCGATGCTCTCGCCAAATGCTTCTACATTATTTCTGGAAAATCCGAGCTTGTTGGAAAGGAAGTTACCTTCATCATCGAGAACAACGGCGATCATGTGTGTTGCAGCCGCCCACTGCTCTAGGATGTTATCAAGTGCTTCCATATCTAAATAATCATTTATAGTCATAAAATGCTCCTCCTTGTGCGTAACATATACCTAATCTTCATTTTACCGAATTTACAGAGGGATTTCAATAGCGGAACCAAATAAATTCTCGAATATTGTGGCGAATTTATGCAGGACGGAGGATAGATGCACAGATATTTACGACTGGGGTTGCACGAACATCTGGTGTAGGGTAAAATAAACGCAATTATTATGGTAAGGCAAGGATAAATGAAATGATTCAGATATTTGATACACATGCACATTATGATGATGAGAGTTTTG
Organism: Coprococcus hominis (ex Arizal et al. 2022); assembly: GCF_040094675.1. Classification (NCBI taxonomy): domain Bacteria; kingdom Bacillati; phylum Bacillota; class Clostridia; order Lachnospirales; family Lachnospiraceae; genus Coprococcus; species Coprococcus hominis (ex Arizal et al. 2022). Next base: position 12,889 of record NZ_JBBNHG010000032.1, read on the forward strand.
ATGACGATCGCGAGCGGCTTCTGGCTGGATTTCCGGCACAGGGCGTACACGCGGTGACGAACATCGGAACGAATATCAGGGCGAGTGAAGAGACGGTTCGGATGACAGAAAAATACGAGAATCTGTACGGTGTGGTTGGTATATTCCCATCGGAAGTTGCGGAACTGGAGAATCCTGATAATGTCAAGCGTCTGAAGGAGCTTGCAAAGCATGACAAGATCGTGGCGATCGGTGAAATCGGACTCGATTATCATTATGAAGAAACGGACAAGGCATTGCAGCACAAATGGTTCGCCGGACAGATGGATATTGCACGCGAGTTAAAGTTGCCAATCGCGATCCACAGCCGGGATGCGGCGCAGGACACAATTCAGATCATGCGGGCTTCCCGCGCAGAGGAGATTGGCGGTGTGATCCATTGTTATTCGTATTCGAAGGAGAGTGCACGAGACTTCCTGAATATGGGATTTTATTTTGGCATTGGTGGCGTGGTGACATTTAAGAATGCGAAGAAATTAAAGGAAGCAGTGGCATATATTCCGCTGTCAAATATCGTGCTTGAGACGGATGCACCATACCTGACACCGGAGCCATTCCGCGGCAAGCGCAATGATTCATCGAAACTCGTCTATGTCGCACAGGCAATCGCGGATATCAAGCAGATTCCGGTGGATGAGGTGTATGCAGAGACATGGAAAAATGCGCACCAGATGTATAAAATTCAGAAGTAGAGAAATGGAGATAGAATGGAAAAGCTTAGCAATCCAAAGGTTACAATAGAGATTATACAGAAATATAATTTCGCGTTCCAGAAGCGGTTTGGTCAGAATTTCCTGATCGACGGGCATGTGATTGAGAAGATCATCCGGGCAGCAGAGATCACAAAGGACGATGTCGTGCTGGAGATCGGTCCGGGTATCGGCACGATGACACAGTATTTAGCCGAGGCGGCAGGGGAAGTATTCGCGGTCGAAATCGACAAGAATCTGCTCCCGATCCTTGCCGAGACACTTGCGGAGTATGATAACGTGACGGTCGTAAATGAAGATATCCTGAAGGTGGATATCGCGGCATTAACCGGCGGCAGACCGGTAAAGGTCGTGGCGAATCTTCCGTATTATATTACGACGCCGATCATCATGGGACTGTTCGAGAATCATATCCCTGCAACATCAATCACGGTCATGGTGCAAAAGGAGGTTGCCGAGCGGATGCAGGCAGGTCCGGGCGGCAAGGACTATGGTGCATTGTCGCTTGCGGTGCAGTATTATGCGGAGCCGTATATCGTGGCAAATGTACCACCGAACTGTTTTATGCCGCGTCCGAATGTCGGTTCTGCGGTAATCCGGTTGACAAGACATACAGAGCCGAAAATCGTCGTGAAGGATGAGAAATTCATGTTCAAGCTGATCCGTGCGTCGTTCAATCAGCGCCGGAAAACATTGCAAAACGGGATCAATAACTCCGCCGAATTATCAATCAGCAAGGATGCGGTTGTAGAAGCACTTCGGAAGATGGGACTTTCTGAGAGCATCCGCGGCGAGGCACTGACACTTGCGCAGTTCGCAGAGCTTTCTGATCTGTTGTGTGAGTAGCGTAGATCACAGTTATAGCGGTATTCGCGCAGGGGATACTGTGGGTGTGTGGCGTCGTATAAATGTATATTATGTCGTAAAAAATTTGTGATAAACAGACAACCCTCTGCATACATATATAGTACGTATTAATGCATGAAGGGGGAGCGTGGTCTGTGATGCAGCAGAGGAGATGGGTGTCTTATATTTACCGGTATCGCGAGTTCGTGCGATGCGAGATTGCCGGATTCATCAAGGTACAGAGAATCAGCAACAAAGATACGGATGTGACGAGAATACGAATGGGGATGAAAATGTACAAGGAATATGCGTGTACGTGTTATGCGTATCTGCTATGGCATGGACAGGCGAAGCCATTTACAGCGGTGCAGTTCGCGGCGGGAGAACGCGATACGATCCTGACAAGTGTGGAGCTTCCGTGGAGCAACCCGCTAGGAGATGGTGTAGCATTTCCTGAATACGATGGTGTGTATTTCGTGTGTGACGACGGTGAGATTTTAGCCGGTATCTGGTCGACGGAGCGGTATGATCTGCGGCAGGTGCAGGTGACGGACAGGCAGGACGAGCTTGTGGAAGAGGAAGAACCGGTGCTGGAATATGCAGGTGCCGGGACAAAGCCGCAGGAGGAACCTGTCGAGGAAATCCCACAGATTCCACTTCCTTCGGACATAGCAAATGGGTATGAGGAAATGCTTACGACATATCCAAAGTTACCGCTTTTTGCAGGAAGTCAGATTGTCGATGGCGTGAAGATCGCGCCGCAGGATATCGGGAAGCTGGATATGGCGAACTGGAAGCTGGGCGTGAACAGTTTTCTTGCACATGGGTATTACAAATATCAGTATCTGATGCTTGGAAAGGTGAAGATGAATAAGGCAGAATTGCATGTGATCGGAGTTCCTGGAATCTTCACGAACAAAGAACGGTATCTGGCGAATATGTTTGGATTCCGTGTGTTTATTCCGGTGCGGAAAACGAAGATTCTGACCGGGAATTTTGGTTATTGGGTATCTGAAATTGTAGAATCAGAGAAGCTTCGTGTACCGCATCAGGTCAACGTAGTGTCCTAAGATGTTTGCACTTTGCGGCTCAAACTGTAATGGACGGAAGCCAAGCTTCGTCGCGAGTGTGATGGACGCAATATTTTCCGGGTGGATGCGGGCATCGACGCGGTGAATCTGGTAGTCATGTTCAAGTACATAGAGCGCCGCTTCGCAGGCTTCATATGCGATGCCGCGGTTCTGATAGAGGGCGTCAATTTTGTAGCCGATCTCAGCGTATGGTTCGCGGGAGGTGCGAAAAATATTGAAATTGATAGCGCCGATGATCTTATCCGGGCGGTCTTTTAAATAGATGTAATAACGCAGGAAGGTTCCCATCGTGTAAGCGATGTATTCGCGGTGCAGGGAAGACCAGTGGTAGTCCTGCGTGTAAAAGGATGCCGGACGCGTTGGCTCGTACTGCTCGAATGGGAGACGATTGCGCAGATAGAGATCTAAGACTTGTTTGGCTTTTGATTCATTTTCTACGCGCAGGATTAAGCGATTTGTATATTTTATCAGTGGTCCCATGAGCGTCTCCTTTCTGACGTTTGTGACTGTGGAATACAGGAACGATTCTTGTATCATGTAGCCATGAGGTCAGTATAGTACATTTTATGGGAACAGACAATAAAATGATACGGAAATGAGGTACAATATGAGGAAATTGAGTGAGGATGAACGATATATGCGGCAGGCGATCACGCTTGCGAAGAAGGCGGCGGCGAATGGTGATGTGCCGATCGGATGTGTGATCGTCTATGAAGGAAAGGTGATCGCGCGTGGTTACAACCGGCGGAACGTGGACAAGACGACACTTGCGCATGCAGAGATCATGGCGATTAAAAAGGCGTCCAAGGTGCTGGGTGACTGGCGGCTGGAGGATTGCACAATGTATGTGACGTTGGAGCCTTGCCAGATGTGTGCCGGGGCGATTGTGCAGGCGCGGATTCCGAAGGTCGTGATCGGCTGTATGAATCCGAAGGCAGGATGTGCCGGTTCCATTTTAAATCTGCTTGATATGAAGCAGTTTAATCATCAGGTGGAAGTAACACGGGGAATCATGGAAACAGAATGTTCAGCGATGATGTCCGGTTTTTTCGCGGAGTTGCGTGCAAAAAAGAAGGCAGCCGCGTTAAAAGAAAATAATGGGATGTCTTGACTTTACATAATTATTTTTATATACTAAAGAGGTATCTGTCGATATGGGGTTTATAAGAAACAGACTTTTCGATGGATATGCGTGGACTTGTTATAAAATTTCCGTGCAGCCGGGGAGATAGCGGTGCCCTGTACCCTCAATCCGCTACAGAGGGGGTGATGGCTGGTTTCGGGTTGTCTTCTTGTGAGGCTGCCCACGGTAAGTGGCGTTGATGTTTTGGTCTTGCGCGACAGGAATCTATGAACCGTGTCAGGTCGGGAACGAAGCAGCACTAAGTAGAACCTTCTGTGCGCCGCGAGGCAGCCGGGACTGAGTTAACTGCCGTGGTAACGCTTATGAGAGCTTCACAACACCAGCCGCACGGTTAAAAAAATATAAAATACATGTGGTATTTTTGGTAAAAAAATGGTATCATTTTAGAGATAGGTAAATGATACCTAACTTTGGGAAGAACAAAAGAATCGGGTGGCAAAAACAACGGCATGAGTGTAAATTATGCAGAAGTAATTGAATATGTGAAGAAGATGACTTCTGAGAACGGCAGGCCTTCGAACTATCCATTCCGTAGTCGGTTTGAGCACACGATGCGTGTGTATCGATGGGCCATCAAGCTGCAGTCAAAGCTTGGCGGAGATCTGGATGTGATCGTACTTGCAGCTTTGCTTCATGATATTGGATGGGATGATGAACGTCCACATGGAGAAGTTGGTGCAGAGCTTGCTGTAGAATACATGGATAGCATTGGAATTGATCCGGAGACGATCCGACGCGTGGGAGAGATTATTATGATTCACGAGGACAAGGATTCGGATGCTGATCTGTCGCTGGAATGTAAGATTGTGATGGATGCCGATCTGCTCGATGAGGTTGGAGCAATCAGTGTGCTGTGGGATTCGATGGCGACAGCATGTGAGGATGAGGCAAGTTACAAGAAAGCCTATTACAGGATCAAGAATTATTATAGAAATAACAAACCAAAGATTCGAAGATGCAAGACAGATGCAGCCAGAGCAGAATATACGAAGCGTATGCAACTGCTTGACAGTTTCATCTTCCAGTTGGAAAAGGAATTATTTTAAAAAAGCTGTTACGTTTTATGTGACAGCTTTTCTTTTTTATAGAGATTGATGATAGGGGAAATATTAAGTTGGAAAAGAAGCGATCCTTAGGTGTTAATTTCATATTTAATATGATGCGGACGATGATGGGTGTGATCATACCGCTCATTACATTCCCGTATTCTTCCAGAGTTTTAGGACCGGAGGCACTCGGTAAGGTCGATTATGCGCAGGCGAACATGACATACTTCACGTTGTTGCAGGCGTTTGGCATTGGCGGCTATGCAATCCGGGAGGGTGCCCGTATTCGGGATGACCGAAAGAAAATGGATGAATTTGCAAGTGATATGCTGTCCATCAATCTGATGACTTCTGCACTTGCATATGTGCTTTTTTTTGCTGCACTTGCGATTCCCAAACTTGCGGGATATCGGACGTTGATGCTGCTTTTTTCGACGACGATTATACTTTCTACCATCGGAGTCGAGTGGCTGTATAATATATACGAAGAATATCAGTATATCACGATTCGTTCATTTATCTTTCAGATTATATCTGTGGTTATGTTGTTTACATGTGTCAAATCAGAGGATGATTACATGATATATGCGTTGACGATGGTAATCTCCAGCGTCGGCTCCAATATTATGAATTTTATCCGGGCAAGAAAATACGTGAAGTTCAAGTTGCGGATCAGTAAGAAGCTGCGGATTCATTTGAAGCCGATGTCGTATATTTTCCTGTTGGATGTTGCGTCGGCGGTGTATCTGGTTATGGATCGTTCTATGCTTGGTTATATTACCGGGGATGATACCGAGGTCGGACTTTACGCGGCAGCGATTAAGATTGCATCTGTGTTAACGTCATTCTTCAGTGCGTTATATGCGGTAATTCGTCCACGCGTCGCGTACATGATGGAGCGGGATGAGGAACAGGCGGAGAATCTGAATGATCTGACCGCGCGGCTTATATTGCTCTTTAATATTCCGATGGCGATTGGCATGTTCTGTCTGAGTCGGCAGGTGCTGCATTTGTTTGCGGGCAGCAAATATCTGGGTGTAACATCTACGATGCAGGTGTTGATGTTGAATGTTATCGTTGCAACCTTTAACAGCTTCCTGATCAATCAGTTGTTTATCATACACCGGAAAGACCGGTGGGCGTCCATGGGTGTTGTGATTGGTGCAGTCACAAATGTCTGTTTAAATGCGTTGACCATTCCGGTATATGGGAAATTCGGTGCCGCAGCCAGTACGGTTGCAGCGGAACTGGCAATCTTCATTTATGCAAGTATCAAAGCCCGGCATATGTATCCGATCACAAAGCTTGGCTGGCAGCTCGGTCAAAGCTTGATTGCATGTATTCCGATTGTGTGTTGCTATAACTGGTGTGCACATAGTCAGTATTCGGATCTTCTGACGATTGCGTTGACCGTTTCAATTGGTGCAATTGGATATTTCGCGATTATGATATTGTTCCGAAATCGTCTGGTGATAGATGGAATTGAGAAGATAAAAGAGCGTTTTTCAAGAACGCCGGTATAAAAGAGTGAGAAAAATAAATCCCCTGAGTCGGGGTCTGACTGTAACAGATCAGAGCGCCATTCAGGGGACTTTTGTTTTTATTTGTTTGCTAACTCATCAATCATATCACAGATCATCGTGATGGCGTCGGACTTCGTGGAAAGTTCCATTGCCTTGATGTAATGATCGTGATTTTCGTACACTTCATTGACTGCGGCAAGCAGTGACTCGTTTGTCAGGTCTTCCTCTAACAACAGCTTGGCGTAGCCGCGCTTGTCGAAGGACTGTGCATTTAAGATCTGGTCGCCCCGGCTCGCTGCAAGCGATAATGGAATCAGAACGCTTGGTTTGCGGAGTGCCAGAAGTTCGCATATTGCATTGGCACCGGCACGGGAGACAACGATATCTGCTAATGCGAGCAAGTCAGCAAGCTCCTGCTTGATGTAGTCGAACTGGACATAATGCGCAGTTCCGTTATAGCTTTCGTCGATATTTCCTTTTCCGCAGAGGTGAATGACGTTATATTTCTTCGTCAGTTCCGGGAGACATGAACGGATCGCTTCATTGACACGTACGCTGCCAGAGCTTCCGCCGATTACCAGAAGAGTTGGACGAACCTCTGTAAAGCCACAGAAGGTCATCGCTTTTACAGCGTCACCGGCAAATAATTCCTGACGGATCGGTGTACCAGTTACAACTGCTTTTCCTGCAGGAAGATTCTCCATTGTTTCTGCGAAGTTGCAGCACACCTTGGATGCCTTTGGAATACTGATCTTGTTTGCAAGTCCCGGCGTCATATCAGATTCATGGATAATACATGGAATCTTCTTCGCACTTGCGGCGAGAACAACAGGGACAGAGACAAAGCCGCCTTTGGAAAATACAACATCCGGCTTTAACTCCTTCATCAGTTTTTTCGCTTCGTTGAAGCCTTTGATCACGCGAAATGGATCAGAGAAGTTGCGCAGATCGAAATAGCGGCGCAGCTTTCCGGTTGCAATTCCGTGATATGGAATGCCCATATCTTCAATCAGTTTTTTCTCCATTCCATCATAAGAGCCGATATATTGAATATCATATCCGCGCTCCTTTAAGGTTGGAACGAGAGCCATATTGGGTGTTACATGACCAGCGGTTCCGCCACCGGTTAATATAATACGCTTCATGAATGGTTGATCCTCCTACTTATATCTTTAACCTATGCGTGAAGTGCCTGCTTTAATGCCTGTGCAAGCTGATCCGGGCAGGATGTGCTCTTGAATCCGCACGTTGTGCCTTCCAGCCGCTTGATAACTTCCTCTGCATCCATGCCCTCCACAAGCTGTCCGATGCCCTTTAAGTTACCATTACAGCCGCCCGTGAATTTCACATTATGCACCTTGCCATCTGTAATCTCAAACTCGATCATCTGGGAACAGGTTCCCTTTGTCTTATATGTCATTGTGTATCATCCTTTCTCGTGTGTAACAATTATATTATACGTTTCGCGTTCCTATTATAGCATAAATATAAAGTTCCTTAAACCCATATTTTCTGTCACATTTACAAGGATTTTTACGACCGAACAGGGGTTGCATTCTGAAGTTCACCTTCTCTATAATCGCCATCAGACAGTGAGGAGAAAAAAAGGCTGTCGGTCCAAAAAATCTTAATGGAGGGATTTTGTATGCTGCAAAAAATCATGGAAGTTTCAACCGGGGTCTACATACTATGGGGGTTAGGCGTGTTAGGAGTGCTTATGAAGATACTGGCAAATGCTTACATGAGTAAAATGGTGCGAGCATCGACAAATCTGGGAGAGACAAAACGAAAGAAGCTTCGCAATATGTGCCGGCAATATGAAAACAAAAAAGGCTTTGGACTGTGCGGAGGCGATGAGGAGGCGTATGCAGAAAGCTTTGTGAGGGGGTTAAAATTCCTGACGCGCCCGATGGAATTCTGGAACCGGAGCGGAACCGTGTTGTCGCTCGTCGTCTGTGGCACGATGGCAGGAGCGTATCTGTATTACGATCCAAGCTGGAGAGGCAGTCCGGACATGCAGTTTTTCTTAGCGAATAGTATTTTAGTATGTGCATGTTTGCTCGTGCTTGATCATATATTGGTTATAAATAATAAAGTGGAAATCCTGAAAGCGAATATCCGCGGGTACCTGGAACGGATTCCGAAACCGCGAGAGCAGACAGCGGCTGCGGTACGTCCCTTTGTAGTGAAGCAGGAGATGTCGGCGGAGAAAGGGGAACATGCCGACAACGATGGATCACCGCAGACAGATGCATCCGGGGAAGAGTCCGAAGGCGGGACAATGCAGGAGAAAGAGAGTGCCGCCAGTGAGGAGACGCTCAATCGCTTTTTGGCAGAGTTCTTTTCTTGATGGGAAACTATAATGTAGGAAATGAAACAAAAAATGGTTCGCGTTGTGTTTGTAAATGGAAAGGAGTGGTTTGCCTTGCAGGGATTCTGATCTCTCTGGTAGTTGGTAGTTTTTGTGTTGTTACATATGGAGCATCCGCGGGGGAGGCGGATGGAAGTGAATCAGAGCAAGTGGATACATCCGGGAATCCGACGAGTGATGTGGAAGATGGGTTGACTGGTACAACCGGAGGATATGCGGAGCAGGAGGATGGAGATTTGCCGATTCATAGTATGTTTGACCAATGCAGGAAGGTTTTCTGCCGGTATCAGACATACCCGATTGAAAATCATTTGAAAGAAAAAGAGGCGTACCAAAGCCTTGATAACACCAAGCTTTCATGGTGGTTCCGGCGGGATATGAACCACGGACCGAGCGGGTGCGATGACACGATCGATATCTCCGAATACGACGCGTACTATTTGGATCAGAATGCTTCAAAGAAGAATGAAAAAGTCGTCTATCTGACATTTGACTGCGGGTATGAGAATGGATATACCGAGCAGATGCTGGATATCCTGAAGAAGGAAGATGTTCCGGCGTGCTTTTTCGTGACACAGACGTACATCCGGGATAATGTTGCCATAGCGAAACGAATGAAGGAGGAAGGACATCAGGTGGGAAATCATACCATCTACCATATATGCATGCCGGATAAGTCCTATGAGGAGATTGTGCAGGAGGTCAATGGTTGCGCGGATTATATGAAAGAGGCAACGGGATATGCGATGGACCCGTACTTAAGGCCGCCATGCGGTGAGTATAGCGCACGGACACTGGCAATCACCCAGGACCTTGGTTTCAAAACTATTTTTTGGAGCATGGCATATATGGATTTCGATGTGAATAACCAGCCGGGTGTTGATTTCGTGATCGACCATTTCAATAAATATCATCACAGCGGGGCAATCATTCTGATGCACAACGTATCGTCATCGAATGCTGGGGCGCTGGAAAAGGTGATTGCAAACCTGAAGGCAGAGGGGTATCGGTTTGCAAGTTTGAATGAATTGCAATAAATGTGATTCGCATAGGGAATAAAGTGGTAAAGAGATGTCTATGATATTCAATTCATGCTCAGACGCGCTTTCGCTCGGTTCAGCACGCAATGGTACTAAATTCGCGACGGAGAACCGTCGCTCATTAAGTGCCAGCGTGCTTCAACGGTCTGTGCATAAATTGATATCAATAGACATCTCTATTTACGTTATTGAAAGCGAATCATTGAAGCAATTATTCCTGCCTTGTGCTCCAATGGTCTGCGATTAAATCAATATTATCCGCAACCCGATTTACGTTTGCTTAGATGCAATCCTGTGTTTGTGATAGGGATTGTAATTCGTGAAACTGTGTTTGCCTTGCGTTTGTGAATTTCTTGATTTTGGCTGAATGAAATTCTGTGGGCTGGGTATACTTCTCTATGTAGCAATTACAAATGCAGGGAAACCTGCAAAGCAAAAAGGAGATTAGTTATGGCAGAAAAAAATTATCAGTCAAACGAGCAGAAGAACAAGCAGACAAATTATACAGGAAGCAATCAGACAAACAAGGAAACAGCTTCAAACAGCAAGATGAAGAATAGTCAGAAGAACAGCCAGAAAAACAATTCAAGTAACAGTACAGACTGTTACTAAAAACCCCCTCCGAGAGGACCGTTTAGCGGTCCTCTTTCTTTGTAATAAACCATCTAGCAGAAAGCAATCACAGACACAAATCCGCACGCTCCGCATATCCTATTAGTAAGAAGAAAGGAGGCGGAGCGATGCGATTTCATAATATAAATATTCGGAACATCCTGAGAGAGGCTCTTAACTATGGAGGAATCATCGTTGACGTTCGAACGAGCGAAGAATTTGCGAAAAGTCACATTCCGATGGCGATAAATCTGCCTCTGGAAGAAATACAGGCAGGCAATATTTCTCTTCCGAAAGGAAAAGTGATATTGGTTTATTGCGCAAACGGGGGAGGCAGCACACTGGCTGCAAAAATATTGACAGAGAAAGGGTATAAGGTCATCAACACGGTTGGGGGAATCTCCGGGTATCGTGGGGCGCTGACAAAAACCCGGCATTAGCAGGATTTGGTAAAATTTACATGTGCAAAATGTAAGAATAAATTGTTCGATTTTGTTGACTTCGTACAAAGATAAATTTACAATACAACTAAGTATGTTCAAAAATCGGAACAGGGGAAGAAAGGGCAAAAATACAAGCATGGAAAATATGTATGAATTGATCGCACCGTGCCATTTTGGTTTGGAGTCGGTGCTAAAGCGTGAGATATTAGATCTGGGCTATGAGATCGTGACTGTGGAGGACGGAAGAATCACATTTCGCGGAGATGTCACAGCGATTGCCCGTGCAAATATATTTATCCGGACAGCAGAGCGTATTCTGCTGAAGATGGGTAGCTTCCGGGCTACGGATTTTGATGAACTGTTTGAAGGGACAAAGGCAATTCCGTGGGAGGAGTTTCTTCCGCGGGATGCAAAGTTCTGGGTGACGAAGGCGACAACGAATAAGAGTGCGCTTTTTTCTGCGAGTGCGATTCAGTCCATCGTGAAGAAGGCGATTGTGGAGCGCATGAAGCAGACATACCGCGTGGAACGGTTCGAGGAAGATGGGGACGAGTATCCGATCCGTGTGTTTATTTTCAAGGATCAGGTGTCGATTGGTCTGGATACATCGGGAACGTCCCTGCATAAACGAGGATATCGGACACTTGTCGGAAAGGCACCGATTTCAGAGACACTGGCAGCAGCGCTTCTGATGCTGACGCCGTGGAACAAGGATCGTGTGCTGGTCGATCCATTCTGCGGCAGCGGTACATTTCCAATCGAGGCGGCGATGATCGGTGCCAATATCGCGCCGGGCATGATGCGGGAGTTCACCGCTGATTGCTGGGGCAAGGTCGTGCCGAAGAAGGTGTGGTATAACGCGTACGATGAGGCGGAGGATATGATCCGCCGCGATGTGCAGATGAATATTCAGGGTTATGATTTAGACCCGGAGATCGTGAAATGTGCGAAGGCGAATGCGAAGGCAGCCGGTGTCGGAGATTATATTCATTTTCAGGCGCGTGACGTGAAGGATCTGCGCCATCCGAAGCATTATGGATTTATCATTACGAATCCGCCATATGGCGAGCGGTTGGAGGAAAAGGAAGCGTTACCGGCACTGTACAAGACAATCGGCGAGAGCTTCGCGAACCTTCCAGACTGGTCAATGTACCTGATTACTTCGTATGAGGATGCGGAGAAATATATTGGAAGAAAGGCAGATCGAAACCGTAAGATTTACAACGGCATGATCAAGTCCTATTTCTATCAGTTTATGGGACCGAAGCCACCCAGGAATAAGGAGCCGAAAGAACAGTAGAAAAGAGCGTTAAGCATTGAAACGATTTTGGATTTTCCCAGTGCTGGTTGCAGTGCTGGTGACAATTACATTTTTTTTAGGAAGGAATCCGGTCAAGACGATTGATGAGTCGGATGCGCTCGCGACGTGCAGCGATGCATTTGCGGCAAATATCCGTTCCCGCATGAATGGGGATGATGTGATCATCACGGTTGGCGGCGGAAGCACGGAGGAGTTTGGCTACACATTTTACGTGAGTGACAACATGCACTTGATGGTGGAAGGCGAGTTCCTGCGCAGTCTGCTTTTGTGTTCCGTGCAGCGATACCCGGATGGAACGGTCCTGATCATGAAGGGCGACAACAGCATTTCACTTGCCGTGGGTTCGGACAAGGCAACGGTCAATAAGAAAACCGAGGTGGAGCTGGGCGATGCCGTCTATGTGGATGAGGCAGAGGACAAGCTGATGGTGCCGATTGACAAGATCGCAGAGTATTTGAGCTACGAGGTTGATTATTATGTCGATCAGAAATGGGTTGATCTGGCGCGGCTGCCGGATGAGACGCCATTGCCGGAGAAATACGATATGCGTGATTATGGGCGCGTGTCACCGGTGCGTGATCAGGGACGGTACGGCACATGCTGGGCATTTGCATCGCTTGGCGCGCTGGAGACAACGCTGCTTCCGATGGAGGAGGATATTTTCTCAGTCGATCACATGTCGATGTGTAACAGTTATGCACTGGATGTGAACAGTGGCGGCGAGCATACGATGAGTATCGCGTATCTGGCGGCTTGGCAGGGACCGGTGCTGGAGAAGGATGATCCATATGGCGATGGCATGAGTGATCCGAATCTTACCGCGGAGAAGCATTTGGAGGAGGCTCTGATCATCAACGGGCGTGAGGACGAGACGATCAAGAGTGCGATTTTCCGGTATGGCGCGATCGAGACATCGATTTATTCGGCGCTGGAATATGTGGACAGTTATTCCATGTATTATTCGAGTGAGTATGCGGCGTATTATTATGATGGTGATGAGACGCCGAACCATGATGTCGTTGTCGTTGGCTGGGATGATAATTTCCCGAAGGAGAATTTCACGATCCAGCCGGAGGGTGACGGTGCCTTTATCTGCAAGAATAGCTGGGGCGAGGAATTCGGCGATGATGGATATTTTTATGTATCCTATTATGATACGAAGATCTGCCGGAAATCGGTTGTCTACACGCGGGTTGGCGACAAGGATAATTATGATAATATCTACCAGACGGATAAGCTTGGCTGGGTTGGACAGCTTGGTTTCTCCAAGGAGGATGCGTATTTTTCCAATGTCTACGAGGCAGGAAAAAATGAGAATCTGGCAGCCGTTTCTTTCTATGCGACGGATAAGGATACGGAGTTTGAAGTGTATGTCGTGCGGCATTTTGATGGTGTGGACTCGTTTAAGAACCGGGAGCTTGTGACGTCCGGCAGCATGCAGTATGCCGGGTATTACACGGTGGATTTCCCGGAGGAAATCGAACTCGATGACAATGAACGTTATGCGGTAGTGGTGAAGATCAAGACGCCGGGCGCGGTGCATCCGATCGCGATTGAGTACAATGCGGATGAGCGGACGGCAAGCTTTGATATCAGTGACGGCGAGGGCTACATCAGTTTGTATGGAGAGATGTGGCACCGGGCGGAGACGAGTGAGAAATGCAATGTGTGCTTGAAGGCGTTTACGAACAAGCGGAAATAGTAAGGAAAAAGGAGATACAGGCAGATGAAGAAGATTATTTTTGCAACTGGTAATGCGAATAAGATGGTGGAGGTGCGCATGATTCTGGCGGATTGTGGGTACGAGATTGTGTCTATGAAGGAAGCAGGCATAGATATAGACATTGTGGAGGATGGCAAGACATTTGAGGAGAATGCGATCATCAAAGCGACAGCTATCAGTAAGACAATGGAAGCGGAAGGCTGTGTGGTTCTTGCCGACGACAGTGGCTTGGAAGTTGATTATATGGATGGCGCGCCGGGTATTTACTCTGCAAGATGGCAGGGCGAGGATACGCCGTACAGCATCAAGAATCAGATGATTATTGATGCCCTTGCAGATGCGAAAGAGGAAGAGCGGACAGCGCGGTTCGTATGCGCAATCGCGGCTGCATTTCCAGATGGTACGGTGACGACACGCCGCGGCGTGATTGAGGGTATGATCGCGCATCAGCCTGCCGGGGAACATGGATTTGGCTATGATCCGATCTTCTTCCTGCCGGAATATGGAAAGACGACCGCGGAGCTGGCACCGGAGGATAAGAACAAGATCAGCCATCGGGGACGTGCGCTGGAAAAGATTCGCGAGGTACTGTAGTTAGGGCTCGAAGGAGGAAATTATGCTGCGGATTTTGATAATGAGTGATTCGCATGGGCGAAATGAGAACGTGGAGCTTGCAATCGCGCAGGTGCGGGAAGAAATCGGCGAATTCCAGATGTTGATTCATCTGGGCGATGTCGGGGATGCACGGGAGCTTGAGTCGCTGGCTGGTGTGCCATGCTACATCGTGCGTGGAAATACCGATTATGATGCGAAGCTTCTGAATGCAAATGTGATCGAAGCTGGCGGACATCGTATCTTCGCAACGCACGGGCATCTGTATCAGGTGGACATGCGGCTGGATCTGCTGCGGTTTGCGGCATTGGAAAATGATTGCGATATCGCGATGTATGGACACACGCATGTGCCATATCTGGAGGAGGATCCGGATGATGTGACAATCCTGAATCCGGGCAGCATTTCAAAGCCGCGGCAGGCAGATCACCGTTACACATATATGGTGATGGAAATTGACGATGAAGATGAAGTGACATACGAATTAAGGTATGTCGAATGATGAGGAGACAGTCGAGTGAAAAAAGGTGATGTATGCGAGGGAATCATCGAGCGTTATGATTTCCCGAACAAAGGAAGCTTTCAGGTGGACGAGCGCAAGGTGACGATCAAGGGTGCCCTGCCGGGACAGAAAGTGAAATATATGGTAACAAAGAAGAAAAGCGGTATGGCAGAGGGAAAGGTGCTGGAAGTCTTAGAGCGGAGTCCGCTGGAGGATGTAGAGCCGACCTGCCCTTATTTTGGTGCGTGTGGTGGATGCGCCTACCAGACGATGTCGTATGACAATCAGCTGAAGCTGAAAGCGGACATGGTAAAAGCATTACTTGACCGCGTGCTTCTGGCGGAGGATTCCAATTCAAAGGATTATGAATGGGAAGGAATCCTTGGTTCGCCGAGCCAGACTGCGTATCGGAACAAAATGGAATTCACATTTGGCGATGCCTACAAGGATGGTCCATTAGCACTTGGATTACATCAGAAGGGAAACTTCTATGATATCCTGACGGTTGATGGATGTGAGATTATTGGCGCAGACTGGAGCCGCATACTCACGGCGACACTCGCGTTTTTCTCCGGGCGAAATGTGCCGTTCTTTCACCGGATGCGCCACGAGGGAATCCTGCGGAATCTGGTTGTGCGCCAGTCGCGTGCAAATGGGCAGTTCCTGATCAATCTGGTAACATCGACACAGTGGGACACATATGGATTTGATGTAAAACAGTTGCTTCAGGAGTTCGTAGAAATGCTGTTAGAATTAGAGAAGTCCGATGCATTTGCGGGAAGTATTGCAGGTATTCTGTACACGGAAAATGACGCTTTGGGCGATGTCGTGCAGAGCGATCGGATGGAGCTTCTATATGGTCAGGATTACATCGAAGAGGAAATACTTGGACTGAAATTCAAGATCTCGCCGTTTTCATTCTTCCAGACAAACACAGGTGGCTGCGAGGTGCTGTATGAAAAGGCGCGCGATTATATTATGCGGGGCAGCGTGAAGCTCGACGGCGACAAGACCGTGTTCGATCTGTATAGCGGAACCGGTACGATCGCACAGATGATGGCAGCGGTTTCGAAGAAAGTGATCGGAATCGAAATCGTGGAGGAAGCGGTCGAGGCAGCGAAGGAAAATGCAAAGGCAAATGGACTTTCTAACTGCGAATTCATCGCAGGTGATGTGTTAAAGGCAATCGACCTTGTGGATGAGAAACCGGATCTGATCATTGTCGATCCGCCACGGGACGGGATTCATCCGAAAGCACTGGAGAAAATCCTTGCATTTGGCGTGGACGAGATCGTCTATATCAGTTGCAAGCCGACCTCGCTGGCACGCGACCTGGAGACGATCATTCGTCGCGGGTACCACGTGGATAAGGTGTGTTGCGTCGATCAGTTTCCGAGGACAAGTCATGTAGAGACGGTTGTTCTTTTGTCCCAACAAAAACCAGATGACACGATAGAGATAGACTTAGACCTGGACGAGCTGGATGCCACCAGTGCCGAGTTGAAAGCAACCTATCAGGAAATCAAAGATTATGTGCTGAAAGAATTTGGCTTGAAGGTTTCAAGTTTATATATTTCTCAGGTAAAACGCAAATGTGGAATTGAAGTGGGAGAAAACTATAATCTTCCAAAATCAGAAAATGCAAGAGTTCCACAATGCCCGAAAGAGAAGGAAGAAGCTATCAAGGCTGCCCTGAAATATTTTGCGATGATCTAAGGAAATCGCTGATTTCAAGGAGGAATAACACATGAAAAGCACATTTGAAAAAATGGGTGGAACCTACACACTTGGCGCAGACGGAATTTACTATCCGAATCTTGTCAGTACAGATGAAGAACCGCATTATGGGAAATACGGAATGTTGCGGAAAACATATCTGAAAGAGCATCGTCCGGCAATGTATTCACTGTATATGTTGGAAGACAGATTGACAGAACATCTGAATGCGGTGGACGATGAAGCGCAGGAGAGAATGGATATTCTGGTGCGTCAGATGATGGAGAAGCAAGGTGTTACGGAAGAATTGAAAGCTCGTGATCAGATGGAATGGGTCAGAGTGGTAAATGGTATTCGTAGTAGGGCAGAAGAGATTGTGTTAAAAGAATTAGTGTATATTTAAGGTAATGGAAAGCTCTTTCGGGAGCTTTTCGTTGATTATAGAAAATTTAAAGATGATAAAGTGTAAGGTGGAGGTAAAATTATATGAGAGATGATTTTTCACAAAGAACAAAGGATTTGTTAGCTAATAGAGTTGGATGGAAATGCAGCAATCCTAATTGTAGAAAAGCAACTCGTGGAGCAGGAATAGGAAAAGAGAATATCATAAATATTGGAGTTGCATCTCATATTACAGCAGCTTCTAAAGGCGGACCAAGGTATGATGAGAACATAACGTCTCAAGAGAGAGCATCAGCAGAAAATGGAATATGGTTATGCCAGTCGTGTTCAAAATTAATAGATTCAGATGTGAATAGATATACGATTGCTAAATTGAAAAAATGGAAGGAAATTTCAGAGCAAATGGCAGTTCTTGATTTGGAAGAAGCAACAGCAGAGGAGCAACATGAAGATAAAGAACTTATAAAGTTCTTTGTGCAATGTTTTGATCGTCCAGCATTTCAGGATAGAATATATCAAGAAGGAAGAATGGAAGATTTTGATAAGGCTATTGAGGATACTATTATCGCTTTAAATACGGGAGTTCTTAGAACCAGAGACGGAAGTATCTTAAAAAAAGCAGACGGAAAATCGTCTGTTGTAAATATAGAGTGGCGGGAGAAGCTTAATACAATTTGTGATATGTTGGTTGCACTAAGAAAACGATTAAAAATTGCAAAAGACACTGGAGCATATTCATTATATGGAGAAGATGATGTGATGTATTGTTTCTATGACAGAGATTTGGCAATATGGTTTGATTCAACAAGGGAAGAAATATTAAAGATATTATCTTCAATTTGTGAAGAAATAGGAATACATGGATTAGGTTTTCCTAGGAAACGGTACGAGTGGTAACTGATAATAATGTCCCGAACTTTTTAAGAAGTATGAAATAGAATCAAAGTGATTGTGAAAAATGGTTGTGACAAGTTGATATAGATGTGTTGTTAAATTTATTCTATCTGAAAGCAAGTATGGTTATATAGGCAGCGGAATTAGTCATAGAGTGCTTTGTCCTGTAAGCCGCTGGTTTTAAGATGCTCTATTTCCATTTGTTTTTCATGAAGTTTTCTCTGGGCCTCTTCCTGCTCAAAGATTTCCTGCTGGCATTTACAGCGGATGGAAGGAATAAGAACCTTTCCCTGTAATTCATGCCGGCATTGTCTTGGCGTATTGCATTTGGAACAGTAGATCAGGTGGTCTGTTTCGTTAAAATATTCATCAGGCTGAATCTCTCTGTTTGGTGTTATAGCGGTTGCTTTTTCTGTAAATTTTGTCATAATGTTTCGTATTCCTCACTTTCGTAATTTCTTTGCCGGGAAGCAGGATGATCCTGGCTTGCCCAGCTGATGATGGTAGCTGCATGGTTCTGGTATTGCTTTCCGGTAGAAGCCATATAACCGGATAAGCGTTCAATATAATCCTTCCAGTCAGGGATTGTCTGTCGGATATCTTCCAGCTCTTTTTCTGACAGAAAAACATTTTGAAATTTTCCATAGGGTGAGAGTGGCTCCTTACTCCCTCTTTTTTCTAAATTGTTCTTTTTTATCTCTTTCTTATTACCAGACAGTTTTCTGTCTGTATCAGGGAAAGAATCCTGTCTGTCAATAGGACAGTTTTCTGTCTGTCTTAGGGAAAGAAATCTGTCTGTATAGTGGATGGTTTCTTTTGGGAGTTTTACATAAATCCGATTGGGCTGTCCGGGTCCCTGCCGTTTTCGGAAGATAAGCTCCTGTTTTTCCAGTACTGCCAGAGCAGTTTTAACCGTCATCTGGCTTTTATGGAGAACTTCTGCCAGTGCTTCAATTGTAAAGTAAATGAACACATGACCATTGATATCTGACCAGCCCTCATTTTTCTGGGAAAGCCTTGCCCGGTCGAGCAGGATAATATAAAGCATTTTGGCAGTTTCGTTTATTTCCATGTCCAGAAGAAAACGGGGAAACATCATATAAGATGGCAGGTTGGTGTCTGCTGTCAGAAAGTCCGTCATGTGTTCACCTCCAATCAGTTATTCTCCAAGAAAATCCCAGTCTACATCACTATCTGGCTGCGAATTTTCAGGTGTTGGAAAGGACGCCCTGATTTGGGGCTCCCTTTGCACCATGCCTGCAGTCAGTCCGGAAAGAAAAAGTGGCAATGCCTGTTTCAGACTGTTTTCCACTGCATCTACAATCTGTTTCACAAAAAGTTCTTCCCGTTCTCTTGTTTCCAGATAAGGATCAGCCTGTGTGCGGTAGTAGCGGTCAAAATAATCTACCAGTGCAAGAGAGATTACCTGACTGTAAGATTTAAAATCCTGCCTGTCCATTGTCTGTAAATATTCCCAGGCTCTCCGCTGCTGTTCTTTGCCCAGATTAAAGCGCAGGTTGGTGTTGCGGATATTGTTCTGCATGGTTTATCCCCTCCTTTTCAGGCTCATATAAGCCAGAGATTCGTAACCTTTGGCGGTGGCGCAGATGTCATCAATGATGGTGACTCGTGATTTGTCATACGTTCCGAAGTTACGAATCAGGCATCCACCACCGCCAATCACATACAGGCGCATCAGGTCAGGATTGTATTCATATTTGCGGAGCGTGGAAAAAAGTTCTGCCACATACTGTCTGGCAATAGAACTGATACAATCCAGATATGGTGCTGAAATGTCAGCGGTTCCAAACCGCAGAATCTGTTCTACTGTGGATTCTTCAATTTTCACTCCGAATTTGTCCAGAACAGCGTTCTTTGCGGCAATCATGCATTGGTTTACACCAAGTTTTTCTGTCCAGCATCGGCTCTCCTGAGCTTTCTTATTGTTGATATACAGAATGTTCATGGTTCCGTTTCCGATATCTGCAAGGAGATTAGTTCCCTTGAAATTTCCAAGGTGGTTTACAATAGCCGGATATCCCTGTGGGTAAAGGCTACATCCCACAAAGCGGAGATGATATTCTTTGCCGTTGAAACGGTAATGGACTTCTGGATTCTGGAGCAGATAGGAACGAAAAGCTTCTCTTTGATTTCTGATCCATGTCAGAGGAAGTCCGGCAGCCAGATGAACATCTGCTTCACGGATGGAAAAGACATTCAGTTCCCTTGCAATAGCCATTAGCGTCAGAAGATAATATTCTTCGTCTATAGCTTTATCCGGGATAAATTCTTTGTGTCCTTCGCCGATCCGGTAGTAAATGCCGTTGTATTCCAGAATATTCCCGGTGAAGATTGGTTCAGTTTCATAGGCTTTGATGCCGGTTGGGGTGACGGTGTTTGCTGTTTTCATATTGCCGTAGCCATGATCTACAGCAATGATTTTGGTGTTTCTGAGTTCTCGCATAAAAAATACCTCCGTTTTCGTATTGATTGATTCAGCAGGTCGTACCGGTGTGGTACTGCTCTGCTGTGGGATAAGCATACGAAAATCGGAGGAAAAAGGCATTGAGGGGAAATTGAGCAGGAATTGAGAAAAAAGATATATTGTGCTTACGTTCTTCATGTACTCTTGTTGTGATTTCATTGTTTTTTATCGTATAATATGGATACTGGAGGTGGTTTGGATGAAATACAAGATTTTAGTTGTCGATGATGATAAAGAATTGGTGAAAATGCTTTGTAGTTATTTTAATATGAAACAATATGAAACCATTACGGCTACAGACGGAATGGAAGCATTAAATAAAATAAAAATGAAACCGGATATTATTTTGTTGGATATCAATATGCCACGCATGGATGGGATTGAAGTATGTCGTCTGATACGCAGTAAAGTGTTATGCCCGATTTTGTTTCTAACAGCAAGAGTTGATGAAGATGATAAAATTAATGGGTTGCTTTCGGGTGGGGATGACTATATTACGAAACCATTTAGTCTTCGGGAGTTGGAAGCAAGGATTGTCACAAACATAAAGAGAGAAGAAAGGCATCAACAAAAAACGGAATACCGTTTCATGGATGAAATGCTGATTGATTATTCTGAAAAAATAGTAGCTATAGCCGGACACAGGATGGAGTTCACAAAAATTGAATATCAGATTATTGAATTCTTATCCATGCATCCAGGGCAGGTGTTTGATAAAGAACGTATATATGCACAAGTCTGTGGATATGATGCGGAAGGGGACAGTAGAACGATAACGGAATTAGTACGGCGTATAAGGAAAAAAATAGCGGATTATTCAGAAAAAGAATACATAGAAACTGTATGGGGGATTGGATACCGATGGAAAAAATAAGAAACTTGTCACTGAAAAAAACAATTCTGCTTTATTTTGTGATCAGCTTAACGGCAGCATTTCTGTTATCTGGATTTACAGTTCATTTTGCAGGAAATATGCAGAATAAAATATGGGAAAAATATATTGATTATGCAGATTATACGGACGTGTTTCAGCAATATGGAAAGAAATACGAGATTGAGATATCAAGACCTAATCAATCGCAGATGAATCGTTTGGACCATCATCTTTCGGAAATGTGTGACTTTATGGAAACATATTCGGTACTGATTTTTTCGATTGTTGGGAGTGTTGCTGCGGTATTCTTTTTTTATAAAAATAAGTTAAAGACGCCTCTACAGGAATTAAAAGATGCCTCACAAATGATTGCAGATAATGAACTGGATTTTCATGTGTCCTATGAAAATAAAGATGAGATGGGAACGTTGTGTAAAGAATTTGAAATGATGCGAAGTGCTTTTGCAGATAACAACAGAAAGATGTGGCGAATGATTGATGACGAGAAGGTCTTGCGGAATGCAATTGCACATGACATACGTTCTCCACTTTCCATATTGCGAGGGTATCAGGAAATGCTCTTAGAGTTTGTTTCTGCTGAGAGTATAAAAACAGAGGATGTTATTGATATCTTACAAACAGGCATGTATCAGATTGACCGTATAGAGCATTTCACGGAAAACATGAGAAAAATGTCCCATTTAGAACAGAGGGAACTGCAATGCTCAGAGATAGAATTATCGGAACTGGCAAAAAAGATTGAGGCAGAAGCTGCCATGCTGTCCAAGAAGGAAAGTAAATTATGTAAGGTAGAAAGAGTGCAGGAACAAAACATTGTGAAAGTGGATGAGGAACTTGTCATGGAAGTGGCAGACAACTTACTGGAAAATGCGGTTCGATATGCACAAAAAAGTATTGCTTTGCAGATAAAGAAAAAGGATGGTTTTCTTATAATTTCTGTTGAAGATGATGGAATAGGATTTGTGGATACTGAGGAAAAAGTAACAGAACCATTTTATCATAAGAATCCACAAGATGATTTAAAGCATTTTGGCCTTGGTATGTATATTTCTCGTATTTTCTGTGAAAAGCATGGAGGAAATTTGAAAATATATAATGCCAGACAAGGCGGTGCTCATGTAGAAGCTCTTTTCAAAGCTGAATAAAAATACTTTATAAGGCTGAAATCACAAATAAAGTGGTTTTAGTCTTTTTTGTTGTGAATTTATTGAGAATTGATTTGTATGATGTTGTTAAAGAAAGGAAGAGATACAATGAAAACAATCATAAAAAGAAGTATACTTGATTATTTAAAGAACCCTGTTTTGTGGATTGGCTTGATTATTATAGTTGCCAGTATGTATCAATGTCTGTCATCGTATTTGCAAATTCATTATATCAAACAGAATGAACAGATCACACAAAATGACGTAGCATTGGAAGATGCTGATGTCATGGATGGGTACATTCCCACATCTGATGATAAAGAAAGAAGAAGGGAGTGGGAAGATACGATCAAAGAGACGTTAATGGACACCTCCAAAAATGGTTTTGGATTTAGCAGGCAGGAAGCAGATCATGTAATGAAAGAAATTCAGAATATGGATGTAAAGACTGCTTCTGAGTTTTTGGAATCCCAATATGGCTATTATAATGCAATAGATGCTTATGAGGACCTTGAAATTCATAAGGGGACAGCAGAAGAAATCAATCATTATATCGAGCGGAAATTATCCGAACATTCTTTTTCCTGGTACTTTGCCAAAAAATTTACGGATTTTGCAGGATTGCATATGGCCTTTTTTGCAACAGTCTTGCTATCATTTTTATTTATTCAGGATACACGAAAAAGTACCTATGAATTATTACATACAAAGCCTGTTACGGCAGTCCAATATATATGTGGGAAAGTAATAAGCGGATTCATTAGTATGCTGGGAGTATTAGTGATTTTGAATGTTATATTCTTTATGCTGTGTTTGAAAACGTCTTTAGAATCGGGCTTTCCAGTAACACCAATTGATTTTTGCGTGAATTCTCTGATCTATATTATTCCGAATCTTTTGATGATATGTTGTGTCTATACAATTACAGCAGTAATATTTAAAAATCCGCTTCCGGCAGCACCAATCTTGTTTTTACACATTATATATTCAAATATGCTGACCATGAAGAATGATATTTATTATATGAGACCGTTCTCTATTATGGTGCGATTCCCTGGCAGATTTTTTGAAACACATGTAGCCAAAATGTCAAACATAAATCAGATTATTCTTGTAATTTCATCAGTTATATTAGTATGTATTTCTGTTACAATCTGGAAAAGGAGGAGGGTTCATTGAAAACGGAACTAAAAAACTGCCTGTCGTTATATAAGATTTTTTATTCATGTGCATTTATACTGATATTGTGTGCTATTCATCCGATTATATACTATGAAGAAATCGGTTCAGCGATTCAGTCGCCAATAGCATTTTTAACAATTATTTTTTGTAGTGACACATATTTGATGGAAGTAAAAAGTAAGCGTGCCGATGTATTTCATTTGTATAATCAAAAAAAGCAGTTAAAAGTAATATTGCAGAGAGTGGGCGTTCAAATATTATATTTATTAATACTTTCTTGTGTTGGATATGTTTTGTTTTTCTGGCAAAAACCGGGCAGTGTAAACGAAGGCATTTCGGGTATTCAGATATTTCTTTTATATTTCATTGCAATGTTTGGAACTATCTGGCTTTGGAGTATATGCTCTGTGATTTTGTGTACATTGCTTCGAAATATGTGGGCAGGTATTGGATGTTTATTTGGAATTGTCATTGGACTTATATCAAAAGCGGGAAGTTCATTTTTCGGAAATCTGGGATTGTTTTCTTTCAGCTTTTGTGAACCTACTCAATTAATGTCCGAGAGTTGGATTTATGGAACGCTTGTGTCTTTTATAGCGGGGCTGTTTTTATTTGCAGTATTACCAATGACTTTAAAGAAAAGAGGATAGATTATGAGTATTAGAATAAATGATTTAACAGTTAGATTTAAAAATGGTGTAGTTGCAGTAAATAAGGCATCTCTTGAAATACCTAAGGGAATTTACGGACTTTTGGGTGAGAATGGTGCCGGAAAAACCACTTTGATGAGGGTTCTTACAACTGTTTTAAAACAAACGGAAGGAATGGTTTCCCTTGATGGAATTCTGTATAACGAGGGAAATTATGAGAAAATACAGAAAAAGATTGGTTATCTTCCACAGGAAATCGACTTATATCCGAATCTTACGGTGAAAGAATGTCTTGTATATATGGGGGGACTGTCAGGAGTAGCCAGAAATGACCTCGAACAAAGAATTACCTATTATCTGGAAAAGACTTCTCTTACAGAGCATCAGAATAAAAAAATGCGGCAATTATCTGGTGGTATGAAGAGACGTGTCGGACTCATACAGGCACTTCTTAATAATCCGGATTTTTTGATTATTGATGAACCTACCACCGGGTTAGATCCGGAAGAAAGAATCAGGATCCGCAATCTTTTGGTTGATTTTTCAAAGGATAGAACTGTGCTGTTTTCCACTCATGTAGTAGAAGATTTAGCAGCAACCTGTACACAGCTTGCCATTATGAAAAAGGGAAGTTTTTTATATTCTGGAAGCGTGAGTGGGTTGCTGGAAAATGCAAAGGGCTGTGTTTGGAATTGTACGGTACAAAATGCAGAAGAAGCCCGTTTGTTAGAAGCCAATTATTCTATATCATCTAAGCAGTATGTAGAAAATGGAATTCATATGAAAGTATTAAGCAAAGGAAAGCCAAATGAGAATTGTGTCCTGGATAATGATATCACTTTGGAAGATGCATATATTTATTTGACGAATAGTTGAATATAACGGCGGGCAAGTTGCCCGCCGTAAATTATGCTTATTTTGTTAAAAGACCGGATAGATTTTTTCCAATGAAAAATCCAATCTGTGGATATAACTCCTGAATTTCCTGATATTTTGCTTCAATCATTTCTGGTTCATCAGCCCAGATCTTTTCATATATTTTGAAAGTTCTTTTAAAATGTGTTTTGGCTTGCGGAAGATTGGCAGTCATCAGATAAATGGTTCCAAGGGTTTCCTGAACTTTGGCATAATCCAGACAGTCATCGGAATGGTATTCCTTGATGATGCCGGATAATTTTTGCAATTCAGAGATTCCTCTTTCGGGTTCCTGCTGTTCTGTCAGGAACATTGCATAATTGGCAATCTGAGGTATGCTGTCATTTATATGAAGCAGGTTAAATTGGTCAAGCAGTGAGATACTTTTTTCCATGTGTTCTCTTGCAAGATCGGGATGACCGTTCATGCGGTAAAGTCCACCGAGATTGGCATGAAGGTTGGAAACAAGGCGAGCATTGTCAGCAGTGATATTTTCTATCTGGGCAAGTGCATCCTTTTCCAGTTTTATTGCTTTTTCTGGCTTGATTTCAAGAGTAGTCTGAAAATCCAGTAACAATGCCCGGTCAGAATCGGTGCCAATGTCTTTACGCTTCAAAAAATTTTTCAATTCCTGAATGATTGCTTTCATACCTTTCTGGTAATTATAATTATCCATATATGGAAAAACATTTTCCAGAAAAAGTAGATATTTTGGTATATCATCTTTTTCAATCAATTCTATGATGTTTCCTGCTGTCTGAAACAGCTTCTTGTAATAATCGACTTCAATTCCATGCATTAAACATATTTTCTGTAAAGAATCCAGTAATATGTGACAGCTACTTACAGATGGTTTTGTCTCTGAAAGGGCAATTTCCTTAATCATAGGATGCAGGGAGATCGTGTGACGTGTAGTTGTCTGCACAAAACCAGTTTCAATCAAGTCGTTAATTTCATTTAAGGTAGGCAGTTCCAACCATTTGGCAAATATGCGGGCAGAAATACCAGTGTAAGGAAGAAAACACAAATTGCACATGATATCCTGCTGTTTTCGGGATAAAGCATATAGTGAAAATAGAGTATGGATATGACTATAATAAGTGGCTTTACTGCTTTGACCATCCTTGATTATCTTAATTTTATCTTCATTATCGAGAGATGCTCTTTCTTCCTGAAGTTTTGCTAATAATTGACCTGGAGTTGAAATTCCATTTTCCAAAAGTTTTGCAGCCAGTTCTACAGCAAAAGTATGATAGTGTACGGTCTCTATGATTTTTTCGATGGTCGAACGATACTTGTCTGCTTCTGAATAAAATGCAGATGTCAGTTGGAAAAGAATGTTTATATCCTTTATTTCTTTTAATTGAAAAGTACAGTATTCATTCAGATTACTTCTGGTCGTAAATAAAATCTGACAGCGGTATTTTAATACTACTGACAGAAAACTGTCCTGTGTAGCAGTGACATTAAAATTATCTATGATAAGCAGAGTATCGGATTTCAGGGAACGAAGAAAACGGTTATGTCTTTGGAACCGTTCCTGTTCGCTGATTTCTGGTGGATCATCAATAAAATCCATGTCAGTAATGTCCTGATGAAGATCACCTGTATATTCTACATATAGAATGTTAGTGTAATGCTTTTTGTAATGTTTTGCGTAGGCTTTGGCAAGTTCGCTTTTACCAATACCGGCAATTCCGCAAAGAAAAACATGACGGTTTTCCTCAAGCATGGTATATAATTCTTCTAGTTCTTTATCTCTTCCGATAAAATGACGGCATGGTTTCGGAACCTCACTGTCCATAATATAATCCAGCACAATGGGTGACAGGGCACCTCCGGCAATTAATTTTTGATTTTTAGTATCACGTTTGATAAATTGTCGCTCCATGCCAAAAGAAATCAGCTTTGCAAGAAAAAGCAGACGTGAGTTGGCTGGTTTATACAGAGAAGCCAGATTTTTCTTTTTGGCATCGGAGATGTTGTCATCTTGTATAAATAATGTGTATATATCCTGCATAGCCATATTGCAGTCAGACATCAATGGAAGCAGATTCTGGTGAATGGTATGGGCTAATTTTTCCTGATTGGATGGCTTGGAATAGTAAGCGGATATTTTAGGGCTGATTTTAGCCTGACCAGTCATCCAGCGGCAAACCAGACCGTTGTCCATTGAAAAATCCTGATTTGCCGGATCATCCATAAAATCTTCAAATAATTCGTATAAAAAATCAGGCTGACTCATTTGATTACTTTCGCTGATATGATTTTTTAAGCAAGTGCTAATAGAAGAAAAATCGCATCGATTCAATAGAAATTCCCCTTTCATAGTTAAGATTAAGTATATCCATCATAACACGAACATATATTCGATTCAAGAAAATGCAGATATTTTTAAATTGATTGTGTCAATTTACAATCAAATTCTATTCAATGTGGTTTTCCGGCAGGTTCTGTAAAATAAGCTCAGATCAAAACAATAACGGGAGGAGCTTATGCAACAGAATATTGAATTTGAGCGGTGCATTGATTTTCTGGTACGGATGATTGATAAGTACGGTGCTGAAGTCCTCCGGGAGTTGGAGGAAGAAAAACAGAATAAAGAAGAAAAAGAAGCGGCAGTTTCCTGAAATACAAAATGTAAATCAGACTGTCGCTTTTTCATGTACTTTTAAATCAAATAAATTTTAAAAGCTGATGCAGAGTGTGTGGCTCATTATTCTGAGAAGCGGTAATACGAGTATCAAATGGCTTGAAATGATTCTGCGTATAAAAGCTCAGAAGAAATTCATTATCTTCGCATTCAAGAAACTCCATAACGCCACCTACGGAATATTTGAGACTGGATATGGTTTCCAGTGCAAATCCCAGTAGAATATTTCCAGGAATTCGTTTTTCCTTTGGAAGAGAATAGTTCTTTCCCAACTGGGCGATCAGGTAAGCTGCGGTAGTATAGGATTGTGTTTCTTCATCCAAAATACTGACACGGGACAGCTTTTTTGCCATTGTCTTGCTGATATTTGAAGCACGGACAGAGATGGGTTTTACTGTAAGTGAAAAATAACCAACCAGTGAAGCATCTTCAGCATCAAATACCAGATAAGTGATAGATTGATCTTTTTTGGTAAACTCAATCGCATTATGTAATAAAAAGTATTCCACATCGGGATTTTTGGGACAAGAAAAATCGGAGAGTAAGTCGTAAAGACTTTCCTCTCCGATATATGTCGGTTCGTCTTTATCCAAATATGCCCGAATATTAACGGTAAAATATTTATCAGACATGTTTTTTCTTCCTTTTTGACATTAAAGCTAAGATTTCCTGTGGGTTCGTTAACTGACGTCCGGGAAGTGTCTGCTTTGGTGTGCGGTCACGGTCAGCTTCGTCAATTGCTGCGACAAAACGCTTTACGCTATTTGGATTGGATACGACAAAATTATGAGTAATACTTGAAGTAGCCATACTAACACCTCCTCTTTTTTTGGCTTTTTTGTGTATTTATAGTATATGCAATGTGTGATAAAAACACAATATCAAAAACAGAAATTATTTCTAAATAATTTTCAAGCCGGACATTTATTAGACGCTTCCGGTAGGCGAACAATATTTTCGAGCCAATCATTTATAAGTCGCCAATGGTGGGCGGGCAATATTTTGATAACAGAAATGCTCTGTATCTAACTTAATTATACGATTGGCGAAGAAATGCGTCAATACGGAAAATAAGTATTGAAAATAGTTGGAACAAGTACTAAAATTAAGTTGGGACAATAAAACAGAGTTATACTGCGAGGAAGATTATGAAGAATAAAAAGATTAAATGCGATATATATACCAGAGTATCCACAACCATGCAGGTAGATGGATACAGTCTGGATGCTCAGAAAGAAAAACTCAAGAGATATGCGGAGTTTCAGAACATGGAAATTGTAAATGAGTATTCAGACGAAGGTAAGTCTGGAAAGAGCGTAGAGGGCAGACCGGAATTCCAACGTATGTTAGACAATATTGAGAATGGAACAGATGAGGTGCAGTTTGTATTGGTGTTCAAGCTTTCCAGATTTGGTCGTAATGCGGCAGATGTATTAAATTCTTTGCAAAGAATGCAGGACTTCGGAGTGAATTTGATCTGTGTTGAAGATGGAATTGACAGCTCTAAAGATAGCGGAAAGCTGATGATTTCCGTTCTGTCTGCGGTGGCAGAGATTGAACGGGAGAATATCCTTGTTCAGACAATGGAAGGACGTAAGCAGAAAGCCAGGGAAGGAAAATGGAACGGTGGATTTGCTCCATATGGCTATGAATTGGTAAATGGAGAATTGCAGATCGCAGAGGACGAAGCAGAGATTATTCGCCTGATCTATGACAAATTTATTCATACCAATATGGGAATCTCTGCGATTGCTGCATGGCTGAACCAGCACGGATATAAAAAGAAAAAACGACAGAATAATACACTGGACGCATTTGCTTCTTCGTTTATAAAAGGTGTTCTGGATAATCCGGTATACTGTGGAAAGCTGGCTTATGGACGAAGGAAGAACGAGAAAGTTTCAGGAACAAGAAATGAATATCGCATTGTAAAACAGGAAAATTATATGCTGCACGATGGTATCCATGAAGGGATTGTTTCAGAAACAGACTGGGAGTTGGCCCATCAAAAACGAGAAAAAACAGGTGTGAAATATGAAAAGACACATAGTCTCGATCATGAGCATATTTTATCTGGAATATTGAGATGCCCGTTATGTGGAAGCGGTATGTATGGAAACGTGAATCGAAAGAAAAAGAAAGACGGAACTTTATATAAGGATTATTTCTATTATGCCTGCAAACATCGTCG
Source organism: Coprococcus hominis (ex Arizal et al. 2022) (assembly GCF_040094675.1). Classification (NCBI taxonomy): domain Bacteria; kingdom Bacillati; phylum Bacillota; class Clostridia; order Lachnospirales; family Lachnospiraceae; genus Coprococcus; species Coprococcus hominis (ex Arizal et al. 2022). Next base: position 43,040 of record NZ_JBBNHG010000032.1, read on the forward strand.
CCTGGTAGATGGTCATAAATGTGGATATCGTAAACAATGGAGTGAGGAGAAGATTAACAATGCAGTGGAAGAAGTTATTCGGAAGTTGGTGAAGAATCCAAAGTTTGAGGAAGCAATACTGAATAAAATCGGTTCAAGAATAGATACAGAAGAAATAGAAAAAGAGATTGAAGGATTGGAAAAGCAGCACAGGCAGTTGACCGGAGCAAAAGCAAGACTTGGACAGCAGATGGACAGTCTGGATATTATGGATAAATTTTATGAGAAGAAATATCAGGATATGGAGACAAGGTTATACCGTTTGTATGATGAGATTGAAGGCGTGGAGAACAGTATAGAGGAAGTAAAGAATCGCCTGCTGAATATTCAGCAACAGAAAATATCAGAAGAAAACGTCTATCAATTTCTTTTATATTTTGATAAACTATATGATAAGTTCACCGACCTGGAGAAGAAAGAATTTCTTAACAGCTTTGTGGAACAGGTGGACATTTACGAGCAGGAGCAGCCAGATGGCAGATTCCTGAAGCACATAAAGTTTCGTTTTCCGGTGTATTTTGGAGACAGGGAGACACAGGAACTTTGTTGGGACAACGAAAGTACCGTTGAGACGGTTTGCTTGCTGTCGAAGAGACCTTGATTTTATGCGGCTTAGCGGGCTTTTTTGAAGATTATGTACCTGTGTTTTTAGCAGGAAAAAATGTAGATAGAAAATAGAAATTATTCCTTTGATAATAGGTTTTGTGGGAGCTGTGGCTGAATTGTATGGTGTTGAGTCATTTAACCGGTTCGTATTGATGTCATTACCGATAGGAATAAGAATGGTATGTATGATTATGACTTACTGGTTAATTGCATTGATTCCAGCCATAGTTATGGTTGTTAATAAAGACAAGTTGACAGATTATGGGTTTAGCAAAGAGAAAATAGGAATGCAAATTATTGTTGGTATCCTAATTGGAACTGTAATGTCGGTTTTGCTGACATTAATACCTCATCTAATTGGTTTTGGTGAATTTGTAGATAGTGGAAAAAGATATAAATACCTATGGCAATTCATTTATGAATTCTTTTATTGTATATTTGCAATTGGCCTTGTCTGATTAAGTTGATTGATACAACAACTGAATAATAGGAATGTTAAAAAGAACATCGCTATGTGTAAACAACATGGCGGTGTTTTTTGTCCTTTTCCAATACATAGCTGTCGGAAGGAGCAATAAATTGGATGAAATTGTATATATGCTTGACGAGTGGGCATCCACGAAGAAGTTTAATGATATCCATCGTTATCATGAATGTATATCGACAGCAAGCAGAAATGTAAAAATCTGTTGCAACGGAAAATGTCGCGTAGTATTATAACCAAGATATTGGAAAAGCCATGTTCAGGTGTGCATTTCTGAAAGGGTGGAGTTGTATGGAGAAGAAAATAAAAGAAGGGATACATTTGAAGAAAAAGAAAAGGTTTGTAAAACAAAAAATATCAGGAAAGATCTTTGTTCTTATGGGACTGGCTATCATTCTGGCCATAGCTGCGTACACATTTATTCTGCAAAGCGCCTATACCAAGACCGCACTGGAAACAGAAATCTCCCGTGATCGAGCAAGTGCAGATGCAGTCCATAAACTGGTGGATGGAAAAATTGGATGGGAGGATTTTTCACAAATCAAGGATCGTTCAGATGAAGAAACACGGTTCTATAAGGATATTTCCTGCTATCTCAATGAGATCCGGACATTGAATTCTACAAGATATATTTACATTGCTACGAGAGATGAAGAGGGAAAATTGATCTATGTAGTGGACGGTTTGGATCCAGATGCCGGGGATGTAAGACATCCTGGGGATTATATAGAGGATGAAATGGTTCCCTATATTGAAAGGGCTCTCTCTGGAGAAAACGTGTATTCCCAAGATATTGTGGACACAACCTGGGGACCGATTTTCACGGCTTGTTATCCGGTACGTTCAAATCTGGATGGAACGGGAGATATTGTAGGTGCATTTTGTATGGAAATGGATATGCAGTCTGCGTATGGCATGGTAGTGAAAACAAACAAAATTTCCGTAATCTGTGGCACGATTGTCGGATTGGTGTTGATGATGATCTGTTTGAGTACCTATTTTATATACCAGAAAAGTAAGGAAGAAGAACGGAAGCAAAAGCAATTATTGCTGGAGGCTGCGGAAAAAGCAGATGCTGCCAATCAGGCAAAATCTACATTTTTACTTAACATGAGCCATGATATCCGAACACCGATGAATGCCATCATTGGATTTACCAATATTGCATTGCACCAGAATGTTGTTGCAGATATTCATGGAAGTCTGGAAAAGGTACGGGAAAGCTCAAATCATCTGCTTTCGTTGTTGAATGATGTTCTCGATCTCAGTCGTATTGAAAGCGGAAAAGCAGTGTTTTCTCCTGAACCGGTGGATATTACCAAACTGACAGATAATGTTCTGGCAATCATGAAAGGTCTTCTTTATAACAGAGATTTGAAGTTTGAAGTATACCGCGAAAGACCAAAGAATCCCTATGTTCTTGCAGATGCTGCACGTATTCGGGAAGTTCTGACGAATCTTCTCGGTAATGCTGTGAAATTCACAAAGGATGGTGGAATGGTCACCCTGGATATCAGCAGTCATCCGGGAGAGGATGACAAGCATATGATAGTCCGTTATATTGTGAAAGATAACGGTATTGGGATGAGTGAAGGGTTTCAGAAAAAACTATTTAAACCATTTTCGCAAGAAGATGATAGCGGTGCCAGAACACAATATAAAGGTACCGGACTTGGAATGGCCATTACAAAGGAATATGTTCACATGATGGGTGGCAAAATTGACGTGGAAAGCAAAAAGGGCATTGGAACTACTTTCACAGTGGAGATTCCGTTGGAGTTGACAGAGCAGGATATTCATCAAAAGCAAGAAGAACCGGTGCATCGTGATTTGACGGGTGTCAATGTTCTTATGGCAGAAGATAATGATCTGAATGCCGAGCTTGCTACGGTGATGCTGGAGGATGCAGGCATGGTAGTGACACGGGCATCCGATGGAAAGGAAGCGGTCGAACGATTCAAAAATCATCCGCGAGGCACTTACGATATTATTTTGATGGATATTATGATGCCGAACATGGACGGACATCAGGCTGCGAAAACGATCCGGGCCATGGAGAAGGAACGACCGGACGCAAGTTCGATTCCGATTATTGCCTTGTCCGCAAATGCGTTTGCGGAGGATGTCAAGGCTTCCGTGGATTCTGGTATGAATGGACATATTTCAAAACCATTTGACATGGAAGAAGTAACCGCTACCATTGAAAAATACGTCAAACCTTAGAACAATAATAAAACTGTTATGCGGACTTGCGGAGTTTCATGCTATATTAGTGATTCTGATCCCGCCAGTTTTTGGGGGAGACACCATATATATTTTTAAAAGCTCTTGAGAAATGCAGTTGGTTTGGATAGCCGACTGCATTTCCTATATCTGCAATTGATAATTTCGTCATTTTCAGCAGCTCTGTTGCTTTGGACATCCGGTAGTGTATCAGGAATTCCTGTGGCGTTTTGCCAATGGAGTTGTGAAATATCTTTCCCAGATAGCTGCGGTTGATGCCGCAACAGGCAGCTATATCTTCGATAGAGATGTCATAAGGAAAATTCTGCTCTACGAAGTTGATTGCTTCTTTTATATAGTAATCGCTCATTTTACCGGTTTTTATCATCCGGGTAGAGGAGGTGGAACGGATGAGTGCATCCAGAAAAAGATAGGAATGACCGATCAGGTGAAAAGGCGGTTCATCTGGGTGCTTGGCAATATAGAGCATTTCATTCATCATGATTTCCCGGTATTCCTTTGAGGTGGCATGATAGATCGGCTGGTCTTTTGAAAAACCGGCAATGTCCAGTGCTTCTTTTACCCGTAATCCATCAAATTCCAGCCAGGCATATTCCCATGGGTTAGTCTTATCTGCGATATAGGTGCTGATCTGTCCCGGATACAGAAGAAAGCCCTGTCCGCTTTTGATCGAATAATTTCTAGTCTCTCCTTTTTGATCCTGCGCCATTAAAAGTCCGGTTCCGGAGATGACATAATGAAACAGATAGTGGGTTCTGGCAGCCGGCCCGAACTGATGAGCCGGTGTACAGCGTTCCCATCCGTACTGATAAAAAGCAGCTTGAAATGTTGAAATTCCGGAAAGAATTTCCGGCATTTATATCACCTGGAAAAAGGACGGTTATCTTGCCCGTCTGTCTGCAGACCTAAAAGCCCATACCTATCGGATTCAGGCTCTTGATCCATCCGGCAACCTGATCTGGCAGATGTAATGTGTAAATTCCCTTAGGCAGATTGGTATGAACGGTGCTTTTTTATACTTTACTCCCATCCTGTTTCTCTGGCTCTGCATTGGAGTGATCGGGTCTTTGCAGGTCGTGCAGCGCGTATTCGCAAGCTTGGATGACAAAGCTGGAGAAGGTGACATCCTGATTTTGAATCGCTGCTTCTATTTTGTGAATTAAAGGAATTGGAAAACGAATCGTTTTGTTTTCCGATTCTTTTTTATTTGGTTTTAATTGAAATGCCATAATTACACCTCCGTTTAAGTTATATTATTGCAAATAACAGATGAAGTATGCATTGCAAGATGCAATACGGAATATATTGCAACAAAGAATCGCTTATGCTATAATGGGCAAAGAAATGGGGAAGAAAAGAATTGGTAGTTCCCTCTTGACAAACAATTTAGAATGCGGTACTCTACCAACTACAGGTGGTTCGAGCCACCATTTCGAGAGTTTACCAATTTCTAATTAAACGAGTAATACGAATTCAAGTGATTGAGAAATACGAATTTCCCATTGAAGTACAATGAAACCAGAGACGAGGGTGTACCCACATGGTCGGATAATGTGCGGTATAGCAGAGGAGGATGAATTATGAGAAAAATGGCACAAAAGATGATTGCGATTGCAGTTGCAATGGTGATTGTACTGGGTATGGCATCTGTGACGCAGATGGATACGCTTGCGGCGTCGTATTCTTTCGAGGGAGAGGCGCATGTGCAGACATACGGCGACAGAGCGGGCGTTTACAGGAACAACACGCTGATACTTGGCACGACCGGACAGGCGAAACGGTTGGAGCGGATCAAGATCAAGTTCAACAATCAGACCGGGTATGATGGCTCGATTGAATACCGGGTTCATCGTCAGACGTATGGTTGGACAAACTGGGTGAAGAACAACCAGTTTGCGGGCACCAAGGGGGAAGCCAAGCGGCTGGAGGGAATCCAGATTCGTCTGACTGGAGAGATTGCGAAGCATTATTCGATTCGTTACCGGGTGCATATCCAGACGTATGGATGGAGTCAGGGCTGGCAGTATGATGGCGCGCTCGCGGGTACTGAGGGCGAAGCGAAGAGACTCGAAAGTCTGGAAGTGCAGCTGGTTCCGAAGTCTGAGACGATGGGACTGGTGTACCGCGTACATCGTCAGACGTATGGCTGGGAGACATCGTACAAAACGATGGGACAGGTTAGCGGCACAACGGGCGAAGGAAAACGATTGGAAGGCATCGAGATTGCTTTGACCGGAAATGAGTATAGTGGAAGCATCGAATATTCTACTCACGTACAGAGCTATGGCTGGATGAATGAGGTGTCAAATGGTATGATGAGCGGCACTTCCGGACAGGCAAAACGACTGGAAGCAATCCGAATCCGTCTCAAAGGAGAAATCGCAAACCATTACAATATCTGTTATCGTGTGCATGCACAGACCTACGGATGGCTTTCGTGGGCGTGGAATGGAGATCCGGCAGGTACGAGCGGTCTTGGCAAGCGGTTGGAGGCAATTCAGATCGTACTTGTGAAAAAAGACGACGGTGTTTTGACGGATCTAAATGGAATCAAGAGCAAAGTGGCTTTTCCATATATTACTCCACATGATTGTAAGTGGAAAACGGTTGTAGATGAGCCAGCGCATGAAACACCGATTTATGAGGAGCAGGATGTGTATGAATGGCACTCTATGTGGCCTGATGGTAGTTATGCAGACGAGTTACGTGACTCTTGTGCAAAACAGAGATGGTGTGCACAACATTGTATCAGCTGCTTCCCGGATTGTCCGGACCCAGACCCAGCTGGAAGATGTGCTTTTAGCATCCTTGATGGTGAAGTATGGGTTGGTACTGAAAAAGTACAGACTGGTACAAGACATCACGATGCTGTTACGCACCAGGAGTGCAGTGTCTGTGGCCTTAGAAAGCAGTAACCACAAACAAAAATCAAAACCCCCAGTCTCGAAGCCGAAGAGGCTGGGGCGTCTATCAACGAGAATCACAAATACAAACACAACGAGAAAAACGAACATCCATTTTTAAACGAGCAAATACGAATTTTATTGTAGGCAGATACTGTTAACTTGTTTGGAAAGGGGTGTTTTTTTCATGGAAAAATTTTTAACATTGATAGGAGAACATGTAAGGAAAATCGTAGGGAGACTGCCATGGAATAAAATGGCTGCAAGCACGCAGAAGGATGCATCAATCAGCCCGGAGGTAATTGATGCGATCGTCGTGTGGATCGTGGATACACGGCTTTATCTGTTTTATGACAGAGAGCTGCAGCACTTTGGCATGGAACCGCGGTCTTACATGATGGAGCGGGTGCTGGATGTGCTGGAGTTGCCGGAGTCCTTCCTTGACGATATGTGGAAGGATTTGATTTATCTGATCGTCGCGTATCGGAATTCCGGGGATGCGGCATTGCAGGATAAGGCGCGGGAGGCAGTCTGGCTGTTGTCAGATATCGTGGATAACCACCGCCGGTATCCATTTTTCACGAAGGAGAAAATTGACATGGAAATAGAAAGTATACAGCAGTGCGAGGATAGCTTTCCTGCGCAGTTACGCAAAAAGGTTGCGATGCAGGATGCCTATCTGAACCTGAGACCGAAAGATCTGATTGCCTGTCTGGGGGATGCGGATGCCGAAAGCCGGAGGATTCTGGAGACGTGCGCATGGAAGGGAACAATCGGCTACGAAATCAGTGACATCGATGAGATCGAGATTGGTGGTGGTTTCGATGACGAGTCAAGAATTGAATATTGCGAGCACATCTATGCGATGCTGATCGCGCCATTTGCGGTGTGGCTGGCAAAGACCGGATACAAACCGGACGACGCATTTTTTAAGAAAACCTTGTTGTGATGTCAAGTGCTTTATGATAAAATGTCAAAAATAACTTCCCGGGGAGGGAAGCAGAGAGGGAGGACAACGTTATGAGGAAAAAAACAGGGATTTTTCTAAGTGTATGGTTGTGTATCAGTATGCTCCTGCTGTTATTGGTCAGCACGCCGGTTCATGCAGCAGAAACAAACACGGTGACATTGAATTTTATAGGGGCATCCGTTGACGGAGGAAAGGCCGTTTTTGATGTTGCTGAGGGCTGTAAAGCAAAAATAACATTATGTACGAAAGACGCATGGGATGGTTATAAGGATTGTTCAATCAGTGGGAATGGCATGCAGGTCGATCTGCTCGAGAACGAGTATTATTTGAAGGTTGGTATTTCTTTAGAAGCATCATCCATAGAGGAACTGCCGGGTATGCCGAGTATTTCAAGTTCGGATATTCGGGTATATATCAATGAGACATCGTATAATATTGACAGTAATTCGTATATCAAGCTGGATCCAAACGAATTTAGCGGCAACCTGAATATCAAAGTAGAATACGAACCTGCGCCACCGAAGCCGGCTTATCCAGATGATATTCAGATTACGGCAAGCTGTGATGGAGTAGGAATGGAGATTTCTCTAAATGGAGAGAGAATTGGAAAAGAGAGTAAGGAGATACAAGGGACTGGAAAGGGATATGCCTCTGGTGAAATCTATAATCTGATCCAGATTCAGCTGGCGTTTGGAGATGGAAATATCGGAACTGTTACGGTAAATGGAAAGCCAATTAACCTTCCGGAAGGCACAGAGGACAGGGTGGAATTCACAGTAGCACCTGCAAGTGCATATAAGATCGAGGTTACAAAGAGACTGACGGTTATGAAACGAGTTATCGTATGGGAGAGTGATAATGCCAATAATACAAGCCTGAAAGAGAATGAATTATTAAAGCATGGAAGTATTGCGATTATTGGGATCAAAGATGCAGATGGAACGCCGGTTGAATTAAAGGATATTGATCAGAGCGCCAGTCATGGGTATGGAAGTATTGTGCCGGGGTCAGAAATAACACTTCGTGTAGCACCAGAATATGGGTACCAGCTTGATTCTATCACCATCAATGGGCAGTCTTTGACACCTTCTGCGGATACATCTACATATACATACACGATGCCGGATGCAAATGTTCATATCTGTGGCATATTTACAAAGAAAGAGGATCAGACAGAGCTGAAAACAGATAAAGTGAAAAATGCATTGATTCAGTTAGCAGAAAATGAGATCACTTCAGGAAACAGCAGACTGACGATAAAGGATGCGGTTCTCACACAGCAACAGCAGGACGCCTTTGAAAAGGCAGCCGGGGATTATCAGATCGCAGGATATTTTGACATCAAACTGGCACAGATCCTGTACAAGAATTCTGCAGCAGATCTGTGGGTAAATGATATAGCAGCTTTGAAGAATCCGGCAAAGGTATCCCTTCAGTTTGGTACAGACATGGAGGTTGAAGGCAATGATCTGATTGTCATTCATGAGAATTCGGATGGAACCTATGAGGTTATTCCTGCGTCCTTTGATTCTGCAACTAAGACTGTGATGTTCCAGACAAAGGGATTTTCCAACTATGCGGTCGCATATAAGAAGAGTGAGACAACGACGGAGGATTCGACAAAGGAAACGACAACGGAGAGCACAACCGAAGATCCATCCAAAACTACAACAAAGGATACGACCGAAGCTACGACAAGTGGTACGACAGAAGCAACAAAAGATGCTGTAACAGCTTCGCCTAAAACAGGGGATGATATGAATCTGCCTGTACTTTGCGTGTTGATGCTGGTATCGGGAATGGGCTGTCTCTATGCGGGAAAGAAGCGGTAATTCTGTCTATATTTATGAGAAAAGCACAGTTTGCTTTTGAACTGTGCTTTTTCTGATGATAAACAAAAAAATCAAAAGTAGTCGTATCACGTAGAATTTGCTATAATATACATATTTGTTAGAGAAAGGACGGCAGTTACATGCAGGAATATGTAATGGGAAATGGAGCGATCGCGCTCGGCGCATTGGCAGCAGGCGTCAATCTTGTGTCCGGGTATCCGGGAACTCCATCTTCTGAAATTGTGGAAACGATATCCAAGTACCCACACGATGGGGTGCATTTGGAATGGTCAGTGAATGAGAAAGCAGCGATGGAGGTTGCTGCGAGTGCGGCATATGGTGGCGCACGGACGATGGTGACGATGAAGCAGGTGGGCTTAAATGTGGCAGCCGATCCGCTGATGTCGCTTGCGTATGTGGGTGTAAAGGGCGGCATGGTTGTTGTATCGGCGGACGATCCGGGTCCGATTTCCTCCCAGACCGAGCAGGATACAAGGCGGTTCGCGGACTTCGCACGGATTCCGGTGTTTGATCCATCTTCCCCGGAAGAAGCATATGAGATGATACAGGATGCATTTTCATATTCGGAGAAATATAAGACACCGGTTCTGTTCCGTCCGACGACACGTGTCTGCCATGCGTATGCGTCGATTGAGAATCCGGTTAACAATGGACCAAAAGCATATGATGGTTTCGTGAAAGATTCCAAGAAATGGGTCATCTTCCCGCGGTTATCCTACATGAATCATGCAATGATCGAGCAGCGGAATGTTGAAATCGGAAAAGATTTTTCTACATATAAATGGAATTGTGTGGAAGGCGGAAATTCCAAGAAGGCAGTAATTACGTCAGGAATCAGCTATGCCTATGCGAAGGAATATCTGAAAGACCACACCGATATCAAGCTCATCAAGCTTGCGACTGCGTACCCTCTGCCGGAGGATTTTCTGTTACAGGCACTCGAGGGTGTGGAGGAACTGCTCTGTGTGGAGGAGTTAAGTCCATATATTGAAGAACAGATTCTGAAGCTTGTCGGTAAGCACGCGCTTGCCATCAAAGTGTCAGGAAAATTAGACGGAAGGGTGCCGGCAAGTGGCGAGAACAGTTCGAATCTGGTTGCAGATATTCTGAGCGGGTTCCTTGGCACGGAGAAGCTCGCGCGTGGGTATGATGGCAGCGATGCACCGGCGCTTCCGATGCGTCCACCAGTGTTGTGTGCAGGATGTCCGCACCGTGCATCGTTCTATGCAGTGAAGCAGGCGATGAAAGGAAAGAAAGCGTATTTCTGTGGCGATATCGGATGTTATACACTTGGAAATGCGATGCCGCTTGATATGGTTGACACATGTCTCTGCATGGGTGCCGGAATCACGATGGCGCAGGGCTTCCACTGGATTGATGGGGAAGGCACGTGCTTCGGATTCGTGGGCGATTCGACATTTTTCGCATCGGGTATGACGGGTGTCGTAAATGCGGTGTACAACAACGCAGATATGATTCTCTGCGTGCTGGATAATTCGACAACGGCGATGACCGGTCATCAGCCGCATCCGGGAATCGGACGGAATATGATGGGACAGTTCGTGGACAAGGTAGATATTGCGAAGGTGTTGGAAGGAATCGGAGTACATATGATCGTGACGGTTAATCCATTAGACCTTGATGCGTCGGTGGCTGCTGTGCAGGAATGTGCCAAGCTTCCGGGCGTGAAAGCGATCATCTTCAAATCGCCGTGTATTGCGATTTCCAAGCCAGACGGCAAATGCCGGATCTCGGAGCAGTGCATCAATTGTAAGAAATGCATCCGTGAGATCGGCTGTCCGGCACTTATTACCGTAGATGGAAATGTGACGATCGATGAAAACTTATGTACCGGCTGTGGCTTGTGCAGCCAGATCTGCCCGGTTCACGCCATTGGGGGCGATACTCAAAAAGGAGGTGCCACATCATGAAGAAAGATATATTGATCTGTGGTGTCGGCGGGCAGGGAACCGTGTTGGCATCCAAAATTATTGCGGCATCTGCGATGGATGAAGGTTCGGCAGTTCATTCGGCAGAGACGATCGGCATGGCACAGCGGGGTGGTTCGGTGACGAGCCATGTGCGTATCGGGGAGGCATATGCACCGCTGATCCCACAGGGGGCAGCAGATATGATTCTCGCATTTGAGCCGGCGGAGGCTGTGCGGAACTTAGGGTATCTGAAAAAGGATGGAATCGTGATCGTGAATCGTGTACCGGTAAAACCGGTGACAGAATCTTTGCAGGATACCGGGTATGACGGCACAGAGATGATTGCGTATCTGCAGAAGAAATGCAGCTGTATCGTAATCGATGCAGAGAAAATCTGTGCACCGTTTGGCTCGTCGCGATATTTCAACATTGCCATCCTGGGCGTGGCAGTTGGAAGCGGACGGCTTGGAATCAGCAAGGAAACCGTGCTTGCAGAGCTTGAAAGGCGCGTGCCGTCAAAGTATGTAGAGACAAACAAAGCGGCATTTTATGCAGGTGTTGAAGTGGGAAGCGGAAAAACGTTGTGATAGAGGAAATAACGTATCATCAGTCGATAATATAAATCGTATTTGGAGGAGGAACCAACTATGAAATTAACAGACTTACAGTTGTCGCAGGTAGATGCACAGATTAAGCGTCTGATTCAGACAGACAGTTATTATGGCAGAATTTATAAAGAAGCAGGAATTACAGGAGTTTCAAGTCAGGAGGAGTTTGAGCAGCTTCCGTTCTCCAGCAAGGCGGATCTTCGAAATGCTTATCCGCTTGGAATCCAGGCGGTACCGGATGAGGAGGTGGTACGAATCCATTCTTCGTCCGGTACGACAGGTAAGCCGGTCATCATTCCTTATACAGCAAAGGATGTGGATGACTGGGCGATTATGTTTGCACGCTGCTATGAAACAGCAGGAATCACAAACAAAGACCATATTCAGATTACAGCCGGCTATGGTCTGTGGACGGCGGGAATCGGATTCCAGGCAGGCTGTGAGAAGCTTGGCGCAATGGCAATTCCGATGGGACCGGGTAATACAGATAAGCAGATTCAGATGATGATGGATCTGAAATCGACCGTCCTTACTGCGACATCTTCGTATGCATTGCTTCTGGCAGAGGAAATCAATAAAAGAGGAATCCGCGATCAGCTGTATCTGAAGAAAGGTATTTTTGGTTCCGAGCGCTGGAGTGAGAAGATGCGGGAATACATTAAAAGGGAGCTTGGAGTTTCTCTTTATGATATCTATGGTCTGACGGAGATTTACGGACCGGGCATCGGAATCAGCTGTGATGAAAATTCGGGTATGCATTATTGGGATGATTATGTATATATTGAGATTGTTGATCCGAAGACACTTCAGCCGGTACCGGACGGAGAAGAAGGAGAGATTGTTATAACAACACTTGTCAAGGAAGGCGCACCGCTTCTGCGATTCCGGACACATGATATCTCCAGAATTATTCCGGGTGAATGTGCATGTGGTAACAAATATCCGCGTCTTGATATAATTAAGGGACGTAGTGATGATATGTTCAAGGTACATGGTGTCAATATGTTCCCAAGTCAGGTAGAAGAAATCCTCGGCATGGTCGATGGTGTATCGAGCGAATATAACATTAATATCGCGCATGATGAAGCACATAACCGTGACATCATCATGGTAACGGTTGAGGCGGAAGGTCGTGTGGACTTCGAGCAGACAGGTCAGACGATCAAGAATCTGTTCAAGTCGAAGATGAGTGTTACACCGAAGATCAATGTTGTGCCGGTTGGAACATTGCCGCGAACAGAGAAGAAGGCGAAGCGTGTGATCGATCACCGTGAGGTGTAGGAAAAGGAGGTCCACAGATGCGAAACATTTTAATTGTAGTAGATATGCAGAAAGACTTTGTAACAGGTGCACTTGCGTCAGCGGAAGCACAGGCGATTCTGCCAGAGGTAATGGCGAAAATAAGTGAGTATGATCGTGCTGGTAAGGAGATCATTTTCACGCGGGATACACATGGAGAAGATTATATGCAGACGAACGAGGGAAAACATCTGCCGGTTCCGCATTGTATCAAAGGGACAGATGGATGGCAGATCTGTGCAGAGCTTACTGATGGAATCACTTCGGAATATAAGACCGTTGACAAGCCGACATTCGGGTTCTTAGGCTGGAAGGATGTTCTTGCGAGTGAGACCGCGGATGGTTCGGATCTGGATATTGAAATGATTGGAGTCTGCACGGACATCTGTGTCGTGTCAAATGCTCTTATACTGAAAGCCTTGTATCCGGAAGCCACGGTGCGTGTGGATGCAGGCTGTTGTGCAGGTGTGACACCGGAAGCACATGCGGCGGCACTTGCAACGATGCGCTCCTGTCAGGTGGACATAATCGATAAATAAGGAACAAGAGATGGATAGTGGGGGAGAAATGGAATTATTTACAAACATCCCTCACTATTCTCTGAGAAGGGCAGGGCAACCTGTGTGATGTAGTCTTCTGTATGGTCTCCGCGGTTAGGAGGCCCTTCGAGATAGATACAGTGGAATCCGCCGGTTGCCTGAATTTTATTTTCCTGTACATATGCCTGTAGGGCGTCAATCGCGGTATTGATTCCTTCGTAAGCACCACGATAGTAGATGCACAAGGCAGACATTTCCGCAAACTCCATCCGCTCTTCACCCACAAAATCTTCTGAAACAGGGATGCAGCATAGCAGATCGAGTTCCTTGCAGGAGGAACCTGCACGTACAGTAAACATGCGGCTCCCCATGGACATTTTTCCTGTTCTGGCTGCGGCAATATAGGTATCCCGCAATTTGATGGCGGCGTCCTTCGCATCGGTACACTGGTATCTGCGGCAGAAACACACCTGCCGAGGCAGGCGGACGCGGTGCACGCTTAAGTCTCCCGGTTTTGCCGCGCGCAATTGAAGCAGATGGATGTTGCGGTCCAAGGTTGCCCGAAGATCCATGAGGCGGTCAAGATAGCGGTCAAGGTTTTCTGTATCATAGTAATATTCTCTGATTTCCGCCAGCGAAAGTCCCAGTGTCTGCAACGAGCGGATGGCACGAATCTGCGTCATATTATCCGCAGTATAATAGCGGTAGCCGCTTGCTTCATCCTTGACTGCAGGTGTCAGCAGTCCCATCTCTTCATAGACAAGGATGGCTTTCCGTGTCACTCCTAAGATCTTGGCAATCTCGCCGATTTTAAATAGATGCTCACTTTGTTTTCTCATAGAAATCCTCCTGATAAAATCAGTATTTTTTTCTCTGATGATGCGAATTTCTGTCTAAATATAATCCGAATAATCAACCCCATACAATCAAGTTTTTTCTGTAGATAACGCGAATTATTTGCGATTTCTGTCTGGAAAAATCGAATTTCCCATTGACTTGTCCCTTAGGGTACGATTTAAAATCATCATAGCAGAATGTTTATAAGTTTACAAGAGGAGGAAAACCCTCAGAAAAAGAATAATTCCTAGTTTGGATGGCAGGCCTGCAGATCGGTGATCTGTGGACCTGCCGGATATAAGAAATATATAACGCAATTACAGATAGATGATTACCGGATGTTTAAAGATTCATAAAAATGGATGTAAGATTCTAGTAATATTCTACAATTGCAATTAATAATAGTATGTGTTACTATTTCGATAATGTAAGTAAATATTTGGCAAAACAATCGAAAGATTGCGACGCAAAGCTATAGGGCCTGTAAGATGGCAGCCAGTTGCACGGACGTATAACGTAACGTTTATTTCAGAAGCATTGTATTGCCATATAAGGGTAGGTATAATGCTTCTTTTTATTTGATAAGGGTAGAATGTACATGGACAAAAGAGATGATTATAAGCAGACAATAATGAATATGGAGACGGTGCTTGCAAAGCTTCTGACACTGGATCATTCGATGTCAGAGCAGCAGTTAGATATGCAGATTCCGCAGTTACTTGAGCAGATTGGAGAATATACGCAGTCCGATCGTGTGTATTTTTTCGATTGGGCATCTCCGGACTGCCGGATTTATCGAAACACATATGAGTGGTGCAAAGAGGGAGTGTATTCCCTGCAGGAACGGATGCAGAAAATCTATGTGCAGATGATACCGTGTTGGCAAAAACGATTTGAACAGGGAGACTGTGTATGGATTGCAAACATAGATGATGTGCAAAATGAAATGCCATTTGAGTATGAATTGCTGCAGATGAGAGGTGTTCATACAGCGATTGTAGTGCCGGTCATGTCGCAGAATCATTTGAATGGGTTTATGGGACTCGATAATCCCGGAACGGAGTTCGGACAGCTGGCAGCAAAGTTGTTACAGGACGCGGGAACGCATATCAGTTATATTCGTGAATATCATAGAACTATGCAGAAAGAGCGCGGGCAGATGAAGCTTTTGGCACAGGCATTTGAGGAGGCACAGAAGGCGCATGTTGCGAAATCGGAGTTTTTATCCCGTATGTCACATAATATCCGTATGCCTTTAAATGATATCATAGGGATGATGGATATAAGTGAGCGCAGCTATGAAGATATAGAACTCATGAGAGCAAACCTTGTGAAGACAACGACGGAAACGAATTATCTGATGAAGCTGCTTGGAGATGCACTGGAGATGTGTAAGCTTCAGGATGGCTCAGCTGTGCTGGTGCAGGAAGAATTTTATATGGCAGATGTCATTGCAGAGATGATAGCATTTGCACAGGCGCGGGGAGAAGGAAAGAAAATAACGATTGCGGCGGATATTGCAGAAAATATCAGGTATTCCCGCGTGTATGGAAGCCCGATACATGTGCGGCAAATGCTGGAAAAAATACTTACAAATGCGATTCAGTATAATCGTTATGAGGGCATGGTAAAGTTCAAAGCCCGCATTGCGATGGAAAATGTGGCTCGTGTTGTGTATGAATTCACGATTGAAGATAATGGAGTTGGGATGGAGCCCGAGTTTATTGACCATATCTTTGAACCGTTTGTGCAGGAAGCAATGGATGTGCGTAGCAGTTATCAGGGAACCGGACTTGGCATGACGATAACGAAGAGTATTCTTGACCTTATGGATGGGAATATCCGTGTGGAAAGCAGAAAAAATGCCGGAAGCACATTTACTGTCACGATTCCTTTTGAGAAGGTCGCACGTGATGAGTTTGAAGGAAATATGCAGAAAGGGACAGTGCAGCCGGATGTGACAAATATGCGGATTCTACTTGCGGAAGATAATGACATAAACCGGGATGTTGTGAAGTTCATTCTGGAAGATGCAGGGGCGAAGGTGCACGCAGTGTCAGATGGATATCAGGCAGTGGAGGCATATCTTAATGCACCGGAGAATACCTATGATGTGATATTGATGGATGTCATGATGCCGAATATCGATGGATTGGAAGCTACGCGGATTATCCGTGGGCAGAAACGTGCAGATGCGCGCACGATAGGGATTGTGGCACTTAGTGTGAATGTATTTGCAGAAGACGTGCATCGAACCAGAGCTGCGGGAATGAATGAGCAGCTTACAAAGCCGTTAAATACAGAGAAGATGCTGCGGACGATTGCGCGGTATCGCAGGTGTTGAATAAAAAGGATAGAGTATTGCTTTTTCGTTTGGGAAAGCAATACTTTTTTTGCGTGTGAAATGTGATATAATCATTATAGTTGGATGTGTCTTTGCATACAGACATGATACGAGAACTTCATGGAGCCAACAGGCGACATGGTATAATGAGAGCAGGTTATTTTTGGAAGGAGTTGTTACTATGAATTTATATGAGACAGATGCGGAATTTATGGAGCGCTTCGAACGGTTTGCGTTTACGGAGATTGTAAATGAGAACGGAATGAAGCTGGATGACGAGACACGGTATATGTCGATTCTCGCATCCCTGATCGGTTGTCAGGGTGTGGATGCATATAAGGTGATTGTGGCGAAAGCACTGGATAGTGGCTTGTCACCGATGGTAATTAAGGAGATCGTGTATCAGTCTGTGGATTATCTTGGTATGGGAAGAGTCTGGCCGTTTCTGGTTGCCACGAATGTAGTGATGGAAGCAAAGGGAATTGAACTTCCGCTGCTGGATTCGACAAGAGCCAAGCAGGGGCGCCTGGGCATGACGAAGCAGGAACGGCTGGAGAAGTCTGCGTCGGATGAGGCAGAGACTACAGGAGCAGGTGAGGATGCTGCTGAGGAGAAAAAGCTTGCGGAGCAGGCGGGAATCTTCGAGGAGCATATGAAGGAAGTCTGGAAGGACAGCCACATCAACAAGTGGTTAAAGGAGAATTATTTCGGGAATGATTATCCGGGAAGCCGTCTGCCGCTTGCAAAACGGGAACTGGTAACGTTCTGTTTCTTATTCTCACAGGGAGGCTGCGATATGCAGGTGGTTGCACATGCAAAGGGCAACATGAAAATCGGGAATGACAAGGAATTGTTGATGCGTGTGATCTCGCAGAGCCTGCCATACATTGGATATCCGAGATGTTTAAATGCAGTGAATTGTGTCAATGAAGCTGAACGACAGATGAAGCAGGAGTAAGTGATGACAAAGCAGGGAAGATACAAGCAGAGTGGTGAACAATCTAAGAAGCATGTACATGTAAGTGAGAACGGACATACAGGAAATAAATCCGGCTGCCCCATCTCGAAGAAATGTGGTGGATGCCAGTATATTGACAAGTCCTATGCAGAGCAGTTAAAAATCAAGACCGATCAGGTGAAGAAGCTGCTTGCTCCATATGGTTCTGTGGATGAAATTATCGGCATGAAAGAACCCTATCATTACCGGAACAAGGTCAATGCGGCATTTCAGCATAAGCGAAATGGCGAGATTCTGGCGGGTGTGTATGAAGAGGGAACGCACCGTGTATTGTCGGTGGACGATTGTAAGATCGAGAATCGTCGGGCACAGGAGATTGTAGAGACAATCCGTGGGCTGCTGCGTTCATTTAAGATTACTGTCTACAATGAAGATAGTGGGTATGGATTGCTGCGCCATGTGATGGTTAGAACCGGACATGCGACCGGAGAAGTTATGGTTGTGCTTGTGACTGCGTCGCCGATCTTCCCATCGAAGAAGAATTTCGCGAAGGCACTTGTCAAGGCACATCCGCAGATTACGACGATCGTGCAGAATATCAACGACAAGGATACAAGTATGGTGCTTGGCGAACGAAATCAGGTGTTGTACGGCAGAGGATTTATCGAAGACAAGCTGTGTGGGAAGACCTTCAAGATCTCGCCGACAAGTTTCTATCAGGTGAATCCGGTGCAGACTGAGCTCCTGTATAACAAGGCGATGGAATATGCAAACCTTACCGGCGAAGAGGTTGTCGTGGACGCGTACTGTGGAACCGGTACGATCGGAATCGTGGCAAGTGACCATGCAAAGCAGGTGATCGGCGTCGAACTGAACAAGGCAGCCGCGAAGGATGCCATCACGAACGTGAAACGAAATGATTGTAAGAATGTCCGGATCTATGATGGTGATGCAGGCAAATTCATGGTTGGCATGGCAGAAGCCGGAACGGATGTGGATGTTGTATTCCTAGATCCGCCGCGCAGTGGCAGTACACCGGAGTTCTTTGATTCCGTCTGTAAGCTGGCACCGAAACGGATTGTGTACATTTCCTGTGGACCGGAAAGTCTGGCGCGGGATCTGAAATACCTGAAGAGCAAGCGGATGTATCAGGTGGAGAAGATTGCGCTTGTGGATTTATTTCCGTGGACGGAACATTGTGAGGCAGTGTGCCTGCTAAGTAGAGAAAGAAGTTCGTAGTTGGGGGAATAGAATTACATGAGAACAAATCACAAATTTCCATTTGCTATGACCAAGAAATCGTTGGTTGTATATATCGTTTTTACAGTACTTATGGGACTATTTCTGTTTTTTGTCAGAGGAGATATGGTTGGAAAGTGTGCGGCATGTATTGTTTGTCCGATGCTCATTGTATATTTAATCTATGCGTATTGTAAAGAAAGAAAAGCAGATATGAAAGCGCATGAGACGAAGGCGCAATATATGAATGGCAGCTATTTTGAAAGCCCTGAATGGCATGTCAGACTGCCAAGAAGCGGAAACATTTACGATGTTGAGATCGAACTAAATGAGTTTCAGGTTCAAATGGCAATCGATAAGTTATCCACTTGCAAAATTGGTGAAGATTTGATAGGAAATCTTTCTGTAAACGAGCATAAAGAAAATGAATAAAAAAAGAAACGAGTGAGCCGCTTGAGTAAAAACTGTACGGTTGTAAAACTCATCTCTTGGATACATTTTATAACAGAATTAGATGATTTGTCAATCCGAGTATTTGAAAACTTGTCCGCCGGAATATCGGATGTTCCGCGCAAATGCACAGATGGAAGAGAAATCCGCAGACTGCCAACAAAAGAAGATTTGGAATAATTAGGAACAAAGTTATGACGAAATATTATTTGACAAAAATTATTTATAATGGATTAACTTATTTTTTTATATGGTATAGCAACGATGAAGATGGTTTCTTGCTTTTTAATCAACGGCTGTTAGTTTTTTCTAGTGTCGAAGAAGCAAATATATTTGCGGATAAGGAACATATTATTTTTGAAAAAGGAATAACAGTCTTTTATCTATCTAAAATTACCGAGTTAATAGATAATGTAGAAATATCGCAAAATTGTCAAAGTTTAATAGATACATGGCATTTATTTAGTGATTTATCAAAATCACTAAATGAAGAATATCATCCTAGTTTTAATGTTGATGAAAAAAATAAATGTTTGGAGATTTTTCAAAGTGGGTTATCAATACTAAACAAATATCTTAATTATGATTTTCGTAAATAAAGATATTATTTTGTTAAATAAAGAATATTGTGGTGACGTAGCTTTTGTCATGAAGAAGAGTCCCTCTGAAAATGAGAGATACGTTACAACCTGTACCTGTGGCACACCGAGACCAGAGAAGAAAATCGTAAAGAATTCTTGTACAGACGAAGAATAAAACAAGTGACAAATTCCGCCGAAAAGGTTATAATAAAACGAGCTGGCGTCCTACGCCAAATAGATTACGGAGGAAAGAAAAATGACAAATTGGAAAAATCTTGATACTTTGGATTCTTACAAGGCACTCAAAGCTTGTAAGGGCAGTGTAGATCTCACAACTGTTATGGCTGGTGAGAGCGGTGCAGACCGTGCGAAGAATTACAGCGTACCGATGGCAGAGAAGCTTACTTACAACTTCGCTGCAAAGGAAGTGGATGACACAGTTTTGGAGAAGCTTGCAGCCCTTGCCAAGGAAGCAGAGCTTGTTGACAAGTTCCAGGAGCTTTATAATGGTGCCGTTATCAATACAGGAGAGAACCGTCTGGTTCTTCATCAGATGACACGCGGTCAGCTTGGCGAGCCAGTCAAGGCAGATGGCGTGGATAAGAGAACATTTTACGTAGAGCAGCAGAACCGTATTGCAGAGTTTGCAAATAAGGTACACAATGGCGAGATCACAAATGCAGCTGGCGAGAAGTTCACAACGGTTGTACAGATCGGTATCGGTGGTAGTGACCTTGGTCCTCGTGCAATGTATCTTGCACTTGAGAACTGGGCAAAGAAGAACGGCACATTCAAGATGGATGCGAAGTTCATCAGCAACGTAGATCCGGATGATGCGGCAGCAGTTCTTGCATCTACCGATGTAGCACATGCAATCTTCGTACTTGTATCAAAGTCTGGTACAACATTGGAGACGCTTACAAATGAGTCCTTCGTGAAGGACGCGCTTGCAAAGGCAGGTCTGGATGCTTCTAAGCATATGATTGCAGTTACAAGTGAGACATCTCCACTTGCAAAGAGCGATGATTACCTTGCAGCATTCTTTATGGATGATTATATCGGTGGTCGTTATTCTTCTACATCAGCCGTTGGTGGTGCTGTACTTTCACTGGCATTTGGCCCGGATGTATTTGCACGTTTCTTAAATGGTGCAGCCGCAGAAGATGAGACAGCAAAGAATACAGATATCAGGAAGAACCCGGCTATGCTTGATGCGTTGATTGGCGTTTACGAGCGTAACGTACTTGGTTACCCTGCAACAACTGTTCTTCCATACTCACAGGCACTGAGCCGTTTCCCTGCACACCTGCAGCAGCTTGATATGGAGTCCAATGGTAAGTCTGTAAACCGTTTTGGTGAGCCGGTTGATTACCCAACAGGTCCAGTGATCTTCGGTGAGCCGGGAACAAACGGACAGCATTCCTTCTATCAGTTATTGCATCAGGGAACTGACATTGTTCCATTGCAGTTTATCGCATTCAAGAACAGCCAGATTGGCACGGATGTAGAGATTCAGGGAAGCACAAGCCAGAAGAAGCTCTGCGCAAATGTTGCTGCACAGATCGTAGCATTTGCATGTGGTAAGAAGGATGAGAACAGCAACAAGAACTTCAAGGGTGGTCGTCCATCTTCTATCATTATCGGTGAGCAGCTTGATCCAGAGACACTTGGTGCACTGCTTGCACATTTCGAGAACAAGGTTATGTTCCAGGGATTCCTGTGGAACATCAACAGCTTCGATCAGGAAGGTGTTCAGCTTGGTAAGGTACTTGCAAAGAAGGTACTTGCACACGAGACAGATGGTGCGTTGAAGGTATTCAGTGATCTGCTTAACATCTAATCGATAATAGATTATAAAGGACATGAGACTTTTATTGTATTCCTACAATAAAAGTCTCTTTTGTCTACCTAAATCAAATTAAAGAAACACAGGGGAATAAGAATGGAAGTGAAAGAGAAAAATCCAAATAGAATAATCAAATTATGCGTTATTATAGGACTCCTATTGATTACCTTGGTAATGGGTGTGTATATGATAAATGTGGCATATCACAAAATCGACAATCAAAACGGTGTGGATGCGTATTTTATATTACATTGTATTGCATATGGATTGTTGTTTGTATTGTTGGCGTTTGTCAGCATTCAGGCGATGTTTGGCACAAAGTGGAAGACTTCTTTTGAGAAACTTTTTCTGCCAATGATTATTGTACTTGGATTTTTGTATTTGCTTATTATTCCGATTATGGTAGTTCCAGATGAGTATGTACACATATATACAGCATATGACATGTCGGATGTTATGATGGGAACGCACGATGCGGAAACTGTCATGATGCGGCAGGCGGATAACGAACATATGTATAATGCACGTGGTATTACGAAGGAAGATTACAATAGTCAATATGAGGGGCTGTTTCAGCGACCGGAAAAAACGAATCTGATAAAGACAGCACATGTTTCGACGCAGTCTCCGCGTTATCTGTATATTTTATCCGGACTTGGAATTACAATTGGACGGTTGTTAGGGGCGAGCACAACTATGTTGTATTTGCTTGGACGATTGATGAATCTGCTTGCTTTTATAGCGGCAGCTTATTATGCGATAAAGCGGATTCCGTTTGGTAAAGGAATCGTTATGGTATGGGCGCTTTTGCCAATTACATTGCAACAGGTATGTTCTTTTTCCTATGATTCGCAGTTGTTTGCTTTATGTATTCTTGTAATAGCGACAACAATGTCAGCAGTTTACGGACAGGAAACAAATCGGAGATCGAAGCTTGTAAATAATATTGTTATGGTATTGAGCAGCTTATTATTGCTACCATGTAAAGGCTTTTCTCTGTTGCCATTGGTTGTATTGCCGTTGATGTTGATCCCTCGAATTCTGCAACAGCACAAAGATAAGGTGGATGCGGTCAAACAGAAAATTAAACCTTGGATGAAGGTGCTTATGATTGTCATTGCAGGTATATTTGTAGTGGCTTGTGTGATGGTTCTGGTTCTCGTGGTTCGGCGCTGGCTACAACCAGAAAATATTAACAGTACTTATATTGCATGGTCCGATTCCAAAGGGTATACAATGGGGTATTTCTTAAAAAATCCGATCCAATTTTTTGAAATATTACTCAATACGCTTTGGTATGAATCAGGAAAGCATATCCAGCAGATGTTGGGAAGCTATCTTGGATGGCTTGATATTGAAGTTCCACTGGTGTTTGTAATAGGATTTTTATTGTTGCTGTTATATGTTTCTATGCGGAAAGAAAACGAAGAACAGTTGATAACAGTGGGAGACCGGATTTGGATGCTTTTGGTGTTTGTCGGCGTCAGTGGGCTGGCAGTTGCAGCGATGCTTTTATATTGGACGCCATATCAATTTGTTGTGGTAGCGGGTGTACAGGGAAGATATTTCCTTCCGGCACTTGTGGTTGGTTTGCTTGCAGTTCGGACAAAACGGACATGTGTATCAGGAAATGCAGATCAATATGCTGCTATGTGGACGGTGTTTTTACAGATGTATGTGATAACAGCAATATTCCGGGCAGTGAACAACGTATAGTTCAATCTATGAGAGAAGAAGTAGGAGTATAAAAATATGGGTCAGATAAAAAGAGTGCTTTCTTTTTCAAAAAGAATGATGCGCTGTCTGGGTAAAGAAGGATGGCATGTATTTTGTTATAAGTTAAATCATCGTCTACACAAGAAAAATGAATATGACATGTGGATGCTGCAAAATGAACAGCAATATAAAGAGCCAGAACAGGAGTTGGAATATAAACCACTCATCTCGGTTGTTGTGCCAGTATATAATGTGGAACCACAGATGTTAACGGCATGCATTCAATCTGTGCAGAATCAGACATATGATAATTGGGAGTTGTGCCTTGTAGATGATTGTTCAACCGATGCGCGTGTCAGAGAGACTTTGCGGCAATTTGAAGGAGTGGAGCGCATTAAAATAAAATACCGCAGTGAGAATGGACATATATCCAGAACTACAAACGATGGAATTGCAATGGCAGAGGGCGAATTTGTTGCGCTTTTGGATTGTGATGATCTGTATGCAGAAAATGCACTGTATGAAATTGCGAAAAAGCTAAATGAAGATCATACACTGGATTTTATTTACAGCGATGAGGACAAATTATCTGAGGATGGGACAAAAAGAAGGAATCCGTTTTTTAAGCCGGATTGGTCTCCAGATACATTTATGTCTTTGATGTATACCTGCCATTTGGCGGTGTATCGCAAATCCTTGCTGGACGAAATGGGCGGTTTGCGTGTAGGCTTGGAAGGTTCGCAGGACTATGATCTTGTTTTGCGGGTGATGGAGAAGACGAATCGTATAGGGCATGTGCCAAAAATTCTTTATCATTGGCGGGAACGTGAAGAGTCTACGGCAAATGATATATCGGCAAAGCCATATATTATTGAAACGACAAAGAAGGCGAAGCTCGAAGCCCTGGAGCGAAGAGGCGTTAAAGGGCATCTGGAATATATTAAAGATATAGTGATGTTCCGCGTGGTTTATGAAGTTGTGGGAAATCCCAGAGTAAGCATTATTATTCCGTCTAAGGATAATTATGACATTTTAAAGCAATGTCTGACGTCCATCCGAAAGGAAACGAAATATCAAAATTATGAAATCATTGTTGTGGACAATGGCAGTGCAGAAGAAACACATGCGAAATATACACAAATGTGTAAAGAATTGGAGTGCAAATATCATTACGCGCCAATGGAGTTTAATTTTTCAAAGATGTGCAACATTGGGGCACATCTGGCAGATGGACAGTTCCTTCTGTTTTTAAATGACGATATTCGTGTTGAGGGAGCGGAATGGCTGGAACGGATGCTGGGACATGCACAGCAGCCACATACAGGTGCGGTTGGATGTAAATTAATTTACCCAAATACGAATTTGATACAGCATGTAGGTGTTGTCAGTTTTATGGTTGGACCAGGACATGCATTTCAACGGATTAACGACGATTTGAATTGTTATTGGGGACGAAATAAGCTGGAATATAATTACAGTGCGGTGACCGGTGCGTGTCTTATGATTGACCGGAATAAATATGATCAGGTGGGTGGTTTTTCGGAACAGTTACCAGTGGCATATAACGATATTGACTTATGTTTTAATTTAGTGGAAGCAGGATATTATAATGTTGTGCGAACAGATGTCCGTTTATACCATTATGAATCTGTCAGCCGTGGCTATGACGCTGTATCCCCAGAAAAAGCCGCCAGACAGCAACGGGAAATGAAAAAATTGTATGATCGTCATCCGGAATTTAAGGGGTATGATCCGTGTTATAACCCAAATCTGATTGGAAACAGTGATAACTTCTCGTTACGGCTGTTGAAAGTAAAGGAAATCGAAACGCCTGAGGAAACGCAACAGGTGCTTGTTGAAAAAGGAAGTCTGCAATACAAGGTGGAAGAGTTTACAGATGAAGCAGTCGTAAAAATCAGTGGTTGGGCCTTGAATCGAAAAACATTGCGTGCGGGAACGCTCAATATTGTTTTAACTGGACAGGACAAGCAACAGTACATTGTAAAATCAGAGCGACTGTACAGACCAGATGTCCGGGATGCGTTTGGTAAGCGAAGGTTAGCATTTGCTGGTTTTGAGGCTGCATTTATAAAGCAGAATCTGCCTAAACAGCATTATGAGGTATCTCTTGTGCTGGATGGAGATGCCCGTATGGTTGGGAGTATTGTAGTTGCATAAAAGTTATGGAAAATACACTTGCATTTTAAACCGGGTTAGTATATACTAACTTATAGTTAGGTCTGGCTAACCTAGCACGTGTAAATCATTTCGGAACTCCTGCTTCTGAACGAGGAGAGACCGTCAGAAGCAAGAGACTCCGTTAAAATGCAAATTGAAAGGAGTACATAACAATGGATTATTTAGAAATTGAAAAGGTTATTGGCCGTGAGATCTTGGATTCCAGAGGAAATCCAACGGTAGAGGCAGAGGTTTATCTGGCAGATGGAACCATCGGAAGAGGTACTGCACCAAGTGGTGCATCCACTGGAGAGTTCGAGGCACTGGAGCTTCGTGATGGCGATAAGAGCCGTTACCTTGGCAAGGGTGTCACAAAGGCAGTTGAAAATATCAATACAATTATCAATGATGCAATCGAGGGTATGGATGCATCAGATATCTATGCAGTGGATCAGGCTATGATTCAGGCAGATGGAACAAAGGACAAGTCTAAGCTTGGTGCGAATGCGATTCTTGCAGTATCTATCGCATGCTGCCGTGCAGCAGCAACATCCCTTGATATTCCACTGTATCGTTTCCTTGGTGGCGTATCTGGAAATCGTATGCCAGTTCCAATGATGAACATCGTAAACGGTGGATGTCATGCACTTTCTTCTGGACTTGATGTACAGGAGTTCATGATCATGCCGGTTGGCGCTCCATCGTTCAAAGAGTGTCTGCGTTGGTGTGCAGAAGTTTTCCATGCATTGGCTGCAATTTTGAAAGAGCGTGGACTTGCAACATCCGTTGGTGATGAGGGTGGATTTGCCCCTGCTTTGAAGTCTGATGAGGAAGCAATCGAGACAATTCTCGAAGCTGTAAAGAGAGCAGGTTATGAGCCGGGCAAGGATTTCAAGATTGCTATGGATGCAGCTTCTTCTGAGTGGAAGAGCGAAAAAGGAAAGGGCTACTACAAGCTTCCGAAGGCGGGTACAGAGTATACAGCTGAGCAGTTGATCGAGCACTGGGAAGCACTTTGCGAGAAATATCCAATCATCTCAATCGAGGATGGTCTGGATGAAGAGGACTGGGAAGGCTGGCAGAAGCTGACTGCAAGACTTGGTGGCAAGGTTCAGCTTGTTGGCGATGACCTGTTCGTAACAAATACAGAGAGACTGGCAAAGGGAATTGAGCTTGGCGCAGGAAATGCAATCCTGATCAAGTTGAATCAGATTGGATCTGTTTCTGAGACATTGGAAGCAATCAAGATGGCGCACAAGGCTGGATACACAGCAATCAGCTCACACAGATCTGGTGAGACGGCTGATACAACGATTGCAGACCTTGCAGTTGCACTTAATACATGCCAGATCAAGACAGGTGCACCTTCTCGTTCTGAGCGTGTTGCAAAGTACAACCAGCTGCTCCGTATTGAGGAAGAGCTTGGCGCAAGCGCTGTATATCCAGGAATGAAAGCATTTAATGTAAAGCAATAATAGAAATCTGCCGATATATAGAATAGAAGAAAGAAAAAAAGTCGTCGGACTGGGGCTTGGATTCCCGGCTCGGCGGCTTTTCCGTTTTAAGAATTAAGATAATTAAAATACAACAACTAACAGCATCTTGAACTGTTCTGCACCATAGACGGCATGTGGATGCTTGGCTGGCATTACGATGGATTCACCTTCGTGCAGGATATATTCAACACCATCGATTGTGATTCTGCCGACACCATCTAAGCAGGTAACAAATGCATCGCCGCCGGACTCGTGTGTGCTGATCGCCTCGTCCTTGTCAAAGGCAAATAATGTGATAGATACGGCGTCATTCTGGGCGAGTGTCTTGCTGACAACCTGTCCCTCCTGATAAGTAACCTGATCCTTCAATACATGTACTTCTGATTTGGAAATATTCTTAATAAGATTCATAAAAATGTATTCCTTTCTTTTTTAAAATCCATATTTGGACATATAAAGTATATCATAAACTCTATTATACCCCGTATATTTAATATGAAAACAGTAAAAAACTTTATAAATTGAGGGAAAAATGTTGTCAAAAGCTGGAAAACTGTGTAATATAGAGAACATGTTGTTAAAATAAAATAAAGGAGAGTAGGAAACATGTGGGAAGCAATTAATAGCTTTTTGACAAAAGTAGATGATTTCGTCTGGGGTCCGCCGCTTATGATTTTAATCATTGCAGGTGGAATCCTTCTTACCATCCGTATGGGTGTGCTGCAGGTCCGTAAACTGCCGCTTGCCCTGAAATGGATGGTGAAAAATGAGGAAGAGGGCGAAGGAGAGGTAACTTCGTTCGGTGCACTCTGTACGGCACTTTCAGCGACGATCGGAACCGGAAATATCGTCGGCGTCGCAACAGCGATCGGAGCCGGTGGCCCGGGTGCTCTGTTCTGGATGGTGCTTGCTGCATTCTTCGGAATGGCAACCAAGTATGCAGAAGGACTCCTTGCAGTTAAGTATCGTGTGGTAGATGAAGATAATCATGCCCTTGGTGGACCGTTTTACTATATCGAAAAAGGTATGGGTACAAAGTGGAAATGGCTTGCGAAGATCTTTGCATTCTTCGGTATCTGTGTAGGATTGTTCGGTATCGGAACATTCTCACAGGTGAATGGTATTGCATCGGCTGTTGAGGGATTCTTTGATCCGAATGAATCATGGAGCGTAGAGATTCCTGGAATCGGTACATATTCGTGGACGGTAGTTATTGCATCTTTGATCCTGAGTGTCTGCGTGGCACTTGTGTTGATCGGTGGTATCAAGCGTATTGCAAATGTATCCCAGATCGTCGTCCCATTTATGGCAGTGCTTTATGTTCTGCTTTGTCTGGTGCTTCTCATCTGCAATATCAAAGAGATTCCGGATGCGTTTGTAACAATCGTAAAGGGCGCATTCAATCCAAAGGCAGTGACCGGTGGTGTGGTTGGTACGATGATCGTTGCAATGCAGAAGGGTGTTGCAAGAGGTATCTTCTCAAATGAATCCGGTCTTGGTTCTGCACCAATCGCTGCAGCCGCAGCAAAGACAAAGGAGCCGGTACGTCAGGGTCTGGTTTCCATGACGGGTACATTTATTGATACAATCATCATCTGTACGATGACAGGACTTTCTATCGTATTGACAGGTGCTTGGCAGCAGGAAGGCTTAGAGGGTGTACAGGTAACAACCTACGCATTCCAGGAGGGACTTCCGATTTCCGAGCAGGTAGCTGCGTTCCTGTTGATGCTTTGTCTGGTATTCTTCGCATTTACAACGATCCTCGGATGGGATTACTATTCGGAGCGCTGTCTGGAATACCTGTCAGGCAAGAACAAGAAAGCAATCCTTGTATATCGCTGGTTGTATATCTTGGCAGTATTCATCGGACCATACATGACAGTAAAGGCAGTATGGACGATCGCCGATATCTTCAACGGATTGATGGCGATTCCAAACATGATCGCAATCTTCGCTTTGAGTGGTGTGGTTGTGAAGGAGACAAAGGACTTCTTCAAACGCCATGCAGAGCAGAATCAGTTTAAGTAAATAACATGATTTTGAAACAGGTGTGCTGTATTGTTGCGGCATACCTGTTTTTGTATAATCAAGACTTCACACTTTTTTCACAATTTTTATTAGCACTCGCTATTGACGAGTGCTAATAAGTGTGTTATAGTACACCTAGAACATGAGGGAAGACCTAGAGAAGGGAACCCGAGTGGGAAGGAAAGTTGATATTGTAATTGCAATTAAATAGTGAATGCCGTCAAGAAACATAGATTGCAATTACTGAGTGAAGTATAAAAGGAGGTATGGCTTATGTTAATGCCAAGTTTATTTACAAATAGTTTTATGGATGATTTCTTTGATGCACCAAGTTTTGGTGTCTATAAGTATGATGCACCGGCACAGAATCTGATGAGTACTGATGTGTTTGAGAAAGAAGACGGTTACGAGATTGATATGAACCTTCCAGGATTTAAGAAGGAAGATGTAACCGGTGAAGTGAAGGATGGTTACCTGATCATCAAGGCTTCTACAAAGAACTCTAAGGATGAGAAGGATGCCAAGGGCAAATATATCCGTAAGGAACGTTATGAAGGTTCCTGCAACAGATCCTTCTATGTGGGCGATGCGATCACACAGGATGATATCAAGGCAAAATTCGAAGATGGTGTCTTGAAGATCTCTGTTCCAAAGAAGGAAGCAAAGCCACAGGTGGAAGAGAAGAAATTCATTGCCATCGAAGGATAATTTAAAATAGCTAGCCAGACGATTTTTCGTTTCCCCTCTCTTACTGGGCGGTCACAGGATGTGGCCGCCCTTTTAGCGTTCATAAATGTTAATTGTGCATGTGACCGCTAGGCGGATTGGCAGATCCTAGCTGCGGTGGGAGTCCTCCGTTCAGACAGGCATTGCCGTGCGACA
Organism: Coprococcus hominis (ex Arizal et al. 2022); assembly: GCF_040094675.1. NCBI lineage: Bacteria > Bacillati > Bacillota > Clostridia > Lachnospirales > Lachnospiraceae > Coprococcus > Coprococcus hominis (ex Arizal et al. 2022). The sequence goes on from NZ_JBBNHG010000032.1 coordinate 73,074, forward strand.
TTCATATCATTAAATGGAATCCGCTTATCCCGGCAAACAATAAATTCTTCGTGCCCTTTTCCAAGGATCAGAAGAATGTCGTCCGTATCTAACAGGGAGATTCCCTTTCGAATAGCGTCCTTCCGGTCATGCACGATTTCGTAGTTATCGTAAGAAAGCCCGGATGTCATATCATGGTAGATCTGTGCCTGATCTTCATAATGAGGATCGTCGTGCGTCATTATAACGTAATCAGCATGCTTGCAGGCAATCGCGGACATCTTCGCACGTTTATCCCGGTCTCTTTCACCAGTGCATCCAAACACGACATAGATGCTGCCGGAGGTAAGTGCACGTGCGGCAGTCAGAACCTTGCTCATGGCGTCTGGCGTATGTGCGTAGTCTACCATGATCAGATTATTTCCTGTGTGGATACATTCGGTTCTGCCCTTTGGAAGTGTAAGTGCTGCGGCTGCCTGTGCGATGGTGGCACTGTCAAACTGCTCCAGTGTCAGAATCACAACGGAAGCCATCAGATTGTAGATATTGTAAGTGCCGATCAGATTGGTCGAGAAGTTCTGGGTAAATGCAGGGCACTGTACCGAGAATTCTGTATGTTCCTTGTCTGCGGCATCCAAAGCTACATTGAAATCTCCGCCGGTAAAGCCGAAGGTTACATTCTCATTTTCTTCAAGCAGAAAATAGTGCTTGTAGGAATCGTCATAGTTGATGATCGCTTTGCCGGATGGCTTTAACATGCGGAATAATTCCTGCTTTGCAAGGGCATAGCGTTCCATCGTCTTGTGGAAATCCAGATGATCCTGTGTCAGGTTTGTGAAGACCGCATAGTCAAACTGCAACGTCTCGACACGGTGATTTGCAAGTCCCTGACTGCTTACTTCCATGACAACATACTCACAGCCGAGCGACAGGCATTGCAGCAGAATCGCGTACAGATCATAGATATCGGGGGTCGTGTTCGCGAGACTGCGGATCTTCTCGCCGACGTAGAAGCCGATTGTGCCAATATAGCCACATTTTCTGCCAAGCTTATTCAACATCTGGTGAAGCAGAAATGCTGATGTAGTTTTTCCGTTTGTACCGGTGATGCCGATCAGCTTGAGTTTGCTGATTTTGTCGTAGTAAGTATCTTTCAGATAATTGACCAGATATGCTCTGGTATCCTCGACGATACAGGTTTCCACCTCGTAGCTTCCTTCCTCGCAGATGATCTTCGCTGCGCCGTTTTCAATTGCCTGTCGGATATAGGCATGTCCGTCGTGGTCGATGCCGCGCAGTGCCACAAAAGTGTCGCCCTTTTCGATTTTTCTTGAGTCTATTTTTACGTTCATTTATCTCCCTGTCTTTCCTGAAAATATGTGTCCGGATTTCCTAAAATCCCCTGTTAACATAACATACCAAATAATTGCATCAAAGTTGCATCAAAAGTGTAACGAAGTTGCAAAATAAATATTTATAGTTTGTATAATTTTGTAAATGATTATATAAATAACGTACGAATCCGCTGGTTTTATGATGCTGTTTGAAATATTTATTATTTACAAAACATATGTTCTATACTAAAATAAAAACAGTATGTGAAATAAGACACGGATTTATCTATGTGGAGTGACGGTATGCGGCAGTATATAGCAATTGATCTGAAATCATTTTATGCGTCGGTGGAGTGCGTGGAGCGGGGATTGAACCCGCTCACAACGAACCTCGTCGTAGCAGATGAGAGCCGGACAGAGAAGACAATCTGTCTGGCTGTTTCGCCATCCCTGAAATCCTATGGCATATCGGGGCGGGCGCGCTTGTTCGAAGTTGTGCAGCGGGTAAAAGAGATCAACCGTCAGCGGCTGGCATTTGCACCGGGGCGGGAATTTAACGGATCGTCGTATGAAAATCTGAAGGTGAAAGCGGATCCAAGGCTGGCGCTGGACTATATTGCGGCGAAGCCGCGGATGGCACATTACATGGAATACAGTACGCGCATTTACGATATCTACCTGAAATATGTCGCGCCGGAGGATATGCATGTCTATTCGGTGGATGAGGTGTTCATTGATGCGACGACATACCTGAATACCTATCAGATGACAGCAAGACAGCTTGCAGAGACAATGATACGGGATGTCTATGAAACGACAGGAATCACGGCGACGGCGGGGATTGGAACGAATCTGTATCTGGCAAAGATTGCGATGGATATCGAGGCGAAGCATATGCAGCCGGATGAACGTGGCGCGCGGATTGCGGAGCTTGATGAGATGAGCTACCGCAGACTGTTGTGGAACCATGAACCGCTGACGGATTTCTGGCGTGTGGGGGCGGGTTACCAGAAGAAGCTGCATGCACAGGATCTGTATACGATGGGAGATATTGCCCGGTGTTCACTGGGCGGAGAAGATGATTACTATAACGAAGATCTGCTGTATAAGCTTTTCGGGGTGAATGCAGAGCTGCTGATCGACCATGCATGGGGCTATGAACCGTGTACGATCGCAGAGATTAAGGCGTACCGCCCGGAGAGTAATAGCATTAGTTCGGGGCAGGTGTTGCAATGCCCGTATACATGTGAGAAAGCACGTGTGGTTGTACAGGAAATGACAGAGGGACTGGTGCTGGAACTGGTTGAAAAGGGGCTTGTCACAAATCAGATGGTACTTACAGTTGGCTATGATATCGAGAATCTGTCTGGGGGAGCAAATGGGTATCACGGTGAGGTGACGCGTGACCGCTATGGGCGGAAGGTGCCGAAGCACGCACACGGGACAGAGAATCTGGACAGTTATACATCGTCAACAAGCAGGATTGAGGCGGCGGTGCTTCGCTTATATGACCGGATTGTGGATGAGAATCTGCTTGTGCGGCGGATGTATGTGGTAGCCAATCATGTGATCCGGAAGGAAGATGTGAAGGAAGAGACTTCTGGATTTGAACAGATGGATTTATTTACCGATTATGCGGCGTTGGAAAAGGAGAAGGAAGCAGAGAAAGAAAAGGAAGCAAAAGAAGCGCAGATTCAGCAGGCATTGCTTGCAATCAAACATAAATACGGTAAAAATGCAGTTCTACGTGGAATGAATTTCCGCGAGGGCGCAACGGCGCGTGACAGGAATAATCAGATCGGAGGACATAAGGCGTGAGACGGGATTACAGTGATATCATCGACCGGGAACGCCCGGTGTCGAAGAAGCATCCGCCGATGGATCGGATGATGCGTGCGGCGCAGTTTGCCCCATTTGCAGCGCTTACGGGACATGATGAAGCGGTGCGGGAGACGGCACGGCTGACAGAGGAAGAGATCGAACTTGATGAGTATGAGGTTGCGGAACTAAACCGGAAGCTGCAGTGGTTAGCGGAGCACAAGGATACGGAAGTAGCGGTCGTACATTTTGTGAAGGATGCGAAAAAAGAGGGCGGTGCCTATGTGAAGGACACCGGAATTCTGAAGAAAATAGATGAACATACGCATACACTTGTGTTAGTATGTGAACAGGAAGAAGTGCAGATAGATATATGGAAAATAATAGAAATTTTAATCTGATTTTAATCTTTCCTACCTTATAGATTAATTTTGGTGCCGTAAGATAAGGACACAATCAAGAACAGCAAAGAACAAATTACAAAACCGCTGTTACAGAAAATGGAGGATATCAGATATGGATCAGTTAGAAAAGGTAGAAAAAATCAGAGAGAAAACAGGCGTCAGTTATGAGGATGCCAAGAGTGCACTCGAAGCATGTAATTATGATCTGCTCGATGCGATCGTGTATTTAGAGAAGCTTGGAAAGATCAAGGCACCGGAGGTTGGCACTTATACGACGACTCCGCAGGAGACATCGAACGAGCTGGCACAGGCACAGGCTGCCTACGAGCAGTCTTGCAAGAAGAAAACATTCGGTGAGCGTATGGATGAGTTCTTCGCGTGGGTAGGCGATATCATCAAGAAGGGCTGCGAGAAGAACTTCATCATTGAGCGTAAGGGTGAGCGTTTTATGCGGATGCCGATCATCATATTCATACTGCTTTTGATCTTCGCATTCTGGATCTGTGTACCACTTTTGATCATCGGACTCTTCTGCGACTGCAGGTACCATTTCGAGGGTGACGCGAAAACAGTTCAGGACATCAACAACGCCTGCGACAAGGCATCCGATGCCTGTGCGGGAGTGAAAGAAGACATCAAGAAATAAAAATCTGAAACATAGAGAAAGGAAAATTATAAGATAGGGGAAACGATTACGTATAAAAAAATATATTTCAGATATGTATAGTACCAATTTTAATGCAGACCATTGGAACATGTCGGTACTTAACGAATTGTGCCAGTTTACTGGTGCAATGAGTTTAGTACCGCTACATGTGGAAGTGAGCGAGAGCGCGTCTGCATGTAATTGGATACTATACATATCTGGTATAAGCATTATGACGTAATCGTTTTCCTGTTTATAGGAGACGATATGAGCAAGATTTTGATTATTGAAGATGAAGCGGGCATCGCCCGTTTCGTCGAACTGGAATTAAAACATGAAGGAAATGAAGTCGAGAAGGCGGCAGACGGCAGAGAGGGCTTGGACAAAGCCCTCTCCGGTTCGTTTGACCTGATCTTACTTGATGTGATGCTGCCGGGATTAAATGGCATGGAAGTGCTGCGCAGACTCCGGCAGGAGAAGGACACGCCGGTCATTATGCTCACGGCACGCGACGCTGTGATGGATAAGGTAGCAGGGCTGGACGCTGGTGCGGATGATTATATCACGAAGCCATTTGCCATCGAGGAGCTGCTGGCGCGTATCCGCGTCGCGCTAAAGAAGCATGCGCGTACAGAGGATGCACCGACACATAAGCTGGAGGTGCTGGGTGTCTGCTTAGACGAAGACCGCCACGAGGTGACTGTGCAGGGCGAAAATGTGGAGCTTACGAACCGTGAATTCGAGTTGCTGCACACGTTGATGCGGAACAAGAATATTGTACTTACCCGGGAGAAGCTTCTAAATGAGGTCTGTGGGTATGATTATGTCGGCGAGACGAATATCATTGATGTGTATGTGCGGTATCTGCGGACGAAGATTGACGATCATTTTGGAATTAAGCTGATCCAGACAGTTCGCGGAGTCGGATATTGCATCAAGGAGTCATAGGAGTGATTGGATGAGAGAAGAACGGACAAATCGGAAGACAACCTCTATTGCCCGGAAGATTCATGTCGGATACTGGTTCCGGCGCTTTTTTGCGTTGCTGGGACTTGATATTGTGATACTCGGAATGTTGTTCGTGGCGGTGCTGGTATGGCGGCTTGATACGACAGATGCAGACTGGATGTCCGGGGCGAAGCCGGTGCATATTACATGGTCGGGTGATTCATATGCCACATGGGCGATGACCACACAGGTCGGTAAGAACACGGACAATTTTCTGGTGCATGAGGTTCTGGATTATGCGGCTATACCGCTCATTGTGGTTGGCGCGGTGGAACTTATGATGCTCATTTCTGCGTGCTTTGGTATACGGAATATCAGACGGAAGCTGCGTCCGTTGAATGATCTTGCTGTGCGTGCGGAAGCACTCTCAAATATGAGCGGTGATGAGGTAAATCTGGAGCATCTGGAACAGGCAATCTCGAATGTCTCCGTTGATGCGAATGATATACGGATATCGACCGGGGATAAGGATTTGCAGAGCATTGAGGTGGCACTGAATAATCTGCTCGCTCGGATGCAGGAGAGTAAGCTGCAGCAGGCGCGGTTCGTGTCGGATGCATCGCATGAGCTGCGGACGCCGATCTCCGTGATTCAGGGCTATGTAAACATGCTCGACCGCTGGGGCAAAGAAGATGAAGCAGTGCTAAATGAGTCGATTGAAGCGCTCAAGAACGAATCTGACCATATGAAGGATCTGATTGAACAGCTTCTATTCTTAGCGCGCGGAGATAGTGGGCGGAATACATTGAAGCCGGTCGAAGTGGACTTAAATGACCTTGTGCAGGAGGTGTACGAGGAATCCATGATGATTGATGAGACGCATCCGTACGAATTTTCAGCCTGCCCAGGCTGTATGGTGCGTGGCGATGTTGCCATGCTGAAACAGTCTATTCGTATTTTCGTACAGAATGCGGCAAAGTATTCGGAAGGGGGCGATACGATTCATTTTACAGTCGGGCGGTCAGAGCAAGGCGTCTATTATCAGGTGCAGGATGAAGGTATCGGCATGCAGGCATCCGAGGTCGTGCATATCTTTGAGCGGTTTTATCGTTCCGATGAGGCACGCAACAGTGAGACGGGCGGATCAGGTCTTGGACTATCCATTGCAAAATGGATCGTAGATGCACATGATGGACAGATTGACGTGTTGACCAGACCGGATTTTGGAACGCGGTTCCGCGTGACATTCCCTTGTAGTAACACTGTGAATATGGTACAATAAAGTTTCAATTTTATTGTTAATAAGGAATTGCGAATATACGGGGAGTGTAAGAATTAAGGATATGAGATCTTCAAAGAAAACGCAGAAAAAAGAACGGGGTTTAAACATTATTATCGTTGGATGCGGAAAAGTTGGAAGTACGCTGGTGGAGAAGCTCAGCAAGGAATCCCATGATATTACCGTCATTGATCAGAAGAATGAGGTGATTCAGCGGATTACGGAAGACTACGATGTTATGGGCTTTACCGGAAATGGTGCGAGCTACAGCATCCAGATTGAGGCGGGTATTCAGGATGCGGATGTTCTGATTGCCGTGACGGAAAGTGATGAGTTAAATCTGCTCAGCTGTACGATCGCGAAAAAGGTCGGTGACTGTGCTACCATCGCACGTGTCCGGAACCCGGATTACAGTATGGAGCTTTCGTATCTTCGAAATCAGCTTGGACTTTCGCTGATCATTAATCCGGAGTTGGAGACTGCACGCGAGATTGCACGTCTGCTGCGTCTGCCGTCGGCCCTTGAGATCAACTCCTTTGCGCGTGGACATGCGGAGCTTGTGAAGTTCAAGATTCCGAAGGGAAATCTGCTGCACGATAAGCCGATTTCGGCGATGCATGAGTTAAACTGTGATATGCTTGTCTGTGGTGTCGAGCGGGATGGGAACCTGATTATCCCGGATGGTTCTTTCATCATGCGTGGCGGTGATGCCGTGACATTTCTTGCGACACCGACAAACAGTATGGATTTCTTCAAGAAGATCGGTGTCGATACACATAAGGTCAAAAACTGCATGATCATTGGAGGAGGAAAAACCTCGTATTATCTTGGAAAACAGCTGATTTCATCCGGTGTGGAGGTCAAGATTCTGGAGTTGGATGAGAAACGGTGTGAGGAGCTGAGCGTATTACTTCCGAAGGCACTGATCTTGCATGGCGATGGCTCGGACGAAGACCTGCTCCGTGAGGAGGGCATCGAGAGTACGGAATCGTTTGTTCCGCTGACCGGACTTGACGAGGAGAATATCCTGCTTACGTTATTTGCGAGAAAATGCTCTGACACAAAGGTGATCACGAAGATCAATCGGAGCACATTCAGTGATGTGCTTGATAGTCTGGACATCGGAAGTATCGTATATCCACGTTATATTACAGCAGAGAAGATTCTGGCGTATATCCGTGCGATGCAGAATTCGGTCGGAAGTAATATTGAGACACTGTATCATATCTTTGATAACCGGGCGGAGGCACTGGAGTTTAAGGTTGAGAAGGATTCTCCGGTAATCGGGAAACCGATCATGGAGTTGAAATTGAAGGATAACCTTCTGCTTGCCTGTCTGAACCGGAATGGTAAGGTCATTATTCCGCGTGGTCAGGATGTCATCTGCGAGGGAGATTACGTGGTCGTTGTTACAACGCACACGGGCTTTACCGATGTCAGCGATATTTTGAAATGGCAGTAAGGGAGATTTTTTTGGAGACAGATTATGAACTACTCAGTTGTTATTTATATATTAGGCTGGATCATGGAAATCGAAGCAGCATTTCTGGCTCTCCCTGGGATCGTGTCTGCGATCTATGGTGAGAAGGGCGGCTTTGCTTTTTTGTGGGTGGCACTTGGCAGTGCGGTTGCAGGTTCAGCAATTATTTTGCGGAAACCGAAGAACATGCGGTTTTATCTGCGGGAAGGTTTCGTGACGGTAGCACTTTCGTGGATTCTGATGTCTGTGATTGGATGTCTGCCGTTTGTGATCAATGGTGATATTCCGCATTTTGCAGATGCGCTTTTTGAGATGATATCAGGATTTACAACAACGGGTGCGACGGTTGTATCGGATGTGGAAGGCCTGACGAAGGGCAGCTTATTCTGGCGAAGCTTCAGCCATTGGATCGGAGGCATGGGCGTTCTTGTATTTCTGCTTGCCATCGTGCCGATGGCGGGAGGCAGCCACATGAACCTGATGAAGGCGGAAAGCCCGGGACCTTCGGTTGGAAAGCTGGTTCCGAAGGTGCGTCAGACAGCCAAATATCTGTATATTATTTATTTTGCCCTGACCATGATAGAGGTGATTTTTCTACTCTTTGGAGGAATGAATCTGTTTGAAGCTCTGACAACGTCGTTTGGAACAGCCGGAACCGGAGGTTTTGCAATCTGGAATGACGGATTCGTCAGTGTCAGCCCGTATAATCAGTGGGTCGTTACGATTTTCATGCTGCTGTTCGGTGTGAATTTCGGATTTTATTTCCTGATTCTCACAGGAAAGCTGCGGGATGCGCTGAAGTTTGAAGAGGTGCGGATTTATTTTATCATCGTGATTGCAGCGGCAGTGTTTATCTTTATTAATCTGCGGCATTTTGCATTGTATGCGCCGGCGGAAGGCATCCGGCAAGCGTTCTTCCAGGTAGCAAGTATTATCACGACAACGGGATTTGCAAGTGCGGATTTCAATCTATGGCCGGAGACTTCGAGGACAATCCTTGTGCTTTTGATGTTTATCGGTGCCTGCGCCGGAAGTACGGGCGGCGGTATCAAAGTCTCACGGTTTATTATTGCATGCAAGTCATTTATAAAAGAAATTATTTCTTATCTGCATCCGCGTTCCGTGAAGAAGATCAAAATCGAGGGAAAACCACTCGAGCATGAGACGCTGCGGGCGACAAATGTCTATTTTATGACATATATGGTTATTTTCGCGGTATCCGTACTGCTTGTGTCGATTGAGAACAAAGATCTGGTCACGAACTTCGCGGCAGTAGCAGCGACGTTTAACAATATCGGTCCGGGGCTTTCTCTGGTTGGACCGATGGCGAATTTCGGACATTTTACGGATTTTACGAAATATATTCTGATGTTCGATATGCTGGCAGGCAGACTGGAGATTTTCCCGATGATGCTGTTGTTCTGCCCGGCTGTCTGGAAACGGAGAAGAGCCTAGTAATATAAAGATAAAGGCTGATTCAGGAGAAGATGAATCAGAGCCTTGATATTGGATATACAAAAAAGAGGAACCGGTGATGCTGGTTCCTCTTCGTGCGTTATAAGGTATATGGTTAATTACTGAAAGATTGATATAAGAATGGTATTCGTAATGGTAAACCTTATAACGTGTCTATTATACACGAATATAATAGAAAATAACAACTAAATCTTGATATTTTCGTGAGATTTTTTTGTATGTATGATATACTGAGACAACAGATGATATAGAAAACAGCAGGAGAATCAGATATGGGACGTATATATATAAATGCAATCCGTGTAATCAACAATATAAAGACATTCGGATGGCGTAATACATGTGCAAAATTAAAAAAGTACCTGCATCTTGGTTCCAACTATGTGGATTATAATAAATGGATGCATAGTCATCGGCTGACAGATAGTGAAAGACAGGAACAATGTGGACGGCATTTTGAATATCATCCGAAGTTTAGCATTTTGGTGCCATTATATGAGAGCAATTGTGATTTTCTGCGTGCGTTAATTGAGTCGGTGCAGGCGCAAACCTATGGAAACTGGGAGTTATGCTTCTCGGATGGAGGAAGAAAAGAAAAATGTTTATACGATTTTTTGCAGGTATATATGCAAAAGGATCAGAGAATTCATTATATAGCTTCACAAGATGGAACGCTTGGAATAGCCGAAAATACGAATCAGGCATATACGCTTGCGACGGGAGATTATATTGTGTTTGGTGATCACGACGATTTGTTTGAGCCGGATGCACTTTATGCCTGCGTTGAGTCGCTAAATGCGAAGCGGGTGCAGGTAATTTATACCGATGAAGATAAGGTGGATGAAACAGGAGATTATTTCTTTGCACCGAATTTTAAACCGGATTTTAATATTGATTTGCTACGTTGTAATAATTATATTTGTCATATGTTTGTAGCAGAGAAAAACTTAGTGGATCAGGTGGGGTTGTTAAATCCAGCGTTTGATGGTGCGCAGGATTATGATTTTATATTCCGTTGCACGGAGCAGGCAGATGGCATTTGTCATATTCCGAAGATTCTGTATCATTGGCGGGCACATGCGGCATCGACAGCGGAAGATCCGGCAGCAAAACGTTATGCGTTTGAGGCTGGAAAACGAGCGATAGAAGCGCATTTGGCGCGACAGGGGCTGGCTGCGGAGGTTGTGGATGGAGCAGCTCCGGGGTATTATCAGGTGAGTTATCTGGTTCGGGGAGAACCGCTTGTGTCAATCGTGATTCCAAACAAGGATCATGTGGATGATTTGAAAAAATGTATTGATGCGATTGAACAACGGTCGACTTATCGGAATTATGAGATTATCATAGTAGAAAATAACAGTGTGCAACAAGAGACATTTGCATACTATGAATCACTTGTGGAAAATCCGCATATTCAGGTGTTGTATTGGCAGGAGGAATTTAATTATTCCAAAATCAATAATTTTGGTGTTGCACATACAAAGGGTAAGTATATTTTGTTGTTAAACAATGATACCGAACTGATTTCACCGGATTTTATTACTCAGATGCTTGGGTATTGTCAACGCAAAGATGTAGGAATTGTTGGTGCACGGTTGTATTTTGAGGATGGCACGATTCAACATGCAGGCGTAATTGTTGGGATTGGCGGAATTGCCGGACATGCATTTTCTGCAATGGATGAGCAGGCGGGTATCTATCAGCTTCGGACTTCTGTTGCGTGTGATTATAGTGCGGTTACAGCAGCCTGTCTGATGATTTCCAGAGAGACCTTCGATGCGGTTGGAGGACTGGATCCAGAATTTCAGGTGGCTTTTAATGATGTGGATTTTTGTTTGAAAGTAAGAAAGCTTGGCAAATTGGTTGTGTATGTTCCACAGGCAAAGCTGTATCATTATGAATCAAAATCCAGAGGTAAAGAAGATACTGTGAAAAAACAGAAGCGATTCCACAGCGAGATGCAGTTGTTTCAGTCAAGATGGGTGGATATTCTGGCAACCGGAGATCCGTACTACAACATGAATCTGGCGTTAGATGCGTTTGATTTCTCTGTGCGGAAATAAGAAAAAGGGGAGGCAGTGGCGATGAAGTTTCGACTTTCAGACTTGAATGCGGATACAATTAAAAAAGGCTTTGCGCATATTCGTTCGACTGCAATCCCGGAGGCGCTTTCCAAGGCACGTTCGATGGTGACGGGGCTGGATCTGGCGTATGATCGTTTTTTTAAAGAAAATATAGAGGCAGATGAGGAAGCACTTGCAACACAGCGGGAGCGGGTGTTTTCATACTGCCCTTGTATCAGTATTGTAGTTCCGGTGTATATGACACCGGAGCTTTCTTTACGTGCAATGCTGGAATCGGTGCTGCATCAGACCTATGGGAACTGGGAACTGTGTCTGGTCGATGGCAGTCAGGCGAAGGGAGAACCGCCGGTTCTTGATGCGCGCGTATCAGAGGATGGCGAATTGTCGGTGCTGGAGAAGGTGTATAGTTTGGAGACGGAGCGCATTATCTGGCAATATATGGAGAATGAACCGCGAATCCAGTACATAAAAATGGAAGAAAATCTTGGAATTTCCGGGAACAGTAACCGGGCATTGCAGGCGGCAAAAGGAGCGTATGTTGCATTGCTGGATCATGACGATGTCCTGACGGAGGATGCCCTGTACTGGGTGGTGGATGCTTTGCAGAGAGAACGCTATGATGTGGTTTATTCCGATGAAGACCGGATGGCAGAAAATGGAAGTCATTATCTGGAACCGCGATTCAAACCGGAATTCGATATCGACCTGCTGCGTGCATATAATTATATTTCCCATTTGTTTGTGGCACGGAGAGAGCTTATGCTGGCGGACGGAGGCTTTCATAGTCAGTATGATGGTGCGCAGGGCTACGATATGATCCTGCGTTGCTGTGAAGGCAACCGGGAGATCTGTCATATTCCGCGCGTGTTGTATCACAAACGGATTCATGATGGAACTTCTTCGGAGCGGGAGGCAAAGCATGCACAGGAGAATCTGGCGGGCAAAGAGGCATTGGAGGCACATGTGTCGCGGGAACATTTGCTGGCGCGTGTCATGATGACTGATCAGCGAAGCGTATATACGGTAAAATATGATACACCGGGCAATCCACTCGTGTCGATGATCATAACCGGGCATACGAATCGTTCGTTGATGGAACAGATGCTGGAGCCATTTTACGAGAAAACACGGTACAGTAATTTTGAGATTATCATTGTAGATGAAGACCGAACAGATGAGGAATTGCAGAAATATTACCAGCAGATGCAGAGCCGCAGACGAAATATTGCTGTGGTGGAGGCAGAGCCTGGGAAAAGCAGCACGGAATGCCGAAATCTTGGAACCTTGCATGCGAATGGCAGTTTCCTTTTATTTTTGGATGCGAATATGGAGATTGGCGATACGACAGCACTCGGTGAAATGCTAGGTATCGCTATGCGTGAAGACGTCGGAATTGTAGCCGGGACGGTCTATGATGACCGGGATCGGCTGTATTGCGCGGGCTTGGAATTCGCAGGGGCATATGAGTCTCCGGTTCAGAAATGGCAGGCGGAAACAGAACGTGCGATTGATCTGAAGGAAATAAAAAATTTATACCGCTATCCGTATCGCGGATTACCACAATTTGATGCATGGAAAGAATGGCGGAAGATCCGGCAGGATGAGACCGGTGCGATGCGGTACTATGGAATGAACCGCGAATATGTGATTGTGCCGGCACATTGTATGCTTGTGAAAAGATCAGTGTTTGTACAGTTGGGTGGATTCTCGGATAAATTCCGGACAGAGCTTTCCGCACTTGACTTCTGCCTGCGTGTACGCGAGCATGGATATCGGATTGTAAATGCTGCTCATGCAAAATGGCAGCTTCACGATCTGCCTGATTCTGTCAGACAGGTGCGCGAGGCTGCCATCGTAGATGCGCAGATGGAACGTACAGAGCGGGATTTGTTTGAAATCCTGTGGTCACAGGTATTATCCCTCCGTTAAATCCCCCTTGGTTAATGTCTTTAATTGTTTGTCGCTGACAGAGTCAAGCTCGACGATACGGCTTGCCTGTCTGGCGATGGAACGCTCCAGATAGTTTCGTACTTCTCTTGCATTTGCAAAGTTTTCATCGTGGGATTTTGCCCAGATATTCAGTAACTCTTTGACATATGCTTTTCCCTGTGCGTTTGGTTCGTATTCCTGTTTTTTGCACATGGATAAGAAGATATCATAAAGCTCGTCGCCGCTATAGTCCTCGAAATTGATGTATTTGTTAAATCTCGAACGGAGTCCCGGATTGGAGTCTACAAACTCCTGCATCAATTCGGTGTAACCGGCAACAATCACGATCAGATTATCGCGGTTATCCTCCATCATTTTAAGCAGGGTATCTACCGCTTCCTGCCCGAAGTCCTTTCCGTCTTTGCCTGCGGTAAGTGTGTAAGCTTCGTCGATGAAGAGTACGCCGCCTAAGGCACTTTCCACGACTTCCTTTGTCTTGATGGCAGTCTGTCCGACATAGCCTTCGACTAAGTTGGAACGGTCAACCTCGACCAACTGACCACCCGGCAGGATACCGAGACATTTGTAGATTTTGGCGAGCAGACGGGCAACGGTTGTTTTACCAGTTCCCGGATTCCCGGAAAATACCATGTGCAATGACATTTCGGGCTGCTTCATACCGCGCTCTTCCCGCAGCTTCTTCACCTTCAACAGGTTGATCAGTGATTTAATATCTTTCTTTACTTCAGAAAGTCCGGTCAGTTCGTTTAATTCATTTAGCAGATCATCTAATTTGATATCTTCCTCTGGAACTTCCTGCTTGTTGATAGTGCCTTTCATAGCAGCCATAGCCGCCTGCGAGGTCGATGCATTTTTGGCAGGGGGGTTGGCATCGGAGGCTGCCTTGTTCGGGGTGGAAGGTTTCGGGGGATTCTTCAGTGCCGGATTCTCGCCGGGCTCAAACAGTTTCAGTTTGCGCAGGTATTCCTCGATCATACCGGTATAAGCCGTCAGCGCGGAGACTTCTGTGTCGGTTGTCCGGTTGTTGCAGGAAATGTATGCCTGACCGAGTTCGACATACAGGTTGTACAGATTCCTTGACTTTGAAAAACCTTTCGTCGTGCAGGCAGAAAGCCCAGACTGGTCAGCTTCCACAAAATAAGTCAGGGAACGTGGAATCGTTGTGACAAATTCGGGGGTTGCTGTGCGATCCTGCTTGAAGCGCATCAGAGATTCCAATGTGAAATATTGTCCGAGATATTCGTGTAAAAAGCGTGTCTCCGGGTACAGGCTGCCGTCGGAGCTGTCTGTCAGATACACCAGAAACTGCAGCAGATCAAAACGGATCATGTCATGCATGGAGATATCGGTTTTTGGACCAAAACCCTGTTGGCAGATGATCTCACCGTACATGTAGCAATCCGTGATTTCTTTCTTCAAATCGTTTAACATATTTTCTCCTTGCCCCTGTAAAACTGTTTCAGTATCTACGAATCGTGATGGGATTTGTGATATGTCTGCATCCGCTTCCAATAATATATCAGCATGTATTGAAACTAAGAAGTACTAGATGTTCTGATACACATATAGTTATCGTACGCAACCGCCGCCAATTCGCCGTCCATGGCTCACTGGCGGCTTGTTTGAACGTCGTGTTCAAACATTGCTGATACTCACAGAACATCAAGAACTTCTAAGTCCCAAACATATTTAAATTATTTGAAGCGGATGCAGACATATATACACAAATCCTCATACGATTCGCAAATGTCTGGAACCCAATTTACAGGTGTTCGTTCAATTTACCTTGGGTAAATGATACCGCAAAAACACTTTCACGTAAAGCGAAATATATTGAACAAGGTAGGGAAATATGGTACGATAAAAACCAATTAGGTTTTGAGAAACCAATAAGGAAAAACAGAATATGCCTGTCCGTTTGAACTGACTTGTTATGTTTATTCGCGAGTCATGTGTGGAACCGGTATAAATGGAACATAGGATATGTTTGCAGGCATGGAAGTACTTAGTGTTCTTTCTGTAATCAGGGATGTTTGAACACGATGTTCAAACAAGCCGTCGTTGAGCCATGGACGGCGAATCGACGGCGGTCCCGTATGGTAAGAACATGTATATTAGAACACTTAGTACTTTCTGCTTGCAATACATTCTATGTGCATTTATACCAGTTCCATACATGAACGTGGGATTCCATAGATGCAAATTCAGACGGACAGACGTAGAAGGAGCGTATTATGCGGTTTCGACCATGCATTGATATACATAATGGCGCAGTCAAGCAGATTGTCGGCGGTAGCCTGAAAGATGAGGCTGATTTTGCCAAGGATAACTTCGTTTCGGAGCTGAAGGCAGATTTCTATGCTGATCTGTATCGCCGAAGCGGTCTGGTCGGCGGACATATTATCCTGCTGAATCCGGCTGGCAGTACATACTATGAGGCAGATCTGGAACAGGCGAAGCTTGCACTTGCTGCATATCCACAGGGCCTGCAGATCGGTGGCGGCATCAACGCAGACAATGCAGAGCAGTTTCTGGATATGGGCGCGCGGCAGGTAATCGTGACATCCTATGTATTTAAGGATGGAAGAATCAATTACGAGAATCTGAAACGGCTGTCGAGTCTGATCGGTGCGGAGCATCTGGTGCTCGATTTGTCCTGTCGGAAAAAGGATGGCAGGTATTATATCGTGACCGACCGCTGGCAGGAATTTACAGACGAAGTTGTTACACCGGAGACGCTGGACAAGCTGGCAGAATACTGTAGCGAATATCTGATTCATGCAGTGGATGTCGAGGGTAAAGCGGCAGGCATTGAGACGGAGCTTGCAACCATGCTTGGCACATGGGGCAAACAGCCGATGACTTATGCAGGCGGAGTTGGAAGCTTTGATGATTTAGAGAGCTTGAAGCAATGTGGACAGGATCGCATTGATGTGACGGTGGGAAGTGCACTGGATATATTCGGCGGTGCATTACCATACGATGAGGTTGTGAAATTTTGTTCGTAGTACCCATGTGGGACTACAATAAAACGATAAAAAGAGGGACAAAAACGATAGGAGGGTTTATGAGAAAATTCAGGAAGACAGCCGCAGTTGTTGCGGCGGCAGCACTTGCACTTTCGTTATGTGCATGTGGCGGAAAGACAGACAAGGTGACGACAGAACAGACATCTGGTGGTGGTGCAACCGTGACAGATGCAACAGCGTCAACCATCGAGGATGATGGAGACTGGACAACGACGGAACAGGAAGTTGTGGAGGATGACCGTTTCACGACGGTGGAAGGCGCAGATGCGATCGGCGTGACATTTGATGATGGTACAGATGGTTTTACGAGTTACATAAATAATGGTAACTTTACAATGTCCGCAGAAAATGGCGAACTCGTTTGTGACATTACAAAGAGTGGACCGCTTGAGCATAGCTGCCAGATTTATTACGATGGATTTACGATGGCAAAGGGCTGTGTCTATACGATGAGTTTTGATGTCAGAAGTGATATTGAACGTGTGATCCAGTGGCGTGTACAGATCAATGGTGGAGACTACCATGCCTATGCGAGTGATTTCATCACAGTTGGACCAGAGACACAGACGATTACGAAGGAGTTTACGATGGAAGAAAATTCCGATCCGGCTCCAAGATTTGTTGTCAATATGGGAACTCAGGAAGGACAGACTGAGGTTACAGAAGCACATAAGATTTACTTCGACAACATTTCCCTGTTTGTAACAGACGGTTCCAATGCGGAGAAGATTGTCGGTGCACCACAGCCGATTCAGGTAAAGGTAAATCAGATCGGTTACAAGCCGGATGATACAAAGACAGTGATCGTGACATCCAAGGACGATGAGAAATTCAAGATCGTAGATGCGAAGACAGATGAGACAATGTTTGTTGGTGCATACGGAGAGCTTTCGTATGACAAGTCTGCGGAATCAAACGTAAGACATGGTGATTTCACGGAGTTTAAGACACCTGGTACATACAAGATTATTTCCAGTCCATCTGGTGCATCCTATGAGTTCTCCATCGGGGACGATCTGTATGATGATGTGTATAAGGATGTTGTACTGATGTTATACAAGCAGCGATGCGGAACAGAGGTGACAAAGGATATCGCTGGAGATTTCGCACATGAGGCATGTCATATGCAGGAAGCGACTGTTTACGGAGATACATCTGGAACAAAGATTGATGTATCTGGTGGATGGCATGATGCCGGTGATTACGGACGATATGTTGTGTCTGGTGCTAAGACGGTACAGGATCTCTTCCTTGCTTACGAGGATTATGGTCAGACTGCCGATGATCTTGGAATTCCAGAGAGCGGAAACAAGACACCGGATCTTCTCGATGAAGCAAAGTATGAGCTTGACTGGATGCTCAAGATGCAGGATGCAGCAAGCGGTGGCGTCTACCATAAAGTAACTGCACTTGTATTCCCGGAGACGGTACTTGCGGTTGATGAGACGGATGATATGGTGCTTGCGCCGATTTCCTATGCAGCAACGGCTGATTTCGCGGCTGTTATGGCAAAGGCATCTGTACTCTATGCAGAATACGATGCAGATTTTGCAAAGAGCTGTCTGGATGCAGCAACGAACGCGTATGCATTTTTGGAGGCAAATCCGGATATGAAGGGATATGAGAATCCGGAAGACCTTGTAACAGGTGCATACGATGATACACATCTTGCAGACGAGACACTTTGGGCTTCTGCAGAGATGTATATTGCAACAAAGGATGCAAAATATTTAACTGCGACAAAGACAGCACTTGACAGCAACTATCTGACAGGTTTTGGCTGGGCAGATATCGGAAGCTATGCGCTGTATGATCTTGCAAAGACCGAGGGCGTGGATGCAGATGTGGCAAAGACAGCGAAGGAAAAGCTGCTTGCAGATGCGGATGAGACACTTTCGAAAGCAGAGTCAGAGGGCTTCTTTACAGGTATGGGTGTGACATATCCTTGGGGAAGTAATATGACGATCACCAACAAGGGTATGGAGCTTCTGGCTGCTGCAAACCTGACAGGGGATGCCAAGTATACAGAATATGCGCAGAAGATGCGTGATTATATCTTCGGTGTGAACCCAACCGGATACTGCTATGTGACCGGCTATGGATCCCTCACCCCGAATGCAACACACCACAGACCATCACAGGTATTGAAAGAGACGATGCCGGGTATGCTGGTTGGCGGTGCCAATAACAATCTGAACGATCCATATGCAAATGCCGTTCTCTACGGAATTGCACCGGGACGTGCATATGTAGATAATGAGCAGTGCTATTCATGTAATGAGGTAACGATTTACTGGAATTCTCCACTGATCTATCTGCTTACAGGTTTAAATTAAAAGAAAAGGATTAGGGTAGTACATTGATTCGTTTTATAAAGAAGATTCTTGCCAATGAGAAAATGCGATATCTGATTGCGGGAGGCTGTACGACAGCTGTCAACCTGGTAACATTCTTCCTGCTGCGCGTTATTACACCAATTTCAAGAAATACATGCAATGCCATAGCGATCGCTATGGCTATTGCTTTTGCATACTTTGCAAATAAATTTTTTGTATTTCAGAGTAAGAAGAAGGGATTTTATGCAACTCTGGTAGAGTCGGTGCAGTTTGTAGGCGCCCGTCTGGTGTCCATGGTTGTGGAAATTCTTGGACTGGCGATTCTGTGTGATACATTTCGAATCCATGAACTGGCATCCAAGCTGCTTGTACAGGTCATTGTACTGGTATTGAACTATGTGTTCAGCAAGCTGATTGTGTTCAAGGAAAAGAAACCATTTCACGAGAATATGCAGGATAACTGGTGCTATTATCTGTCGTTTGCAATCGTTGCAGTCGTCATGCTGGTTGTCTGTATCGCAGAAAAGATTGCACCGTTTGGAGAGAATTCCCTGACGCTGGTAGACAGTGTGCATCAGTATCTGCCGTTTTTCTCAGAACTCAGAGACAAGCTTCTGCATGAGAGAAGTCTTCTTTATACATGGAATGTAGCACTTGGCTCGAATTTCGTATCGCTTGCGGCGTATTATCTGATGAGCCCGTTTAATCTGCTGTTGTTACTATTTGGCAAGGAACAGATTGCGGCGGTTACCTGCTTCCTGATGTGCTTAAAGATTGCACTCACAGCCGTTGCAATGGTACATTTCCTAAGCTACAAGGATGGCGAGAAGAAACGCAATTTCCTGATCGTGGCGATCTCGGTTGCCTATGCGTTCAGTAATTATGTGATCGGTTACAACTGGAACACGATGTGGCTGGATTGTATTATGATCTTCCCGCTTATCATGCTGGGCTTCCAGCGGATGCTTGAGGAGAGAGATCCAAAGCTGTATGTGCTGTCCCTGTTCTATGCGCTCTATTGTAATTATTATATTGGATATATCATTTGCCTGTTTCTTGTGCTGTGGTTCTTTGTCTATGAGCATAAGACAGTGAAGCGATTCTTCATAAATGGATTCCGGTTTGCAGTGTATTCCCTGTTATCCGGTGGTATGGCAGCATTTATCCTGCTTCCTGCATATCATGGAATCATGGCGACGGCAGCGGGAGATATGGCAATCCCAAAAGGAACATGGTATGGAAATATCTTTGTGATGCTGCGGCAGCTGCTTGTATTTACAAAGCCGATTACGAATCAGATCTTTGATGGCGGTGTGAATCTGTACTGTGGCATGCTGGCGGTTCTGACGATGTTCCTGTATCTGTTTGTGAAGGAACATCCGTGGAAGAAGTTCCGCAAATATGTGCTGTTGGTGCTGCTTGTGATCAGCTTCAATCATGGGACGTTAAACTATATCTGGCATGGCATGCATGACCAGTATGGAATCCCGAATCGGTTTTCATTTGTGTTTATTTTTGTGTTGCTCGTTATGGCATATGATGCAGTGCAGTCGATTACAGAAATCGATATTTATTTTGTGATTTCGTCAATTTTACTGGCAGGTGCGTTTGCATTTGCCTGTAAACAGCAGGCAGGCGCGACAATTGGCAAATATACATTGCCGGCGAGTCTTGTGCTGCTGGTGATCTACGGCGTGACCTGTTGTCTGCGGACGTCGAAGAAGATCACGCATGCGACTTACATTTCGGTGATTGGAAGTGTCTGTCTGGTCGAGCTTGTGGCAAATGCAGCATATGGATTTTCGGAAAATGGGTATTGTCATTACAAGAAATATTACAAGACGAGTCCGGCAGTGACAGAAGCGAATGTGCGCGTGCGGGAGATGGCAGAGGAAGAACAGGCAGGCTTTTATCGTTCGGAACTGATGAATTACACGGTACTGGATGAGGCAAGCTGGCATAACATGCCGAGCGTCAGCACATTCAATTCAACGGTTATGGGACCGGTTGTCACCACGATGGGCAAGCTTGGATTTTATACAGGCGCAAATGAATTTTTGTATCGTGGCTATACGCCATTTACAAATGCAATCTTTAATATCCGGTATCTGCTGGAACGACCGGGAGATCTGAATAATTTTGATTATAATTATAAAGAAACGGTGGATAATGTATCCATCTATGAGAATCCATACCCGACCTCTATTGGATTTGCGGTGAGCAACAATGTCAAGGACTGGGATCAGAGCCGTTACTCTGCAATGATCGCGCAGAATACACTGGCATATGACATGACTGGCTATGGCGGATTCTTCCAGGACGAGTATCCGGCGATCAGTGTGACGAGTGATACGGCGAAAGTCAGCTATGAGAATAATCAGGTCAGCTTCACAGCAAATGCATCTGGACCGATGTGTTTTATGTTGAGCTTTACTGCGGATCATGCAGGCGATTATTACGTGAACTGCCGTGGTAATTATGTGACGAAGATCCGGTTTTATAAGAACGGACAGGAAATCGCTTATGACCGTTATCAGATCCAGATTTTCCATCTGGGACAGCTGGAAGCGGGCGATTACATTTCCATTGAATACGAATACAGCAATGTCAGTGGCTCCGAAGTGGCACCATTTTATGTGGCAACCTTCCATCAGGATGTGTTTGAAAATGTATATCGGGAATTGACGAACCATATGCTGGAGGTTGAAACGGTAAAGGATGGCTATGTCTATGGCACGATCGAGATGCCGGAGGATAAGACACTGTTCACAAGCATTCCTTATGATGAAGGCTGGACGGTAAAGGTCGACGGAAAAAAGGTGGATTACTACAAGGTGGCAGGCGCATTTATCGGTGTGGATATCGGTGCCGGTTCGCATACGGTTGAATTTTCCTATATGCCGCAGGGTATGCTTTTGGGCATTGCGATTTCCGTGATCTGCATGGTGTTACTGTTGGTTTCCCTGCAGGTGGAGAAGAAATTGGAGGTGCGGAGAATCGAGAAGGCGAACGCACGCGAAGAGAATGAAAAACCAGGCGAAAAACTTGCAGAAGAGGTCGAGACAGATATTGAAAATCTCGAAAATGTATAGTAAAATGTTGATAAATAGGGGGTGTTATGCACATGGAAAAACTAGCAAAATTAGGGTGGCAGAAACTAATCATCATTGCAGCGGCGCTGGATATCGTGCTCGGAATTATATTTGGTGCGATTTTTAAGGCGGTTCCGGCGGGAATCATCGTTGGCGTGCTGGCTGCGGCTGTCACGGGAGTGATTGTATTTGCGCTTGGTGGCGGCGTTGTGGCAGGCCACACAAAGGGTGACAAATACAAGAAGCTGTTCATGAATCTTCCGATCGGATTTGCACAGGCAAAGATCATCACAGATTCACTTGGGAACAGCATTGGGTACTGCATTCAGGAAGCAAATGAGCGGTTCGGAAGTTACTTCAATCTGGATGCATCTGATTATCAGGACAAGATTCTTGGTGAGAGTAAGATCGAAGTGTTACAGGATATTAACGCATGGTTTACTGCGTATAATACCTCTGGAACCAAAGAGGGCGACTTCATGGACGTGGAGATCACGATGGAGAAGCTTGGCAAGGTATTTAACACAGTTATGTACAAGTCTGAGGCTGACTATATCAACATGGTTGTTATTGATATTACAGACCAGAAGGAGACGGAGAACAAGCTGTCTGCAGCAATCGAAGATGCGAATGCAGCATATAAGACACAGGCAGAGTTCCTCGCGAACATGAGCCACGAGATTCGTACTCCGATCAACGGAATCCTTGGTATGCTGCAGCTTACGCTGATGGCAGATGATCTGCAGGCAGATTACCGCGATAACCTGCTCACTGCAAAGGGCTGTGCAGATAACCTGCTTCGCCTGATCAACGATATTCTTGATATCAGTAAGCTGGAAGCTGGTAAATATAATCTGAAGGAAGAGATCTTCGATGTGCGTGCAGCCATTGAGGAGACGGTAGCTGCACAGGTACCGACAGCGACAAACAAGGGACTTGCCCTTGACTGCACATTTGGTAACAATATTCCAAAGCTTGTAAAGGGCGATGGACAGAGAATCCAGCAGATTTTGAATTGTTTGCTTTCCAATGCATTAAAATTCACATCTGAGGGAAGTGTAAGAGTAAAGATTGCCGCAATTGATGCAGAAAAAGAGAATATCAACCTGCGTATCGCGGTTGCTGATACTGGTATCGGTATCTCGGAGAAGAACATGGATAAGCTGTTTATCCGGTTCTCACAGGTCGATGGTTCCGATACAAGAAAGTATGGCGGTTCCGGACTTGGTCTGGTTATCTCCAAGCAGATTGCAGAGCTGATGGGTGGTAACATCAGTGTGCAGAGTAAGGAAGGCATCGGTTCGACGTTCATTGCAGAGATTCCTCTGAAGGTTGTAAAGGCAGCCGAGGTGGAAGCAGCCAAGAACATGGAAGAAAAAGAAGATGCCGCAGTATTCTCGATCAATGCACACAGCAAGGCGCGTATCCTTGTTGCAGAGGATGAGCCGGTCAACCAGCAGGTTATCGGTAAGCTGCTCGGTATGGCAGGATTCTCTTATGATATTGCAGAGAATGGTGAGAAAGCAATTGAGCTGTTCAAGCAGAAGGAATACGATGCAGCGCTGTTCGATGTACAGATGCCGGTTATGGATGGTATCGCAGCAACACAGCAGATTCGTGAGATTGAGCAGAAGGAGCATAAGAAGCGCCTTCCGATCATTGCAGTTACAGCGAGAGCCATGTTTGGTGATAAGGAACGAATCTTAGAGAACAAGCTCGATGATTATATTGCGAAACCATATAATCTGAACACGGTAGTTGAGACACTCAACCGATATATTGATAAAAAAGAGGATTAACATTTAATTCACGAAAAATTAAACGATTTTTCATATATGTTGGTTGACTGGATATCTTTTTAGTGATACAATTTCGGTGGTTTTGGGTGGATAACTGCCCTGAATTAATAAAAAGCAAAGGAAGGAAATTTTAAGATGGCAAACATTGATTTAACTAAGTATGGAATTACCGGAACAACAGAAATCGTTCACAATCCTTCATATGAAGTTTTGTTTGAGGAAGAGACAAAGGCTTCAAACGAGGGTTATGAGGTTGGACAGAACACAGAATTAGATACAGTTAACGTTATGACAGGTGTATTTACAGGACGTTCTCCTAAAGATAAGTACATCGTTATGGATGAGAATTCTAAGGACACAGTATGGTGGACAACAGATGCTTACAAGAACGACAACCATCCTATGACAGAAGAGACATGGGCAGTTGTTAAGGATCTTGCTAAGAAGGAGCTTTGCAACAAGAAGCTTTATGTTGTAGATGCATTCTGTGGTGCAAACAAGGATACACGTATGGCAGTTCGTTTCATCGTTGAGGTTGCTTGGCAGGCTCACTTTGTAACAAACATGTTCATCAAGCCTTCCGAGGAAGAGCTGAAGGATTTCGAGCCGGATTTCGTTGTTTACAACGCATCTAAGGCTAAGGTTGAGAATTATGCAGAGCTTGGTCTTAACTCTGAGACATGTGTAGCATTCAACATCACATCTAAGGAGCAGGTTATCATCAATACATGGTACGGCGGAGAGATGAAGAAGGGTATGTTCTCTATGATGAACTACTACCTCCCACTTAAGGGTATCGCTTCAATGCACTGTTCTGCTAACTGCGATATGGAAGGTAAGCATACAGCTGTATTCTTCGGCCTTTCAGGTACAGGTAAGACAACACTTTCTACAGATCCTAAGAGACTTTTGATCGGTGATGATGAGCACGGTTGGGATGACAACGGTGTCTTCAACTTCGAGGGTGGATGTTATGCAAAGGTTATCGGACTTGATAAGGAGTCTGAGCCAGATATCTACAACGCAATCAGACGTGACGCTCTTCTTGAGAACGTGACAGTTGATGCAGCAGGTAAGATTGATTTCGACGATAAGAGCGTAACAGAGAATACTCGTGTTTCTTATCCAATTGATCATATTGAGAAGATTGCATCTAAGGTAAATGGCGTTTCCGCAGGTCCTGCTGCAGAGAACGTAATCTTCCTTTCAGCAGATGCATTTGGAGTACTTCCTCCAGTATCTATTCTGACACCAGAGCAGACAAAGTACTACTTCCTTTCAGGATTTACTGCGAAACTTGCTGGTACAGAGCGTGGTATCACAGAGCCTACACCTACATTCTCAGCTTGCTTCGGACAGGCATTCCTTGAGTTGCATCCTACAAAGTATGCAGAAGAGCTTGTTAAGAAGATGGAGAAGAGCGGAGCTAAGGCTTATCTCGTAAATACAGGATGGAACGGAACAGGCAAGCGTATCACAATCAAGGATACTCGTGGAATCATCGATGCAATCCTTTCAGGTGATATCAAGACAGCTCCTACAAAGAAGATTCCTATGTTCAACTTTGAGGTTCCAACAGAGCTTCCTGGTGTAGATCCAGCAATCCTTGATCCAAGAGACACATATGCTGATCCTACTGAGTGGGAGACAAAGGCTAAGGATCTTGCTGAGAGATTCCAGAAGAACTTCCAGAAGTACACAACAAACGATGCTGGTAAGGCATTGGTTGCTGCTGGTCCTAAGGCTGAGTAATTGAATCGCTTATAAATAAGGGTAACCCGCGTCGGCTGACGCGGGTTATTTTTTACCCTGTTTTATGTAGGGGATGGTTCTTAATAATGGACATTCAATACAAGTATCTCTATATAGAATTTCTGACATTGCAAAATAAAGATGTACTCAAACATATATTTCATTCTCGATTCATTCCATATACAATGTATGAAAGCTAAGAAGCTCTAAATGTTCTGATTTACATGTTAAAAATATACGCCACCGCCGCCGATTCGACATCCCTGTCTCAGCGGCGGCTTGTTTGAACATCGTGTTCAAACATGGCTGCGATTACTTGCAGAACATTAAGAACTTCTGAGCTTTCAACATACTGTATATAAGAATGAATGGAGAATGAAATATATCGGGAAACGAAACATTTGACAAGCGATAATACATATGATATAGTCAAATAAATTCGAAAGGGGGTATTCCTATGAACAGGGCAAAGCGGAAATATATGAAATTGTTGAAGAACTATTTTCCTTATGGAAGAGCGTGCAGGAAGAAGTTTTTGGTATCAATTGCTGAGGACATAGATCATTTCGTTCGAGAGCATGATCCATGTACTTATGACATGCTGGTGGATGAGTTTGGAAAACCGCAGGAAGTGATCTTGAATTATCAGAAGGAAATTGAAATATCAGATATACGGAATGTTCGAAAAGTGATGGTGAAGCATGTTGGGTTGGCAATAGGCGTGTGCGGTATATTGTTCGGAGCTGTTATATTTGCAACACCGAGTTTAAGAACCGAACGGAAAGACACCGCTGGAGACAAGGTGGCAGATACAGAGGAAGAAGACTTTGACGAGGGCTATAGTGACTTGGAAAAAGAACTGCTTAGTCATAGTGGAAATTATTATGATGACTATGGAAATGTAGTATTAAAGGTAATAAATCCTATATCTGAAAATGGTGATTTTTCAGCATATATTTTAACCACAAGATTTCAGATGAATTGAAATGTTAATAAAGATGAAGGAGATGTAACAGATGAAAAAGATAAGAAAGCATATTGCGGGTATTATAATTTTATCGCTGGTAATGGTAATGGGCACCAAAACTTTTACGGCGGAAACAAAGAAGAATGGAAATCCAGCATATGCAACAGTTACTTATAAGGTAACAAATAAGTCGACAAAAGAATCTGCTAAATTTAAGGGACAATTTAAGATAAAAACAAATGGAGATGTAATTTGATTTTCAGATAGTAAGATACCTATAGTTAATACTCATGCATGAAATTTTTTGATTATAACAATGCTATCTGATATAAACCGAAAATAATAAATATAATGAATATATTTCTTGTTTTTTACAATCCAAAATGGTAAGATACATAGAATACGTTGTGAGGCAGATATATGGAAAATAAAAATATGTTTTACCGTGGCTATGTGGAATTACTTGTGTTGAAATTCCTTTCGGAGAAGGATTGTTACGGTTATGAAATTGTAAAAAGTATAAAGCGTGCTTCGAAAGATAAGATCTCGTTGTCGGTGGGTACTTTGTATCCGACGTTATATAAGATGATTGATCAGAAGTACATTAGTGATTATAAGAAACAGACCGGTGAACGGATGGTGAAAGTGTATTATCATCTGGAGGACGCGGGGAGAGAACGATTGGAAGCATTGGTTTCTGAGTACCGGGAATTCTCGCAGGTTATGAATGAAATCTTGAATCTGAAATAGAATATGAATGGATAAACGTAGGATGTGTATAAAATGACATATGCATCCTACGTTATTTTTTGCCTTTAAACCCGTATAGTTCCTCACTTTTTCCAAATGTTCCAAACTTACGCTTTACATTTTCAGAAGTTGTATGCTATGGTTTATGTATTGTCGCAGATGGGCGTCGGAGAATATCGTGCAGATCATTGTAAATTCGTTGTGGGCGTTATTTATGAAGATGCAGGTATCGGTTTCTGAAGCGACAGATTGTTTGAGAAAGATGATCGGAGGCGAGAGCATGGGAAACTGGTTTGAGAATATGGAGCCAATGAACATACAGGAAGAGCGGGCAAATACCAAGAGAGAACGAGAACGGGCGGATCAAGCAGAAGAGGAACGGGATCGAGCAGAAGAGAAGTTGAATAAGACGGAAGTAGAACGGGATAAAGCGGAAAAAACACTAATGGATCTTATGAAAAAAGTATATGGAACAAAAGAGAATGTAATAAAAAACCTTGTGGAATCTTGTGATAAAACAGAGGAAGAAGCAAAGCGGTTAATACAGAAGTATTGGTAAAAACAAAAAGCAGCTCTAAGAGCTGCTTTTGCTATATATGAAATTATAAATTATCCTTTACATACTGTTTGACAAGCTTCTCAATCAGATAGAACTGGGATGGACCTGCATCAAGCACAACCTTGTGGAAAGCCTGCTCGTCGAACTTGTTGCCAAGGGCGGATTCTGCATAGTCACGAAGCTCCTGGAAGGACTGCCAGCCCATGACATACATCTGGTAGTTGACTGGTTCGGCGATAACGTAATCCATGATGCTTTCGGCTCCATCAGAATTGAAACCATTGTCGGAGAGGTACTTCTGTGTTGCTTCCAGATCCCAGCCCTCATAGTTGACACCGATTTCGACACGGGCACTGACAAGCAGGTTCAACTCAGAGTTGATCCGTTCGAAATCTGCATAACTGTCATCCGGATAATCTTTGTACATATCGTAGCTCATCATCTCAACATAGGTAGCCCAGCCTTCGGTGTAGCCGTTAAAGTTAAGCAACGCGCGGATTGGTTCCGGGTTCGTGCTCAAGTAGTAGGTGAACTGATACATATGTCCGGGGATTCCTTCGTGCGCAAGGGTGGACCACAGATCACCGGCGCCGTCACTGCCCATATTCAGGTAGATGGAGTTTTCGTCGTAGGCATCAATTGGTGTTGTCACATAGAATGCCGGACTGACGATATCTTCTAAGGATTCATGGACATTTTCAATGGTGTAATGCACGTCAGGCATGGCAGGGAAGCGGTCGGCAAAAGCATCCTTAAAGTAGTTGATCGTCTCCAGCGGATCGTTATCCGCATATAAGCTGTCACTGGAATCGTTAAAGTACTGCTCATAAGCAGAATAGTTGGCAAGCGCGGTTGCCTGGTATTCATACATGACATCATCGATGGCATTGTCCAGCCAGTCGATAACTTCCTCTGGCGTTTTGTCAGTGCCAACCTTATCCTTTAACAGATATGCGTAATATTCTTTTCCGTGTTCAAACCCGGCAAGACCCAGATCGTTTTGTCCATCATCCTTGTGTGCATTAAAGAAGTTAATTACATTCTTGTAGCAAGGGATGACGGAATTGATAACCGTATCGTGATTCTGGGTAATGTAGTCCTGAATTTGTTCTTCACTCAAGCCCTCGACACCGCGAACCTTATCTTCAAAGGTTGCAATCAGAAGATTCTCTTCCGGAGTTGCAATGAATTCTTCACACTGGCGAACAACCTCGCTGGCGGAATGCTCGTTCATGAAAAGCCCTTTGTCAATCTTTGTCTGTTCAAAGTCCAGATATTTTCCATAATAATCGGATAACTGTCCAAGCAATGCCAGATAGTCCTGAACGTCCCCTTCGTTGTAGAATTTGTATTCCGACATGTTGATCGGCATGTTTGTCTGCAAGCCGCTTGTGTAGGCAAATGGTTCGTACAGATATGTGTAATCATAGGATTCCAGATTCAGATCCAGATAATCCTTGATAACATCATAGGTGTATTTCTGCGATCCGGTCAGGAGATCGTAGTCAAAGCTTTGCAGTTCTGTGATTTCATCTTCGGTTTCTTTTTTGTCACTTGCAATGGCGTCCTCGGAGATTTCCGCATCGCCAAAGGTTGCAGTTGGAACATCCAGATCGTAGTGGGCTGGATTGGCAACGGTATAGTGAAGCGTGACGGTATCGCTTGTGACGCTCTCCTTAAAGTTATCCATCAGGTAAGTATGAAACCGTTCCTGCTCGGCTTTTGCTTCTTCTCCAGTTGGATCAGGCAATGCATAGGCACAATCTTCCAGGGAGGAGGCATCGATCGGAGATGCTTCCGGCTCTGTATTTCCTGCGGCAATCGCGTCCTCCACAGAATTCTCTAAGGACGAAGATGCTGCCTTCCAGCTGCTGTTGCTGTCACCACATGCGGTCAGCATGACGGACATCGCACAGACAAGTGCGAGCGCAGTCGCCTTCTTGTAAAATTTTTTCCACATATAAATCTATAACCTCCGTTTTCCTGTATCTTATAGTATAGTATCTGCTTTAATTGGATAGACATACAAAATAATCATACTCGAAATAATCAAAATCTGCAATCGTCCGATGCAGATTTCACATAAAATGCACAGAAATACATCTGTCGAACGGACAGGAAAAATGGCTACATAAAGTATACGAAAGCAGGTTTCATGTAAGTATATTTATGTTAAGGTAAGAACGGGGAAAAATGTTTACAATTAAAGGAGAGATGGGAATTATGACAATCAAGGAAGCTGCAAAAAAACTGCATGTGGAAGCACATGTACTTCGATATTGGGAGGATGAATTAAAACTCGACATTAAGCGGAATGCGCAGGGACATCGGTATTATGATGATCGCGATATCCGGTTGTTTGAGAGCGTGAAAGCGATGAAGGAAGAGGGACTGATGCTCAAGGATATCCGAAATGCGATCATTCGTGCAAAACGTGCAAAATCTGAAGAGGATGCTTTGGATTCGACAGAAGAAAAAAATGAGGGGAATGCGCAGACCATCGATTGCGCAAAAACAGCACAGGAAGAAACAGACAACGAGGATAAACCATGCAAACCGGAAGCGAACATCAAGCGCACATCGTCGGTGGAGCTTCGCCCCGTACATACCCGGATGGATGAGGATAAGGATTCGATGTTAGAACGTATGCAGAAGATGGTGGGGGATGAGGATAAGGTTGTCGACTTCAAGCAGGCACAACTGCAAAGCGTGATGAACCGTGTGATCGCAACTGCCCTGCGCGAGAACAAGGATATTATCACGACATCCATTAAGGAGGAAGTGACCGCGGATGTGATGCGGCAGTTTGATGCAGTTATGCGGGAGAAAGAGGAACGCGAGGAAGCACGGTACCGGAGACTGGACACGGTGCTGCGGGAAATCCAGCAGGCAAATGCAGAGGTAGCAGCAACGAAAACGAAAAAGGGAATCTTCAAAAAACACCGGTAAGATCAAAAACTTTCTGTGTCCGCTGGTTGCAAAAAGATGGCAACTCTTGTATAATTCCTTTTAGTTATGTGTAAATATAGCTAAGATATAGGAATTATATCGGAAATGGACAGGACTTATGAAGTTAGAGATTTTATATGAGGATGCATATCTGCTTGCCTGCGTAAAACCGTATGGTGTGTTGTCACAGGGCGACAAGGGCAACGATGAAGATA
Organism: Coprococcus hominis (ex Arizal et al. 2022); assembly: GCF_040094675.1. NCBI lineage: Bacteria > Bacillati > Bacillota > Clostridia > Lachnospirales > Lachnospiraceae > Coprococcus > Coprococcus hominis (ex Arizal et al. 2022). The sequence goes on from NZ_JBBNHG010000032.1 coordinate 103,920, forward strand.
TGATTACAAAAATCAAGCATTACCTGTATGACAAAGCGGAATCGGAGCAGGCGGAAGAGCCGTATGTAGCTGCGATTCACCGACTGGATCGTCCCGTAGGGGGTGTGATGGTATTTGCAAAAACTCCAGAGGTAGCAGCGAAGCTTTCGGACATGCAGCAGGATGGTGAGATCGCGAAATATTATCAGGCGGTCATAACCGGAGAGCTTCCGGATTTTGAAGGCGAGATGGTAGACTATCTTCTGCGGGATGGAAAAACGAACACAACGAAAGTCGTGAAAAAAGGCGAAAAGGGTGCCAAGCGCGCAGAGCTATATTATGAGGTGCTCGATGTCATGGATACGGACGACGGAACGCTCAGCTATGTGTTGATTGAGCTTGTCACAGGCAGACATCATCAGATCCGGGCACAGTTTGCGAGCCGGGGCTGTGGTATCTGGGGTGATACGAAATATAACCCGAAATTCGCGAAGACAAAACGTAAATATAAACAGATCGGTTTATTCTCCTCACGGATGGAATTTACACATCCCATCACCGGGGAAGAAATCGTGATCAAGAAGGAACCGGAGGGCGAGGCCTTCGAGGTGCTTGATTTAGATGAGTTTGAATAATATTAAGATAAGGAAACTCTCGTGTGACTGGATATACACAATCACGTGAAGGGATTCGGCAATTGTGAAAGAATATGTGGATAGCGGTATTCATACATACCAATTTGCAAGCAGACCATTGGAGCATGTCGGCACTTAACGAATTGTGCCAGTTTGCTGGTGCAATGAGTTTAGTACCGTTACATGCGGAAGTGAGCGAGAGCGCGTCTGCGGCAAATTACGTATGATGAATACCGAGGTACAGAAATTGTATCACAATTGCCAAATCGGAAAAGAGGATATAGAAAGGAAAAGAGAAATGGCAAAGGACAAGAAATTAGTAGAGCATATTACAGCGATGGATGAGGATTTTGCACAGTGGTATACGGACGTTGTCCGTAAAGCAGAGCTGTGTGATTACACAAGCGTAAAGGGATGTATGGTTTTCAAACCGGCAGGCTACGCGATCTGGGAACTGATCCAGAAGAATCTCGATGAGCGTTTCAAGGCAACCGGCGTAGAGAACGTATACCTTCCAATGTTTATTCCGGAGAGCCTGCTCGAGAAGGAGAAGGATCATGTCGAAGGATTCGCACCGGAGGTTGCATGGGTAACACATGGCGGATTGAATGAACTGCAGGAGCGCCTGTGCGTCAGACCAACATCCGAGACATTATTCTGTGATTTTTATTCTAAGGAGATCGAGAGCTACCGTGATCTTCCAAAGGTATATAACCAGTGGTGCTCCGTTGTGCGTTGGGAGAAGGAGACAAGACCATTCCTTCGCTCGAGAGAGTTCCTGTGGCAGGAAGGCCATACCGCACATGCAACAGCAGAAGAGGCAGAGGCAAGAACGATCCAGATGCTGAATGTGTATGCGGATTTCTGCGAGGACGTGCTTGCAATTCCGGTTATCAAGGGACGTAAGACAGACAAAGAGAAATTCGCAGGTGCTGAGGCAACTTATACGATCGAGTCGCTGATGCACGATGGTAAGGCACTGCAGTCCGGAACGAGCCACAACTTTGGGGATGGATTTGCAAGAGCATTTGGCGTTCAGTATACAGATAAGGATAATAAGCTTCAGTATGTACATCAGACATCCTGGGGTATGACAACGAGAATGATCGGCGCTATCATCATGGTGCATGGTGATGACAGCGGACTGGTACTTCCTCCGAAGGTTGCTCCGACACAGATCATGATCGTTCCGATCATGCAGAAAAAAGAGGGCGTACTCGAGAAGGCAGAAGAGCTTCGCAGCGTGCTCGCATCCAACTTCCGTGTGAAAGTTGATGATTCCGATAAGAGTCCTGGATTCAAGTTCGCCGAGCAGGAAGTAAAGGGTATCCCACTTCGTGTTGAGGTTGGACCGAAGGATATCGAGGCAGGACAGGCAGTTGTTGTCCGCCGTGATACAAGAGAGAAGACCATCGTACCATTCGACAAGCTGTCAGAGACCTGTGAGGCATTGCTTGCACAGATGCATGATGATATGTATGCAAAGGCAAAGGCACATCGTGATGCGAATACACATGTCGCTACAAACTGGGATGAGTTCACAGATATTCTGGAGAAGAAGCAGGGATTCATCAAGGCTATGTGGTGTGGCGAGGAAGCCTGCGAGACAGCCATCAAGGACGAGACAGGTGCAACAACGAGATGTATCCCGTTTGCACAGGAGAAGCTTGGTGATGTATGTGTACATTGTGGCAAGCCTGCGAAACACATGGTTTATTTTGGAAAGGCATACTAAAAATAGAAATCAGAACATTTACCCTGCTGACATCAGCGGGGTAGTTGTTTATTTGGGTGAAATACATGAAAATAGAAATTCCGACAGGGGCGGCATATATTTTACAACAATTAAATAAGCATGGGTATGAGGCATATATTGTTGGCGGTTGCGTGCGGGACAGCCTGCTCGGCAAGCAGCCGAATGACTGGGATATCACGACCTCGGCGAAACCGGAGGAGGTCAAGGCAATTTTCCACCGCACGATCGATACGGGAATCCAGCATGGAACGGTGACGGTCTTAGTGGATCGCGAGATTTTGGACGATGGAAGTGGATTGCCTGCCAGTCATACCGATTATGCATTTGAGGTGACTACATACCGGGTGGATGGTGTTTATACCGACCACCGTCGTCCGGAATCCGTGTGCTTCACAGCGAGCCTGGAAGAGGATCTGAAACGACGGGATTTTACGATCAATGCAATGGCATATAACCCGGAGCAGGGTGTGATCGACATTTTCGGTGGACAGAAGGACCTGGAGAAAGGAATCATCCGCTGCGTGGGTGAGGCATCAGAACGGTTTGACGAGGATGCACTTCGTATCCTGCGTGCAGTCCGGTTTGCGGCACAGCTTGATTTTGTAATTGAAGATCAGACGCGGGAAGCGATGCGCGATCAGGCAAAGTTCCTGAAGGATATCAGTGCAGAACGGATCTGTACTGAGCTTACGAAGATGATCGTTTCGAAGCATCCGGAACGGCTGGAAGAAGCGTACGAGCTGGGACTCACCAATATATTTCTGCCGGAGTTCGACCGGATGATGCAGACGCCACAGAATAACCCGTATCATCTGTATGATGTCGGTCGTCATACGCTGCAGGTGATGCGGGCAGTATCAGCAACACCTGTACTGCGCTATGCGGCGTTGCTCCATGATGTTGGAAAACCAGAATGTAAGACGACAGACGAAACAGGAGTCGATCATTTCTATGGACATCAGGAACTCTCTGCGAAGATGGCGCGCACGATTCTGCGTCGGTTAAAGCTTGATAACGATACGATCGATCAGGTTTGCAGACTGGTGAGAAATCACGATTATGGACTCTCCGGGGACGGACCGGGGATGAAGAGCTTCCGCCGGTTTGTGGCACAGCTTGGCGCGGAGCATTTCGCAGATTTTCTGGAGATCCGAAAGGGCGATATGGCAGGTCAGAGTGCGTATCATCTCGAACAGCGCAGACAGGTGATCGCGCATATGGAAGCGATGTATGCAGAGATCATAGAACAGAAGCAATGTTTGAAACTGTCGGAACTTGAAATCAGTGGAAAAGATCTCATCGCGATCGGTGTAAAACCGGGGCCGGATATGGGACGCATTTTGAAGGCACTGCTGGACCGGGTACTTGAAGAACCGGAATTGAATACAAGAGAACAATTATTGGCGATTGTAAAGGAATCGTATCTATAGATGCGGACGATCAATCGGAATGAATCCGCCCTTCCCGGCATACAATTAACAAGACTGATGTTGGGAGGGGATTTTTTGTGGCTGAAAAAATGTCGGAAGTATTCGAGATGTACGATGTGAGATTGGATCACATAGGACGGGGACGGGGAGCGATGCTGCTGCAGACGGACAAGGGGGTGCGCCAGATCCGGGCAACGACAGCCGGAGAAAAACGGCTGCAGGCAGAGTATGATTTTAAAGAGCATATGTATCTGGCAGGCTTTCCACATATTGACCGGCTTGTGAAAAATGTGGAGGATGAACTGATTACATACGATCGTTATGGGAATCCGTTTGTGATGCGGATGTTTTTTGACGGTCGTGAGATGGGTGTCAGCAACAAAAATGAAATCATGCTTGCGGTTGATAATCTGGTTGCCCTGCATCGGGCTGGACGTACGGTCTGGCAGGAAGTTGATCGCGATATGCAGATCCGGGAGAAGAATGATGTCAAGCGTCGGAATCGGGAAATGAAGCGAGTACATAATTATATTGCGAAACAGAGTCCGAAACGGGAATTTGAATCTTTGTTTATGCAGGCATTTCCGTACTTTTATGAGCAGGGGCTGAACTGTGAACAGGCAGAGGCGGGGACGGCGGGCGAATCTGAACATATGGGATATTGTCATGGCACTTACAATCATCATAGTGTCCTTGTATGTGGGACAGCCGATGCGCGCTATATCGCAACGATTAATTTTGAAAAATATCATATCGGGAACCAGTTGCAGGATCTGTATTATTTCATTCGGAAAACCGTGGAAAAAAATGGATATGCGTTTGCACTGCTCACTGCGATCTTAGAACGGTACCAGCAGGGAATCCCATTGCAACAGATGGACGTTGCGTATATTTGTGGACTCTACCGGTATCCTGAAAAATTCTATAAGCTCTCAAATCAATATATGAATGGTTCGAAGACACGCATTTCTCCGAAAATGGTCGAGAAGTTGAACCGGATCATGGAAGAGGAAGAGAAGAAGCAGACGTTGCTTGAAAAATTATCTTCCTATAATATCTCGAAAAAATGAATATATAATCTTCACATTTGCAAAATAATCTTGTATAATACAGAGGTTAAGGTGGTTTTATGGATAAGCGGAAGATACAATATGGAATCGTTGTGTTGATGCTTGCGTTCGTGTTCGTGGGCTGTGGGCAAAAAAAGAAGAATGATGTCAAGGTCTATGAGAACACGGAGGAAGTCACGGCAGATCATGAAGAGGCTTCCATGACGGCAATCATAACGAGCATGGACATGGAAAATAATCAGATGCATTTTGTATCGGTGCTGGATGGTACAGATATAACATTGCAGTATCATGGCGGTGTGCGCGTGACAGATACGACGGGCGCGGATATCGGCATTGACAATGTTGCCTGTGGAAATGTCGTGGATATCGTGTATTATATGGATACAGAGAAGCTGGTCAGTATCGCGAAGAATGCGAAGGTGAAGACATATACACAGATTAAGAAGTTCCTGTACCGGCAGGATGACCATACCGCTGTCTATAATGGAAATCGTTTCCCGGTATCGGATTATGCACAGGTATTTGATGGGGATCAGGCGCTTTCTCTCGTGGATGTAAACACAGAGGATGAGGTGACGCTGTCCTTGTGGAATGGCAATCTGGTGTCCGTGATCATTACGAAGGGGCACGGGTATGTCCGGCTGTTAAATCAGGGGACATATGTTGGCGGATTTGTAGAGATTGGAAAAGATGTGATTGTTCCAGTTACTGCAGATATGCTGGTAGCAGTCGGGGAAGGCGATTATACACTTCGTATCAGTAAAAATGGATATTCCGGAGAGAAGAGTATCCGTGTGACAAAGGATCGCGAGTTAAATGTAGATATCTCAGATATTGCAATTCCATCCGGAACGGTAACGTTTGCTGTGACGCCGGAGGATGCGAATGAAGTCATCAAGGTTGATGGCGAGGTGATCGCGAACCGGACGTATACCGGATTGTACGGCGATCATGAATTAAGCATTACAGCGGATGGCTATGACAGCTTCCGTGGAAACTTTAAAATCACAGAGACGATGAAAACCTTGCGCGTAACCTTGCAGCAGGAAACGACCGAAGAGACAACGGAAGATACGACTGAGGCAACGACGCAGGAGGGACAGACAACTGCATCCGGGCAGATTACGACGCAGACGACTGCAACGACACAGGGATCACAGACGACCACTGCGACGACGCAGAGTGGGCAGACGACGGAGTCCGCGGAGCAGGGTAATAAAATTACGATTAAAAAACCGGAAGGTGTGGGCGTATATTTCGACGGCGATTATGTCGGAATCGCACCGGTGTCGATCAGGAAGACAGCGGGAACACATACGATCACGCTATACAAAGCCGGTTATTTGATAAAAAGTTATACAATACAAGCCGAAGATAACGGCAAAGACGATGAATATAGCTACGCGGATCTGATATCCGTGCTGGACTAAATAGTAGGAGGAACATCATGGACATGGATTACAAAAAGGTTTATGAAGAATGGCTGACAAACCCATTTTTCGATGAGGCGACAAGACAAGAGCTGGCAGCAATTAAGGATGACGAGAGAGAGATCAAAGAGCGTTTCTACATGGATCTCGAATTCGGAACAGCTGGATTGCGAGGCATCATTGGTGCCGGAACAAACCGTATGAATAATTATATTGTTGCAAAGGCAACACAGGGACTTGCAAATTATATCAAACAGCGTAAGAAGCAGGCGAAGGGTGTTGCGATTGCATATGATTCCAGACACTGTTCACCAGAGTTTGCAGATGTAGCAGCCTTGTGTCTGGCAGCAAACGGTATCAAGGCATATGTGTTTGAGTCTCTTCGTCCAACACCAGAGCTTTCTTTTGCAGTCCGTTACCTTGGTTGTGTGGCAGGTATTAACGTAACAGCCAGCCACAACCCACCAGAGTACAACGGATACAAGGTATATTGGGAGGATGGTGCACAGATTACACCTCCACATGATGCGGGTATCATGCGTGAGGTAAAGGCAATCTCTGTACAGGATGCCATTACAATGCCAAAGCAGGAAGCAATCCATGAAGGTTTGTATGAAGTCATCGGCAAGGAAATCGATGATGCATATATGGCAGAGCTGAAGAAGCTTGTACTGCATCAGGAGTGCATCGACAAATACGGAAAAGAATTAAAGATTGTATATACACCATTGCATGGAACGGGAAATATCCCAGCCAGAAGAATTCTGCGTGAACTTGGCTTTGAGAATGTATATGTTGTTCCAGAGCAGGAATTGCCAGATGGCGATTTTCCAACTGTAAGCTATCCAAACCCGGAGGCAGCAGAAGCATTCGAGCTTGCACTTGCACTTGCAAAGCAGCATGACGCAGATCTCGTTCTCGCAACGGATCCAGATGCAGACCGTCTCGGTGTGTATGTAAAGGATAAGGATGGCGAGTATCACTGCCTGACCGGAAATATGTCGGGAAGTCTGCTTGCGGAATATGAGCTCAGCCAGATCAAGGCGACAAAGGGACTGCCGAAGGATGGCGCACTGATCAAGTCTATCGTTACAACAAACCTTGTAAATGAGATGGCGAAGAGCTACGGCGTGAAGCTCGTAGAGGTTCTGACAGGATTCAAGTTCATTGGACAGAAGATGTTGGAGTTTGAGACAAAACATAATGGCACATATCTCTTCGGATTTGAGGAGAGCTACGGATGTCTGATCGGTACACATGCCAGAGATAAGGATGCGATCGTAGCAACGATGGCACTCTGTGAGGCAGCTGCATATTACCGTTCACAGGGCAAGACTTTGTGGGATGCCATGATCGATATTTATGAGAAGTATGGTTATCATGTAGATGCGATCCATACACTGACATTAAAGGGTATCGAAGGTCTGGAGAAGATCAAGAGTATCATGGATCAGTTAAAGTCTCATACACCAAAGGAGATTGCAGGCTTAGAAGTGCTCTGGGCACGTAATTACGACAACGATACAGCGACAAACATGAAGAATAAGGCGGTTGTTCCAACCGGACTTCCGAAGTCAAACGTTGTATATTACGAGCTCGAAGGTGGCGCTTGGCTTTGCGTCCGTCCATCCGGTACAGAGCCAAAGATCAAATTCTACTATGGCGTTATCGGTAAGGATTTCGATGATGCACAGAAGAAGTCAGAGGAATTTGGCGAAGCAGTCAACAAGATGATTGAATACATGATGTAAGAGTATGAAAGCGATTTCGGGAACCCGAAGGGTGAAGAAATCGCTTTTGTTATAGTGAAAGAAAATGAAGGGAAGATGACATGCTGCAACTGAAGAACATAGTAAAGGACTATGGAGAGGGCGATTCAAAGGTACAGGCATTAAAGGGAGTCAGTATTAATTTTCGGGCAAATGAATTTGTTTCGATTCTTGGACATTCCGGTTGTGGAAAGACAACACTCTTGAATATCGTGGGAGGGCTCGATCAGTACACCGATGGCGATTTGATAATCAAGGGAAAAACAACAAAGAAATACAAGGATAAGGACTGGGATACCTACCGGAACCATAGCGTTGGTTTTGTATTCCAGAGCTACAATCTGATCATGCACCAGACGGTGCTGCAGAATGTCGAGCTGGCATTGACCTTGTCGGGTGTCTCGAAGAGCGAGCGCAGACGCCGGGCGAAGGAAGTGCTCGAGAAGGTTGGACTCGGTAGCCAGATCCATAAAAAGCCAAATCAGATGTCCGGTGGACAGATGCAGCGTGTGGCAATCGCGCGTGCACTGATCAATGATCCGGAGATTCTGCTTGCGGATGAACCGACCGGTGCACTTGATACAGAGACAAGCGTGCAGATCATGGATCTTCTGAAGGAGATTGCAAAAGACCGTCTCGTTATTATGGTTACCCATAACCCGGAGCTTGCAGAGCAGTACAGTACACGAATTGTTAAGCTGTTGGATGGTGAGATTACAGATGATAGCATGCCGTATTCCGATGAGGAAGCAGCGAAGGAAACGTATGAGGAATTAAGCAAGAAGGACTTAAAGCATAAGCGGATGTCGTATTTTACAGCGCTGAATCTGTCCTTCAACAACCTGCTTACAAAGAAGGGACGAACCCTGCTTACCGCATTTGCAGGCAGTATCGGTATCATCGGAATCGCGCTGATCTTATCGTTGTCCGATGGATTCCGGAATTATATCAAGAGCGTGGAGGAAGATACTCTTTCTACCTACCCGCTGGAGATCACGGATGAGTCCATTGACATGTCCGCAATGATGGGAATTATGCTCGGCACCGAGATGAAGAGTGAAGAAGAGCATGATATGGACAAGGTGTATTCAAACAACTTTGTCGGTAATTATATGAAGAATATGCTTGGTGAAGTCAAGGTTAACGACATGGTATCCTTCAAGGATTATATCGAGGAAGGTGACGGTCAGAAGATGAAGGACTACACCAGCGATATCATGTACACCTATGGCATTACGATTAACGCTTACAAAAGTGATGTAGAGAAAGAAGTCTATCAGGTCAATCCAAGTACCGTCTTTGACAGTATCGGATTTGGTTCGATGTCAGAGATGGATAACCTGGGTATGACAGGGACGCAGAGTACGACGAATGTCTGGTCCGAGATGATCAGCAATCAGGAGCTGCTCGAGAACCAGTATGATGTTGTAGCCGGACGCTGGCCGGAGAATTACGATGAAGTCGTGATGGTCGTGACGAAGGATAACGAGATCAGCGATTATGAGTTGTATTCGCTTGGCATCCGGGATGTCAGCGAGATGCAGGAGATGATGCGTGCGGCATTGAAGGGTGAGACGAAGACGTATCCAAACACCTCGTACACCTATGATGACCTGCTGAGCCTCACCTATAAGGTAATTCCATCTTCCGATTTTTACGAATACGATGATTCAGAGAAATGTTATGTGGATAAGAGCGATGATGCTGATTACCTGAAAGATAAGATCAAAAATGGTCTGGATATCAAGGTGGTTGGTATCGTCCGTCCGAATGAGGATGCAACGGTACATTCGATCACAACGACGATTGGTTATACGCATGCACTGGTGGAGAAGTTGATGGATCTGTCGAGAGACAGCGAAGTTGGCAAGGCGCAGCTGGATGATCCAGATAAGAATGTATTTACCGGCTATGAATTTGGTGCAGATCTGAACGAGGAGGCACAGAAGGAAGCTGAGCAGCAGGCGCAGGATGCAATGAGCGAGATGGGAATCGCAGACATGACAGAGAATCAGCTGTATGAATATATGGCGAGCCTTCCGGCAGATCAGTTGAAACAGTTCATGCAGACGATGACGGAACAGACGCAAAGTGTGTCAAACAGCATGTCGCTGTCCGATCTGAAATCTGCTGAGAATGCGACCTATGATGACAACCTTGTCACACTTGGTATCGCTTATGAGAATGATCCGAAGGTCATCCGCATCTATCCGATCGATTTTGAGTCGAAGGAAAAGATCATCGACGTGATCGAAGAATATAACGATATGGTGAAAGCAAACGGCGAAGAGGAGAAGGAAATCTCTTACACAGATATGGTAGGAACGATGATGTCTTCCATCAGTACGATTATCAATGCGATTTCGTATGTGCTGATGGCGTTCGTGGCAATCTCGCTCGTGGTAAGCTCGATCATGATTGGTATCATCACATATATTTCCGTATTGGAGCGGACGAAGGAGATTGGTGTGTTGCGAAGCATCGGTGCATCGAAGAAGGATATCTCGCGTGTATTTAACGCGGAGACGATTATCATTGGTTTCGTGGCAGGTTTGATCGGTATTGGAGTTACCGTGCTCCTGAACATCCCAATCAATGCAGTCATTCACCATTTTGCAGGACTAACCGGCGTTGCGAAGCTTCCGGTTACAGGTGGTGCGCTCTTGGTTGTCATCAGCGTTGTGCTGACGATGATCGGTGGACTGATTCCGTCGCGTGTAGCATCAAAGAAGGATCCAGTGGAAGCATTGCGGAGTGAGTAAATAGTTATTCGAAAAGACGTGTTACAGGAGGATTTCGAATATGAGAACATTTGAAGATATAAAGATTGCGGTTGCAGGAACCGGCTACGTCGGATTGTCACTTGCAACCCTGTTGTCTCAGAAGCATACGGTGACAGCGGTGGATATCGTGCCTGAGAAGGTGGAGAAGATCAATCATAAGATTTCTCCGATTCAGGACGATTATATTGAGAAGTATCTGGCAGAGAAGGAGTTGCATCTGACAGCAACCTTAGATGGAGGGACAGCATACCGCGATGCGGATTTTGTCATCATTGCTGCGCCGACAAACTACGACAGTCAGAAGAACTTCTTCGATACCACAGCGGTGGAAGCCGTGATTGAACTTGTGCTGAAGGTGAATCCGGAAGCATTTATGGTAATCAAATCGACGATCCCGGTTGGTTATACGGAGTCAGTAAGAAAGAAATATCAGACAAGCCGGATTCTGTTTTCTCCGGAATTTCTGCGGGAGTCCAAGGCGCTGTATGACAATTTGTATCCAAGCCGTATTATTATTGGTACAGATAAGTCGGATGCAGAAGTAGATGCGGCGGCGCATACTTTTGCACGGTTGTTGCAGGAGGGCGCAGAAAAGGAAAATATTGATACGCTGTTTATGGGATTTACGGAAGCAGAAGCGGTCAAGCTTTTTGCAAACACCTATCTCGCCCTACGTGTATCCTATTTCAATGAGTTAGATACTTATGCAGAGATGAAAGGGCTGGATACCCAGGCAATTATTGATGGTGTGTGCCTGGATCCGAGAATCGGAACACAGTACAACAATCCGAGCTTCGGTTATGGTGGGTACTGCCTGCCAAAGGATACGAAGCAGCTGCTTGCGAATTATGACAGTGTGCCACAGAATATGATGACGGCGATTGTGGAGAGTAACCGGACGCGGAAAGATTTTATTGCGGGTCGTGTGCTTGAAAAAGCCGGTTATTACAGCTATGGCGCGAACAATGAATGGAATGCTGAAAGTGAGAAAAAAGTTACGATTGGTGTCTATCGACTCACGATGAAATCAAATTCGGATAATTTCCGTCAGAGTTCGATTCAAGGCGTGATGAAACGTGTGAAGGCGAAGGGGGCAAGTGTAATCGTATATGAGCCGACACTACCGGATGGAACGACATTTTTTGGCTCTAAGATCGTAAATGATCTGGTAGAGTTTAAGAAACAGAGTGATGCAATTCTTGCAAACCGTTACAGCGCAGAGCTGGACGATGTGCAGGAAAAGGTATATACAAGAGATATATTTCGAAGAGATTAAAGGCTAAGAGGAGGGTAAACATGAAAAAGTATGATTATTTAGTGGTAGGTGCCGGACTTTACGGTGCGGTGTTTGCACAGCAGGCAAAGGAAAAAGGGAAAAAGGTGCTTGTGATTGACAAGCGTCCGCATATTGCCGGAAATGTGTACACAGAGGATGTAGAGGGTATCCATGTACACAAATATGGTGCGCATATCTTCCACACGAACAACAAAGAGGTATGGGATTATATTACGAAGTTTGCAGAGTTCAACCGGTTCACGAATTCACCGGTTGCAAATTACAAAGGCGAGCTTTACAGCCTGCCGTTTAACATGTACACATTTAATAAAATGTGGGGTGTGGTAACGCCAGAAGAGGCAGCGGAAAAGATCGAAGAGCAGAAAAAGGCAGCTGGTATCACGGAGCCTAAGAATCTGGAAGAGCAGGCAATCAGTCTGGTTGGAACAGATATCTATGAGAAGCTGGTAAAAGGCTATACGGAAAAACAGTGGGGACGCCCATGTACAGAGCTTCCTGCGTTTATCATCAAGCGTCTGCCAGTCCGTCTGACATTTGACAACAATTATTTCAATGCGCTGTATCAGGGTATTCCGATGGGCGGCTACACGAAGATGGTGGAGAACCTTCTGGCTGGTATTGAAGTAAAGGTTTCTACCGATTATTTTGCAAACAAAGCAGAGTATGATGCGATGGCAGAGAAGGTTGTCTATACAGGTGCCATTGATGCTTATTTTGATTATAAGCTTGGCGCGCTTGAATATCGTTCCGTGCGGTTTGAGACAGAACTTTTAGACAGGCCAAACTTCCAGGGAAATGCGGCAGTGAACTACACAGATGCTGAGACACCTTGGACACGTATCATCGAACATAAATGGTTCGAGTTTGGCAAGGATGATGCAGGCAATGATCTGCCAAAGACCGTTGTTTCACGCGAATACTCTTCTGAGTGGAAGGTGGGCGATGAGCCATATTATCCGGTAAATGATGAGAAAAATGGCGCGCTGTATCAGCAGTACAAGGAGCTTGGCGAGCAGGAGGAGCATGTGATCTTCGGCGGACGTCTTGGCGAGTACAAGTATTATGATATGGATGCAGTAATCGCATCTGCACTTGCAATGAGTGAGAAAGAGCTGGGCAAATAACAGCAATACGATAACAATCAAAAAGAGCAGTTGGAAACAGATATGTGTTCCAGCTGCTCTTTTGGTTTCTGTGAATTTGTTTTGCGAAAACTCAAAAGTGTTATCGTAACAGTTCCAGAATTGTATTTACCATCAGGTCGTTCTGCATCGGATTCATGATTGAGAATCGTACAAAATGCGAATCCAAGCCGTGAAAATTCTCGCAGTTCCGAAGGACAATGCCCTTCAGATTGCAATGTGCCAGCAGGGATTTTGCAGTGACATCCTCTTTTAGAATCTGCATCAGCGCGAAGTTTGCACTCGGTTTGAACAACCGCAGATTCTTGTTTGTATTCATTGCTGCATAGATCAGGTTGCGCTCGGTAAAGATGCGGGAGTGCGATTCGTGGATGTAGGCGGTATCCTCCAGCATAGCAGTACAGGCAGCTGCGGTCAGACAGGAAATGCTGTTTGGTGTGGCGGTCATATTGATGATCGTCATGTTTGTTTCGTTGTTCATGATCGCATAAGCAAGTCGCAGTCCTGGTACAGAGAAGAATTTGGATACGCTGCGCAAAATAATCAGGTTATCATAGGTATTTACCAGAGAGATCGCAGTGTCACGCTCATAGTTCTCTGTAAATTCAATGTACATTTCGTCGAGTAAAAGTGCGATGCCAAGCTCCTTGCATGCGGCTGCAAGTTTCTCGATATCTGCTTTTGATATAAGCTGGGAGGTTGGATTGTTTGGATTTCCGAGGATCACAATATCGTATGTATCCGATAAGTGTGCAATAAAATCATCCATATCCAGATGGTAATCCTGATTGATGTCCAGCTCATAGAAGTCTGTTTCGCAACCATACACGGATAATACATGTTCATAATCCGTGGCTGATGGGATCGGCAGTAAAGCCTTCTTTGGTGCAAGAAGTGCAACAAAGAGACGCAGCAGATCAGAGCTGCCGCTGCCAAGCACCAAATGCTCTGGCGCACAGCAGGCATAAGAAGCGATGGCGTTCCGTAAAGGGTCGTAGTATGTGTCAGGATAGCGACCGACCGCGCTGATATTTTCCATGATCGCGCGTGTCACGCTGTCCGGGACACCGAGTGGATTGCAATTTATGTCATATCGCACAGTCTCATACTGTTCGATGCGAAGTGGTCCGTTGCTCATAGTTTCCTCCTAATAATTAGAAAACAAACCATTTATATCCCTGTCTTGAAAAAAGAAAGGGGGTTTGTTATAATGTGATATGTGTTAAAAGGGGATAGTGGGTGAACTATACCCTCATATCGATAATTATACCTATTAAATAGACGAATGACAAGTAGGTTTTCATTACGAAGCCGAGAAATAAAGGAGATACCATGAAGGCGATAGTAGAACATTACGCAAAGGGCGAATTTCAGGTAGACCGGCCTGAGGTAGCGATATCAGAAAAGTTTTTAAAACTGAATATAGAATCGGGAACTTTGTACGAAGGTGTCTTCACGGTGAACAGCACGAATGACCACGTCATCAAAGCGATGGTGTATGATAGCCGCTATATGCTGCGGTTCAACCAGCATACATTTATTGCGAAGAATTTTGATGTCGGATTCACATTCGATGCAACCTGTTTGGAAGCAGGTAAAAATTACAAAGGACATATCAGTGTCATTACGGACGGCGGAGAATTTAAGATTCTGTATGATATTGACATCACGACACCATATGTAAAATACGGAGATCAGAAGATCGATGATCTTTTCAAATTTGCGACACTCGCTGAGAGCAACTGGGCAGAGGCGGCGCGTGTATTTGTGCGCGATGATTTTAAGCGTACATTTATCAACCGCGATCCGGTGATCAAGCAGATCTACAACAGTCTGATGGAAAGCCAGTCGGTCAATCAGGCTTTGGAGGAATTCCTCGTCTATGTACACAAGAAACGTGCGCTGACATTGTCAGTATCCAAGGCGAAGATCAATCTGGAGTTCCCGGAGGAGCTTTCCAAGATTTCGATTAACATCAGCAAAAACACATGGGGCTACAGCAGTTCAACGGTACGCTCCACCGAGGATTTCATTATTCCAGCGAGAAAGGTGATTACAAGTGCCGATTTTTATGGCAATCTGTATGCTTTGGATGTACTGATTTCACCGGAGAATATTCCGGACGGCGTGACATCCGGCAGAATCATTATCGAGAATGTCTACCAGACAATCGAGATTGAGATTAACCTGTCCAAGCCGACAGAAAAAGAGATAAAAGTGTCCAAACCGGGCAGCAAAACACATCTGATTAAGTCGAATCAGGTGCGCTTGATTACGACATATATGGATTACCGCATGGGCAGAATCCAGCTTCGGGAATACATTAGCACGACCTTATTTGCATTTAACAATCTGGCACGCTATGTACCAGAGGAAGATCTGTACCGTCTGGGAACAATGCATATGAACATTATGCAGGGAGAGACAGAGAAGGTAGAACAAGAATTCCTGCGTATCGAGGCGGATGTCGATAACTCTGGAATGAACAACAAGCAGAGTTGTTATTATGCATATCTGAAGGCGATGGTTGGCAAGGACCGCCGTGCGACCGAACAGGCAAAGGAACTGATTCGCAGAAGCTACCACACAGAGGATGACAAGATCTTCTATTTCTGGTTGCTGCTGTTTGTGGATGATACCTATAATAACGATCAGACCGCTTTGTACCGGGAAGTTAAAAACCTGTATGAGCAGGGATACAACAGCCCGCTTATGTACATGGAGCTTTGCGAAGTCTTAAACAACAACCCGTTGCTGCTGAAGCATATTACAGATCTTGAGGTTACAACGATCCGATGGGGATTGCGCCACCAGTATCTGTCGGACGAAGTGATCGAGGCGTTTATCCAGCTTGCGGCATCATTCCGTCAGTTTGATGCGAAGATTTTCGAGATCATGGATAGCATTTACTCCAAGAAAAAGAGTGACGAGGTGCTGTCAAGTATCTGCTCGATGCTGATCAGCGCAGGAAAACTGGATAACAAGTACCATCGGTTCTACCGGGATGCAGTGGAACGCAACCTGAAATTTATCGGGCTGAATGAGTGCTTTGTCAAGAGTATGAATTTCTCCAGATATGATCTGATACCGCAGTCGGTATTGATGTATCTGAATTATAAGAATACACTTTCCGAAAAAGAGCTTGCGTACTTGTATGCGAACGTAATTTACAACAAGTCCCAGCACATGAAGGTGTACCATGAATATGCGACAACGATGCAGGATTTCATGGAGAATATGATTATCAGCGGCAAGGTCAGCGATGATCTGACTGTGCTTTATGATGAGTTCTTGGAGCCAGAGACGGTCAGTCCGCTTTATGCGAGCAAGCTGATCAACATTATTTTCCGTCGGAAGCTTGTTTGCTTTAACAAGGGCGTGCGTGCCGTGATCGTGACGCATCAGGAGTTAGAGGAAGTACAGCGCGTACCGATCGTAAACGGCGAAGCATATGTGGAGATTCTGTCGAACACGGCTTCCATTATCTTCGAGGATAGCGCGGGAAACCGGTATGCGGGATCTATTCCGTATCGACTGGAACGTATTGTAGATGAAAATGCATATATGGATATCTGCTGTAAATACAGTCCGCGGGATTACCGGGTGCTGCTGCATAACTATGAGCAGCTTGGTGATTTCACATTCAAGAAGGCAATCGAGGTCAATGCCGCACGAGATATTGTTAACTGTGATGAGATCTCCTATGATTACAAGCAGCAGGCATATCTGAATATTATTGAATATTACCATGAGAATCTGGATAACGAGGTGCTTACAAAGTATCTCGAAAAATTGGATATCGAATACTTAAATCACGCAAATGCACGTGTGATGATCGCTTACATGGTCGATATGAACATGTTCGACAAGGCATTTCAGGCGGTGAAGCTGTATGGCTTCGATGAGATCGACAGTGAAGAGCTGTATCGTCTGGCGGATTATGGTGTGGAGGACAGCAATGGCTTCTTAAATGAGGATCTGCTTTCCATCTGTATCCATCTGTACAAATCCGGTAAGGTCAATGAGCGGATTTTGGTATATATCATCAACCATTATAAGGGTGACTTGGAAGAATTGGCAGGTATTTTTAAGACGGTGCGTAACCGTGTCAGAGATATTTCCCTGCTGGCAGAAAATACATTGGCACAGATGATGTTCGCGATGGGAAATGTCGAGTACATCTACGATATCTTTACCGCGTATTATGCAGGCAGAAACCGTGGACTGGTCGTAAAGGCGTTCCTGCGGTTTGCATGCTATAACTATCTAATCAAAGATGCACAGATTCCAAGTGGTGTCTTTGACTGTCTGTATCAGGAGATTCAGAAGGGCAATATCGAGGATGAGATTTCCCGTATGTCCATGCTGCATCACTTCTCGAAGCTGGATCGTTATACGGGCGAGCAGAAGACGTGGATCAAGGATGCGGTTGGCAAGTTTATGGATGCAGGCAAGCTGCTTCCGTTCTACAAGAGCTTCCAGTCCTTTATCAAGCTGCCACAGGATGTCATGCTCAAGACCTATCTGATCTACAAGAGCGAGCCGGGCAAACAGGTAACAGTGAAGTACGCATTTGATACTGGTTCCAGACAGAATCTGATCTACAAGACAGAGCTTCTGGATGAGATGATTCCGGGCATGTATGTGAAGGAATATGTCGTGTTCCACGGCGAGCGCCTTGTCTATGAAATCTCGGATGATAAGCAGGGTACTTCTTATGTGGTAGAGAGTGAATCGCTGAAGTCCAAAGCGTTTAACCGCAAAGACCGGAACCGCTTTGAGATTATCAACAGCATGCTTGTCAATCAGGAAATGCGGGAAGATAATGAGCTGTTAGAGACATTGGATGTTTACCTGAATACGGTACATCTGTTTGAAGAGAATTTGAGTATATTGTAATATCGCGGGGAAACCTGTGGATTGCAATGCATAGAAATAGATATAAGTACGAAAGGAAAAAGACATGTCAGAGGCGTATTATATAGGCATGGATCTGTGTTCGGATTCCACGCAGATTAGTTTTTATAACGACATCTCGCGCGAGCCGGAGACAGTCAACCAATTAAATAACAAAGAAACATATATGATGCCAAACATCCTTTTCTTCGGCTTAGAGACCGGAGAGTGGTATGTTGGATCCGAAGCTTCCGAGGCACGTTTCAAGGAGCAGGGTATCGTGTTGGATGAGCTGTTTCAGAATGCGCGCAGTGAGGAGACTGTTGAGGTGCATAATACGCGTTACAGTTATCGCAAGCTGTTTTTAATGATGCTTAAAATGCATGTCGATTCTTTCCTGTATCGTTATGAGGGCGCGACGGTAAAGAAGCTTGTCATTACGATTCCAGAATATAACAAGGATCTGTTCCGTGTACTTTCAACGTTTTACAAGGAGCTTGGTGTCGAGAAGGAGCAGGTGGAGATCACGAGCCATCTTGACAGTGGTCTGTATTACATTTTTAATCAGGATGAAAGCCTGCGCACAAACAGTGTGGGATTGTTTGATTACAATACGGATGGCCTGCATTATTACAGAATTGATATCTCGCATGGACACGAACTGAACACGATCAGTGTCACACATGAGGACTATTCTGAGAATTTCAATCTGGCAGCCTTCGGCGGTGACAATATCCTGATGGATATTACATTTGCAAAGATTGTGGCAAATGAGACAAAGAAAACATACATTTCGGCCATTTATTTGACCGGACTCGGATTCTCCGAGAAATGGCTGAACAAATCACGCGAGCTTCTGACGCAGGGCAGACGTGTATTTGCCGGACAGAATATCTATACCAAGGGTGCCTGCTACAAGGCAGTCGGCGGTGAATATGGCGAATTTTATAAGAAGTATTTTGTAGAGACAAAGGAGAATGTGATCTTTGATGTCGGAATCTCTTCGGAGGACGAGGAGGATCGGTTTATTCCGATCGCCTTGGGCGGCAGACAGTGGTACAACATCCACGGAAAGATCAGTATTATATTGGATGATACAGAGTCCCTGACTTTGGTATACCGGAACCGGAAGACCGGAGAAGAAGAGCGGGAAGTCGTGAAGCTGCACGGAATCCCGAAACGTCCGAACAAGACGTCTAAGTTCTCCGTGGAGGTGGAATTTGAGAATCCACATCATGGCGCATTTATCATTAAGGATGTTGGATTTGGAAAATTATTCCCGACCACGAACAAGATTTATCGTAAGGAGTTTGATGTTTAATGTCAAAAATTATCTTATGTACAAGAAAAGAAGCATCGCATCCGTTCATCTTTCTGAATACGAAGGTGGAGATCAACACCTACGAGGAGCTGTGCTTTTATATCTACAATAATACCGTGCTGATCTCGAAGTCTTCTCTGTCTGAGAAGCTGTTTGACTGGATTCGGGATGAGCTGGATATGCCGGAGCTTGCAGCGAAGCTGGTAGCACTTTCGAACAAGGCGACATTTGCACAGGATCTGCTGGTTGAAATTTTAAATGCCGGGGATTACTATACACCGGACGAGATTGCAACTTATGTGGAAGCATGGCAGAAATATCGTCGGCTGACATCAAGTCAGCGTAAGAAATTAAAGGCAGACAGCTATCTTGGCTACCGCAGATACATCAAGGCGGCATCGATTTACGATGAGATTCTGGACAACCAGCAGGATATCACAGACAAGGTATTTCTTGGAAATGTCTATCACAACCGAGGTGTGGCAGCAGCCAACAACATGGATGTGGAAGATGCAAAAAGCTATTTCATGAAAGCGTATGAATTAAATGGCAACGAGGAGAGTCTGCGCAGTTACCTGATCGTATTTTCGGCAGGGAACGATGCGACGACACTGAAGCAGGAAATGCGGAAGTTTGACCTCGATGAAGATAATTTTGAGAATTTGATGATTGAGATCGGAGATTCGAATGAGGATGTCCGGGAGATGACAATCTTCTCTATGTTACAACGTGCGGTATACAACCGTATGAATAAGGACATGATCGATTACGACAAGCGAATGGATATTATACTTGGACAATTGAAGGATGAATTCAGAGAGCAGGCGATTTGATGGGAATGTTTCAGAAGATCAAGGCATACTTGAATGAAGATGATGCCGAATATGACGCCTTGATTGAAGAACAGGAACGCATGCGGGAAGAACGCAGAAAGCGCAGGAATCAGTCGAGGGCAGAACGAAATAAGGAAAAGGCGAAGCGGGCCGCGGAAAAAGCGGTGCTGAAAGAACGTGTTGATCCGGAGATCCGGCGGGAAGTCAAAGAGACGGTATCGTCGAATCGAGAGCGAAAGACCGTTGGCGATTTCTGTGAACAGTTAGTCGATACGAAATATCACATGGAGGATATGAAGCAGGAGTACAAACTCGTGACGGATTATCTCGTTGATATTCAGCGAATCGAGGAACTGCCAGTGAATCTTGCAGAAGATATCATAGATACGGCGAAGGAGATTGAACGTCTTGACGGCAACCGTAGTAAATATCAGCAGTCAGAGAATCTGCTTACAACAGAGCAGTATCGTACGATGCAGCGGCTGGAGGATGACATTCCGGATACGATCAAAAACTTAAATGATATGGAGATGCGGGATTCTATGCTGAAAAACGACATGGGATATCTCGAGGGAGAAAAAGAAGATCTGAAATATGCACGTGTGGAGGATACTGACAATGCATACCGGATTCGAAGCGTTTTGATCGTGGTGCTGGTGTTATTCCTTTTGATTAGCATTACCTTGTTTGCGGTGGCGCTGCTTGCGAAGAAGGATGTGACATTGCCAGCGGCAATCGAAGGAACGATTGCGGTGATCTGCTTTGCCGTGTGTTATATCCAGTATGCAAATATCAACCGGCGCGTACAGGAAAACGACGCAAAGCTTCAAAGGGCAATCTCGTTACTGAATAAAGTCAAAGCAAAATATGTCAATAATACAAATACATTAGATTATATCTATGAAAAATACGACGTCAATTCCGGGAAGGAACTGATGTACCGCTGGGATCTGTACAACCAGATGCAGCGCGATGCAAAGAAATATTCACAGGCAAGCGAGAGCTATTATCTTGCGTGTGACAGGCTGGTAAAACAGCTTTCTGATGTTGGCGTGACCGATCCAATGGTCTGGAAGAATCAGACAAATGCACTGATCGACCGGCGGGAGATGGTTGAGATTAAGCATGGCTTGAATGTACGGCGGCAGAAGATCCGCGAGAAGATGGCAAGCTGTGAGAAGATCCGGCAGAATGCCACGGCGGCGTTAAAAGCAAGTATTGCAGCGAATCCGGGCATTGAAAGCTATATCCGGGAGTTGCTTGCGACCTACAATCTGGAATTGTAATTCCGGATTGCAGATACAAAACAAGAGAAGTTTGATTGTGTATTTTTATACACGACATCATTCATATATGGAGGAAGAAAGACATGGCTAAGGAATTAGAGAAGAACTACAACCCGGCGGAGATTGAACCGCGTCTGTATGAAAAATGGGTTGCAAACAAATATTTTCACGCGGAGGTAGACCGGAGCAAAAAACCGTTCACCATCGTGATGCCGCCACCAAACATTACCGGACAGTTGCATATGGGACATGCACTCGATAATACGATGCAGGATATCCTGATCCGTTTCAAGCGTATGCAGGGTTACAATGCACTGTGGCAGCCGGGAACCGACCATGCGGCCATCGCGACAGAGGTGAAGGTTATCGAGGCTTTGAAGAAGGAAGGCATCGACAAGGAAGACCTTGGACGTGAGAAGTTCTTAGAGCGTGTCTGGGACTGGCGTAGAGAGTACGGCGGCAAGATCGTCAACCAGTTGAAGAAGATGGGTTCATCCGCAGACTGGGATCGTGAGCGTTTCACGATGGATGAAGGAAATAACAAGGCAGTTACAGAGGTATTCTGTAAGCTGTATGAAAAAGGATATATGTACCGAGGTTCCCGTATCGTAAACTGGTGTCCGGTTTGTCAGACATCCATTTCCGATGCAGAGGTTGTACATGAGGAGCAGGATGGCTTCTTCTGGCACATCAATTATCCGGTTGTTGGCGAGGAAGGAAGATTCGTAGAGATCGCAACCACACGTCCGGAGACATTGCTCGGTGATACAGCCGTTGCAGTAAATCCAGAGGACGAGCGATACAAGGATATCGTTGGCAAGATGCTGAAGCTGCCACTCACGGACCGTGAGATTCCGGTGATTGCCGATGAGTATGTAGATAAAGATTTTGGAACCGGCTGTGTAAAGATCACACCGGCACACGATCCGAACGATTTCGAGGTTGGAAAGCGTCATAATCTCGAAGAGATCAATATTATGAATGATGATGCTACGATCAACAAGCTTGGCGGCAAGTATGCAGGCATGGATCGTTATGAGGCAAGAAAGGCAATGGTTGCTGATCTTGATGCACTCGGACTTCTCGTGAAGGTTGTACCACACAAGCATATGGTTGGTACGCATGACCGTTGTAAGACAACGGTAGAGCCACTTGTAAAGCCACAGTGGTTCGTCAAGATGAGCGAGATGGCAAAGCCGGCGAAGGAAGCAGTTGTAAGCGGCAAGCTGAAGCTGATTCCGGAGCGTATGGACAAGACCTATTACAACTGGCTGGATAATATCCGTGACTGGTGTGTATCCAGACAGCTCTGGTGGGGACATCGTATCCCGGCATATTACTGTCAGGACTGTGGGGAGACGATCGTATCGAAGGAGACCGTGTGCACTTGTCCAAAATGTGGAAGCAACAATGTAAAGCAGGACGAGGATACACTGGATACATGGTTCTCCTCTGCACTCTGGCCATTCTCTACACTTGGCTGGCCGGACAAGACGGAAGATCTGGACTACTTCTTCCCGACCGATGTACTTGTAACTGGATACGATATTATCTTCTTCTGGGTAATCCGTATGGTATTCTCATCGATCGAGCAGACAGGCAAGCTTCCGTTCCACACGGTACTCTTCCACGGTCTGGTCAGAGACGATCAGGGACGTAAGATGAGTAAGTCCCTTGGAAATGGTATCGATCCATTGGAGGTTATCGACAAGTATGGTGCCGATGCGCTCCGATTCACACTGATTACCGGAAATGCACCGGGTAACGACATGCGTTTCTACTGGGAGAGAGTTGAAGCAAGCCGTAACTTTGCAAATAAGATCTGGAACGCATCCAGATTTATCATGATGAATATTGAGAAGGCAGATATCACAGGTATTGATGCTGCCATGACCGCTGATGTCGATGCAGCGATGAAGCAGTACGGCTTCACACTTGCGGACAAGTGGATTTTGTCGAAGATGAATGATCTCGTTCAGGAGGTCACAGACAATATGGAAAAATTTGAGCTTGGTATCGCAGTATCAAAGCTGTACGATTTCCTGTGGGAGGAGTTCTGTGACTGGTATATCGAGATGGTAAAACCAAGACTCTGGGACGACGCAGACGAGACAAAGGCAGCTGCACTCTGGACATTGAAGACGGTTCTTACAACCGGTCTGAAGCTGTTGCATCCATATATGCCATTTGTAACAGAGGAGATCTTCTGTACACTGACCGACGAGGAATCTATCATGATCTCCAAGTGGCCGGAATATGACGAGGCATTTGATTTCAAGGCAGATGAGGCTGCTGTGGATAAGATCAAGGAAGCTGTACGCGGTATCCGTAACGTGCGTACAGAGATGAACGTTGCACCGAGCAGAAAGGCAAGTGTCTATGTTGTATCGCCGAAGGAAGACATTCGTGCAATCTTTACGGCAAGTAAGAATTTCTTCGCTATGCTTGGCTATGCAAACGAGGTACATGTACAGGCAGATAAGAGTGGAATCGCAGATGATGCGGTATCGGTTGTGATCCATGATGCAGCGATCTACATTCCATTTGCAGAGCTTGTGGATATCGAGAAGGAGATCGAGCGTCTGACGAAGGAACAGACAAAGTTAGAGGCAGAGATCAAGCGTGCATCCGGTATGCTTGCAAATCCAAAGTTTGTAGATAAGGCACCTGCAGCAAAGGTTGAGGAAGAACGTGCAAAGCTGCAAAAGTATACAGAGACATTGGAGCAGGTAAAGGAAAGACTTGCGAATATCGCAAAATAGTCACTGGGAGAGGCTGTTTGAAACGGCAACAGGTGAGAATCGATGAATAACGAAAAGATCTTAAAAAAGAAAATACAACAATATCTGCTGATGCCATTGGCACTGACTGTGCTTCTGGTTGGCATGGTGATCGTGCTGTATGTACATGACAAAAAGAGCGGTGCGATTGCCGCTGCGGCAGTTTTTATCTTCGTTGTATGTGAGATTATATTTTTCATTGTAATGAAGGCGGCGATCATGCCGGTTGTCTTCCGGTTTGCGCTGGAACAGGGGCAGATTCAGAAGGAGCTTTTGAAAGAGCTGGATATTCCGTATGCGCTGCTGGATACGGATGGTAAGATTCTGTGGGGCAATGCAAAGTTTATCGAAGAGATTGGCGTTGGATCCAAGAAGCGGATTCGGAAAAACATTTCGGCATTCTTCCCGGCGGTGGATGCGGAGGCGTTATCGTCCGAGGAAATGCAGATGGATCTGGAATATAACGACCGTGTCTATCGGGCATTGTTGCGCCGTATCGATTTTTCCGAGGCGTTAGTGGATTCGGATGAGGATGCGATGGTCGATCATCAGGCAGATGCCATGATTACTTTGTATTTGTATGATGAAACAGAGCTTCGGATCTACAAGAAGGAAAATGAAGACCAGAAGCTTGTCGCAGGACTGTTGTATATTGATAATTACGATGAGGTTATGGAGAATACAGAGGAGGTTCGTCATTCGCTGGTGGAAGCACTGGTTGACCGACGAATCAACATGTATCTTTCCACGATCGACGCGATTGGAAAGAAGCTGGAGAAGGATAAATATTTCTTCGTATTCCGGCAGCAGTATCTGCCACAGCTTCGTGAGACAAAGTTTGCGATTCTGGACGAGGTAAAGAGTATCAATGTCGGAAACGAGATTCCAGTTACGTTAAGTATCGGTGTCGGTGCTGGAACAGACAGCTTTGCGCAGGCGTATGAGCGGGCGCGTACCGCAATCGGACTGGCACTTGGACGAGGCGGCGATCAGGCAGTTGTTAAATATGGTGATAAGACGACGTATTTTGGTGGAAAGAGTGCAGGAACTGAGAAGTCCGCAACCGTTAAGGCGCGTGTTAAGGCACAGGCGTTCCAGGAGCTTCTGACAAGTAAAGACAGTGTTATTATCATGGCACACAAACGACCGGATGCGGATGCGTTTGGTTCGGCAGTGGGCGTGTATCGTCTGGTTAAGACGTTAAATAAAAAGGCATATATCGTAGTGAATGAGGTGACCTCAGCCATCCGCCCGATCATCAGCGGATTTATGGGGAACAGCGTTTACGGCGATGATATGATCATCAACAGTGAACAAGCAATCAGCCGGGTAACTCCGAACACGCTGGTTGTCGTAACGGATGTGAATAAACCAAGCATGACCGAGTGTGAGGAGCTGCTCAGTCTGGCAAAGTCTATCGTGGTATTTGATCACCATAGACAATCGGACGAGGTGATCGAGAATGCAACACTTTCGTATATCGAGCCATATGCAAGCTCTGCATGTGAGATGATTGCGGAGATCCTGCAGTATATCGAGGGCAAGGTAAAGCTTCGTCCAATCGAGGCGGATGCCATGTATGCTGGTATCGTGATTGATACAGATAATTTTCTGACCAAGACGGGTGTGCGTACATTTGATGCAGCATCGTATCTGCGCCGGAGTGGTGCGGATGTTGTTCGTGTCAGAAAGATGTTCCGAAGTGATATGTACACGTATCGCCAGTTGGCAGAGGGCGTCATCAATTCGGAGATTTATATGGAGCATTTTGCGATTTCCACGGTTGATCCGAAGGAATCCGATGCACCGACGGTGGTTGCGGCGAAGGTTGCGAACGACCTGCTCAACATCGAAGGAATCCGTGCATCATTTGTTACGACAGAGAAGGATGGCACGGTTTATATGAGTGCACGGTCGGTCGACGATGTGAACGTACAGATTATTATGGAAAAAATGGGTGGCGGTGGACATGCAAATATCGCCGGAGCCCAGTTTACAAATAGTACAAATGAATTGGTATTGATCCAGTTAAAGACGCTTTTAGATGAGATGTATCGGGAAGGCGATATTTAGGAATTAAGGAGGAACCAGACATGAAAGTTATTTTATTGCAGGACGTAAAAAGCCTTGGAAAAAAAGATCAGATTGTAGAAGTATCCGATGGATATGCAAGAAATATGCTGCTTCCAAAGAAGCTTGGTATGGAAGCAACCTCAAAGAACCTGAATGATTTGAAGCTGAAGAAGGCACATGAGGATAAGGTTGCCGCAGAGGTGCTGGCAGATGCACAGGCACTTGCTGCACAGATTGAGAAGGAGAGCATCACGCTTTCCATCAAGATGGGTGAAAACGGAAGAACCTTTGGTTCCATTTCTTCCAAGGAAATTGCAGAGGCAATCAAGTCGCAGCTTGGACATGACATCGACAAAAAGAAGATTGTTATGAAGGATGCCATCAAGGCACCGGGCACACGTACGGTTGGAATCAAGCTGCATACAAAGGTAACCGCAGATCTTACCGTGAAGATTGAGGAAGCTTAATTTTATGGATGAAAATACGATAAGACGTGTACAACCGCATAATGAAAAGGCGGAGCAGGGAATCGTGGGAACAATGCTTGTAAACCGGGATGCGATTTCTGATCTGGTGGATATGCTGACAGGAGAAGATTTCTACAATAAGCAGTACGGAATTCTCTTCGATAACATGGTTGAACTGTACTCTGAGGGCGCAAGTGTTGATCCGATCACGCTGGTAGAACGGCTGCGGATGAAGGATATCCCGGAAGAAGTGGCAAACACAGTGACGCTGGCACAGTTAGTGCAGTCAGCGCCGTTGTATGCTCCGGTGAAGGACTATGCGAAGATTGTCAAGGATAAGGCGGCACTCCGACAGCTGATCAAGCTTTGTGAGAATACCGAGAAGGATGGATACCAGTCACAGGAACCGGTTGAAGTCATTATGGAGCGCGCAGAACAGAGTATCTTCAAGCTCGTGCAGAACCGAAACGGCTCCGAGGATACAGTGCCGATCCGCGAGATTGTGATGAATGTCATTCGTGAGATGGAGGAAGCGGCAAGAAACGATGGTAAGGTTACCGGTGTTCCGACGGGATTCCGGGATTTGGACAATATGCTGACTGGTATGCATGCCGGAGAACTTTTGCTTGTAGCAGCCAGACCTGCGATGGGTAAGACGGCATTTGTCTTAAATATTGCGCATCATCTGGCGGTTATGAAACATATTCCGGTTGGATTCTTCTCATTGGAGATGAGTAAGGAACAGCTGGCAAGCCGTATTCTGGCGGTAGATGCAATGGTTGATTCCAAGAGTATGAAGGTCGGCGATCTGTCGGATGATGACTGGGATAAGGTCATCGAAAGTACAGAGGCAGTTGCTAATTCGCCGTTATACATAGAGGAAAATTCATCGGTTACAATCTCAGAGCTTCGTTCAATCGCAAGAAAATGGAAGCAGAATTATGGAGTGCAGGTTATCATGATCGACTACCTGCAGTTGATGAGCCCAAGCCGTGCCGTGGAGAGCCGGCAGCAGTTTATCGCGGAGGTTTCCCGTGCATTGAAGAACTTGGCGAAGGAACTGAAGATTCCAATTATTGCATTGTCGCAGCTTTCCCGTGCGGTAGATGCAAGACCGGACCACAAGCCAGTGCTTTCGGATTTGCGAGAGTCTGGATCTATCGAACAGGATGCCGATGTGGTTATGTTTATTTATCGAGACGAATATTACAATCCGGAGACAACGACAAAACCGCAGACCGCGGAGATCATCATTGCCAAGCAGCGTAGTGGTGAGACGGGCAGCGTCGATCTTCGTTGGATTGGAAAATATACGAAGTTTGCAGATCCGGAGAAGCATTATAAAGGGTAATCTGTGGCGAGAAGCAGGGAGGCAAAAAACAGATGGGGAATCGATATAAGAGAATGGTAACACTTGGCATGATCAGTTTCACGGCGCTTCTGGCGTGGGGATACTGCATGCTTGCATATCGTTCACAGGCAGTCTATGTTGCGATAATCTCGCTTGTATTGGTGGGAAGTATCTATGCGTTGCTTCTGTCCTTTGTCGACATCAAAGTGGCGAAAGAACAGGCAATGCAGGAATATGTGACAAAGACCTTGCAGGAATATACGAAAAAAGAGGATACGGAGATCCTCAACGATATGGAACGTCTGGCAAAGGCTTCCTATGTGCAGCAGAGAAAGACAAACACCTATCTGTCTGCGCAGGCAGAGCAGTTGGATGAGGCGTTGAAAAAGACGATCAAGATTCTGATCAATTATGATCGGAAGAAGGAAGAGGAAGCAGTACAGCAGGCGGAACAGATGCAGAAGGAACTGGAAATGCAGGCAGCATTGCAGGCACAGAAGGAGCCGGATCATACTGCACTGGTGCTGGAGGAGTTTGGCAAGCTGGCAGGCGATGTACAGGCAGTGGTTGCCCAGTTACAGCAGGTGACAGCCCAGCTTACTGCATTGCGTGAGGCAGTGGATGCGATCGAGATGCCGAAATATGTGGAGGCAGCACCATCAGTAGAGGCAGCATCGACAGCCGTTACCGCGGATGTGCAAAAACGAGTGCCGGAAGATGAGCAACCGGAAGTGGTAACGAATGTTGAGAATACGACTGAGACTGATGTACCAGAGTCACAGATCCCCGGTGGAATTGAGAATGATACAGCTGATGAGGCAGAACTAGAAATCGCAGATGATTCTCTGACTCAGACAGATGATACACCAGCAGAGGTAGAGGCAGCATCAACAGAAGAACCAGAAGCGGTTGCAGAAGAGGCTGCACCAACAGAAGAACCAGAAACGGTTGCAGAAGAGGCTGCACCAACAGAAGAACCAGAGCCTGCATTTAATACGGAGGACTTCTTCTCGCAGTTTGGCGGCAGTGCCGATAAGGAATTAAAGGAAGAGGCAGAATTCAAGGAAGAAGCAGCCAATACAGGTATGTTAGATCAGAGTATGATCGATGCTCTGCTTGGCAATCTGCAGGCAGATAAACCGGCAGAGGATGTGAAGAATGCAGATGTGATCCCGTTTCCACAACAGGGACAGACAGATCTGTCCACAGAGGAAGCACATGCGGAGGAAGTTGCAGAGGCAGTGCACGAAGTAGAGCAGGATATCACAGATACAACGATGAATATGGATGCAGAACCAGCACCGACAATGCCAGTGGACGACAATCCAAACCGGACACTGTCGCCAGAGGAGATTGCGGCGTTATTTGCATCTATGCAGTAAAGAATAGAGAATGAATCATTGCAAAAGTATCAGGGGTGGGTACTTTTGCAATTCTTTTATAGGAGGAAGTTACATGGAGAGAACAAAAGCGATCGTCAAATTCTTTTCGCAGGAACCAATTGAGAATGTGATGGTGATGATGAAATACATGCCGGAACGCGTGATTTTTCTCGGACACAAAGATAATATGATTACGAAGCAGATCCGGGATATCGAGCAGTTTCGTGACCACAAATATCCAGATATGGAATTGGAATTTATTGAGGTACCAAAGGATGATCTCGATAACATTATAGGAACTCTGGCGGGCATTATCCGGGAATATCCGGGAATTCGGTTTGCTCTGACCGGTGGTAGTGAGATGCTTCTGATCGCGCTTGGGTGTATTTCCGCAAGAATGGAAGTCAGCAAGCTGCGTATCGATCCATTTACCGGAAAGGAAATTGATGTCCGTGGTTCGAAGGTGATTACTTCGGATTACCATTTCAATATCAGTATTGCGGAAGATATCATGCTGCATGGCGGTCTGCTCACGAAGGAGACGGGAAGTATCTCGGAGTGGAAATTTACCGATCAGTTCCGGGAGGATATCCGGATTATGTGGGATCTGTGCCGTAGATACCGTGGAGATTGGAACAAACATTGTGGAGTCATTGACGAACTTCGCAAGAACACACCGAACCAGCGGGAAGGTTGGAGTGAGTTATACATCAATCAGCTTGGCGATGCCATCCGTCTGTTGCGGGATCTGTACGAAATCGGTATGCTCAAGGATTATGAGGAACACGGGAAAAAAGTGATGTTTCGGTTCAAGAATAATCAGATCAAGAAGATTATTGCAAAGGCAGGAAATATGCTGGAACTGCATGTCTATGAGGTAGCGACGCGGGAAGGTTACCTGTTCTCGGATGCGGTGATTGGTGCGCATATTGACTGGGATGGTGAGGTGCATGACACGATGAACCAGGGATATGATACGATGAACGAGATCGATGTGATCCTGATGAAGCAGGTGTGTCCGATCTTTATCTCCTGCAAGAGTGGTAAGGCTGGTGGCAGTGCGTTGCATGAGCTGGAGACCGTATCACGAAAATTCGGTGGCAAATATGCCAGAAAGGCACTTGTTTTAGCACGTGCCTGTGATAACACGACTGGCACGATGTTCTTCAAGCAGCGAGCAAGGGATATGCATATCTGGATCATCGATGATGTATTTCGAATGAGTGATGAGCAGCTGCTCAATAAATTGAAGAGGATATAAAGATAATAAAAGGGGCGTTTTATAACGCCCCTTTTTGCATTCTGCATAATACACTAATCTATATTAAAATTACATCTTCAACAGATTATCATTATCAAAATAATCAATCTTCATAGAGCGGCGGACATCTTCAAGTGTCTTGCCTGCCGTCTCTCTGGCTTTCTTGCTGCCAGCCTTCAGGATATCATAAACATCTGGAAGCTTCTGCTCCCACATCTTACGACGCTCACGGATTGGAGCAAGCTCTGCCTGAAGTACATTGTTCAGGAACTTCTTCACCTTCACATCGCCAAGACCACCACGT
Organism: Coprococcus hominis (ex Arizal et al. 2022); assembly: GCF_040094675.1. Lineage (NCBI taxonomy): Bacteria > Bacillati > Bacillota > Clostridia > Lachnospirales > Lachnospiraceae > Coprococcus > Coprococcus hominis (ex Arizal et al. 2022). The sequence goes on from NZ_JBBNHG010000032.1 coordinate 135,168, forward strand.
GTGTAATGCTCCTTCAGCTCGTCCATACCAGAATATTCTGGAAGGAATTCTGCGAAATACTCAGGCTTGCTGAATGCATCGAGGTAGATAAATACCGGGTTACCTTCCACCTGCCCCGGATCTTCAACACGCAGATGGTTCGGATCGGTGAACATCGACATAACCTTCTTCTTGATATCCTCCGGCTCCTCTGCAAGATAGATGCAGTTGCCAAGAGACTTACTCATCTTCGCCTTACCGTCGATGCCAGGCAGACGCAAACATGCGCTGTTTTCCGGAAGTACGATCTTCGGATCGGTCAGTGTCTCGCCGTATACTGTATTGAATTTGTGTACGATTTCCTTACACTGCTCGATCATTGGCATCTGATCCTCGCCAACCGGTACGTGGGTTGCACGGAATGCTGTGATATCGGCTGCCTGACTGATTGGGTAGCAGAAGAAACCAACCGGGATGCTTGCCTCGAAGTTACGCATCTGGATCTCTGCCTTTACAGTCGGGTTACGCTGCACACGGGAAACGGTAACGAGGTTCATATAATAGAATGTAAGCTCGGTCAGTTCCGGAATCATAGACTGGATGAAGATCGTTGCCTTCTCCGGATCAAGTCCGCATGCGAGGTAATCGAGTGCAACCTGCATGATGTTCTGACGTACCTTCTCCGGGTGCTCTGCGTTATCTGTGAGTGCCTGTGCGTCCGCGATCATGATGTAGATCTCATCATAGACACCAGAATTCTGAAGTTTCACACGCTCTTTCAAAGAGCCTACATAATGTCCAACATGCAAACGTCCTGTCGGACGATCGCCAGTTAAAATAATCTGTTTCATAGTAGAAGTCCTCTCTTATAAAATATCACACCTTATAGAATACTCATTTTACGTTGGAAGGTCAAGCAAAATTGCGAAAAAGGAGCAGGAATCTTACTTGTCTGCCACATATAAAACAGGTATAATAAAAAAAGAATGTGTACGGATAAACAAATGATGCGAATGACAGGGGGTAGCAATGGCAACCATCAGTTTATGTATGATCGTGAAAAATGAAGAGCAGGTTCTGGCGCGGTGTCTGGACAGTGTCGCTGACCTGATGGACGAGATCATCATTGTGGATACAGGTTCCACCGACCGCACGAAGGAGGTCGCGGCACGCTATACCGATCAGATCTATGATTTTACGTGGATTGGCGATTTCTCGGCGGCGCGGAATTTCTCATTCTCCAAGGCGACGATGGAATACATCTATGCGCCGGATGCGGACGAGGTGCTTGATGCGGAGAACCGGGCGCGTTTCCTTGATCTGAAGAACTGTCTGCTTCCGGAGATTGAGATCGTGCAGATGTGGTACGTCACAGAAGCGTTCAATACAGTTATGAATGTGAAACGGGAGCTTCGCCCGAAGCTCTTTAAGCGTCTTCGGACGTTTACGTGGATTGACCCGGTGCATGAGACGGTGCGGTTAGATCCGGTTGTGTTCGACAGCGAGATCGAGATCTTACACAAGCCATTGTCTGTCCATGGCAGCCGGGATTTTGAGATCTGTGAGCGGATCTATGCAAGGGATGGTGCGTTGTCGCCAAAGCTTCGAAAGATGTATGCGAAGGAACTGCTAAAATGTGGTGAGCTGCCGGATTTTGAGCGGGCAGAGGATTTCTTCACGATGGAATGGGAGAAAGATCCGATGGCGGAAGCGGGCAGAGAGGCAGCCTGCGTGCTGGCACATCTGGCAAGACTGCAGGGGAACGGCGCGGAGCTTATGAAATACGCACTCCGGGATATGCTTGATACGCCGTGTGCGGAGATCTGCTATGAGCTTGGCTGTTATTATAAAGATAGCATGGATTATGATGAGGCGGTCGTCTGGTATCAGAATGCCGTTTCCGAGACGGAATGCATCCTGGATGTAGAGGCCGGCGGAAAGAAGAGTCTGGAGGGGTTGGTTGCCTGCTACGAGGCTTTGCTTGCGCAGGCGGAAAAAGCAGAATTACAGACATCATCGGAACAGCAAAAGCAGTCCATAGAAATATATGAACAGCAGCTTGCGGTGTACCGGGAGGCACTGGCAGACTGGCAGCTACCGGAAGAATGACAGGGGTGAAATTATGTCAGATGGAATGATTATTTTGATTGTGATAGCTGTATTTGTGGTTTTATCGTTGATAGCAACGATTGCGAATATAAAGGCGAAACCACCGAAACCAATCGAAAAAGGAAACTTGAATAGACCGTCTCATTACATGTACAAGACAGAGACAACATTGGATGATAAGATTGCGCATTTGTTTATACCGGAACCATTGCGTGTAGATCCGCCTCCGATGGTGGTGGATGTGGCTATGGATCTGGTTGAACAGCAGGAGCGGGAAGAACTGGCAGAAGAACGGAGACAAAAACAGATTACAGAATCCATTTTGGCACAGAACAAACGTGATTACCGTCAGGATGTGAAGTCTGGAAGAATCTGAATCTGTCCAAAATGCAGGAAGAAAAATGAAAAATACGTCACAACCTGTACCTGTGGAACGCCGAAGCCAGCAAAATAAGAAAAGATAAAAAAAGCGAGTATGCCAAATGCATACCCGCTTTTTCTGTGCGATCGTCTGTATAATATATAATACATTATGCCTGAATGATCGTATTGATGATTCCGACAGTATCTGCAAAGATCTGCTTCATCTGCGCCAGATGGTTGCGCCCCATCTCGGTAATATGATAATAGACACGCTTGGACTTCGGTGTTTTCTGTACCGTCTCCATTGTAACATCGCCCTGCTCTTTCAACCGTCCAAGTACGGGATACATAGACGCTTCCATAAGGGAGAACTGTCCATTGCTGCGCTTTTTAATTTCCTGTGCCAACTGGTAGCCGTACATCGGTTCCTCGCATAACAGCGAGAGAAGGATGATTTCTACAGAGGCTCGTTTGAGGTTTGTAATAATCGTCTGCATATTCGTCCTGCCTTATTCCTGAATTGCCCGCGATTCAACGACCACAGGTTCGTGGATTACAACGGTGTAACGTGATTTGATCAGGTCTATGAGAACATCTTGATTCTTCTTACATGTCGCTCATCGTTTGAGAATGGTGTATCCACGAATTTGTCCACGATCATAAGTGCAAGACCAGGTCCGATTGTACGTGCGCCCATGCAGAGTACATTGGCGTTGTTGTGCTCGCGGGTTGCCTGTGCAGAGAAACAGTCACTGCAGAGTGCGGCGCGGACACCTTCGACCTTATTTGCAACCATGCTCATACCGATACCGGTACCGCAGATGAGAATACCCAGATCCTGCTTGCCGGCAGCGATTGCCTCTGCAACAGCCTTTCCATAGATTGGGTAGTCACAGGATGCTGTGCTGTCACAGCCATAATCGGTCACTTCATAGCCACGCTCCTGTAAATGCTTAATCACCTCTAATTTCAATTCGTAACCGCCGTGGTCACTTCCAATTGCGATTGTCATATCTTAAATCCTCCTGTAATTTTATGAAATATATGCAAACCATATATAAATATAAGAATGTACATAATTACGAATTCTACGCAGACGCGCTTCCGCTCAGCTCATCACGCAGCGGTACTAAATTCGCGACAAAATCAGTCGCTCATTAAGTGCCGGCGTGCTTCGATGGTCTGCTTTAGAATTGTAATTATGTACATCATACATTAATGTGGTTTGCATGTATGATATCTACACGGTGATGACTCTGTGTCCTGCCGCCTTTAACAGCCGGTTCATAATGGCACCACCGAGTTCGTTCTGGTCAAATGCTTCGCTGTACATATATTCCATCTGTTCACTGTCGCATTCACGTAGGGCGGCATAAAGCCGTGCGGAGATCGTCTGTCCCTTGTTTCCCTCGCCGACGATCAGTACATGCGAATAGTTCTTATATAAGGAGGCATGCTCCTTGGTTGTGAGAATCGCAACCTTGTAGCCCTGTGCTTCCTTTTCGTTTACAAGTGCCTTGATCTTCTCCGCTACGCGCAATGTTTCCGCTTCGGTCGCGTTGTAGGAGACCTTGACACCGGAATGCAGACTTGCCCGGTTTGCCGATTCGTCTGCGGCAGCCTCCACGATACTGAGCGTTCCGTGTGGCGCGTAGTGTGTATATTTCATGCCGGGTGCTTTCGGACGAAGATTCGGGTCCGGCTCGATAATAGCTGGATCGATCGTCACGTCGCCAACGATCTCGGAGAGCATCGTCTTCGTGATAAAGCCCGGTCGAAGAATCGTTGGGATCGTGCCTGTCATATCGACGATCGTCGATTCAATTCCGATTCCGACGGCACCACCATCTAATATCATCTCGATGCGGCCGTCCATGTCCTCCCATACATGCTGTGCGGTCGTCGGTGATGGCCTGCCGGAAGTGTTTGCAGATGGGGCTGCGATGGAGACACCGCTTGTGCGGATCAGCTCCTGTGCGATCGGGTGGGATGGCATCCGGATCGCAACGGTCGGCAGTCCGCCGGTCGTTCCGTCTGGAACGATAGCGAGCTTCGGAAAGATGATCGTCAGTGGTCCCGGCCAGAAAGCTTCCATCAGCATGTGTGCTTTCTTTACCATATCCGGGTGCGTCCGGTTCATCGTTTCCAGATCTGCCAGCTTCTCTACCGCATTGGTATCTGCGATGTGGACGATCAGCGGATTGTCGCTTGGCCGCCCTTTGGCAGCGTAGATCTTTGCGGCTGCATCTGCATTTAATGCGTCAGCACCTAATCCGTAGACGGTCTCCGTCGGAAATGCGACCAAGCCGCCGTCCTGCAGGATCTTCGATGCCTCTGCGATTGCTTCTTTGTTATTTCCATTTAATAGTTTCGTTTCCATGCCGCTATTTTACATCAATCGTTAGGGAATGACAACCTTTTCGCGAAAAATACAATTCTGAAATACTGTTTAATTCGGTGTATAAATGATTGAAAAATAAGGAAAAATCTTATATAATAAGCTTTGTGTATATCTGATTGTATTGGAAGGGTTTTAATGAATAACAAAGAAAGAAGCCAGGTCTTGAAGATGCTGTATCTTATCACGCAGATTGGGTTTACGATGGTGGTTACGATCTTCATAAGCATGGGCATCGCATATCTGATAAATCGTATATTTGGGAAAGATTTTATGGTATGGTTTATCGTGATCGGTGTGCTGGCGGGTTTTCGCTCCGTGTATATTCTTATACGGAAATTCCTGAATAATTCGGATAATAAACACAAGTAAGTGGAGGCAAAAAGACAGACATAGCATGGCAGAGGTTCACAGAATATTGAAGGAAATGTATATCGGCATGGCTGTCTGTATGATCGTCTTTCTGGCGATTGGTGCATTTTTTATGCGTCCATATTATATCTTTGCTCTTGCACTGCTCGTCGGCAATCTCGGCGGGGCACTGCGCATTTACCATATCTATGATGTGCTCGATCAGGCACTCGATATGGGCGAGGCAGGTGCGAAGAAAAAGGTGATCGTGAACAGTCTGCTACGGATGATCGTGACGCTTGCTTTATTGGTGGGTTCCATTTTTCTTGGAATACAGGCGTTTACCGGCGTGGCACTTGGAATGATCGAACCGAAGATCTGCGCCTATCTGCAACCACAGATGCGGAAATGGTTGATTCGCCTTGGGCTTGAAGAACCTGAGGAAGAACATAAAGACAAAAATTAAAAAAGGAGGAAAAGCGTATGAGGAGTGGGTTTGCCACTGGAATACAAGTAATCAGTAACAGCTCCGAAGATGTAGATTTCTATATTCACGAACTGTATCCGATTCATTTCTTTGGCACGACGGTATATATTACCACCACCCATGTCTGCACCTTCATTGTACTGCTGGTGATTGCGATCTTAGCAATCTGTGCCAGAAGAAGTGTGCTGAAGACGCGGGATAACCCAAGTAAATTCGCCACTGGAGTCGAGCTTGCCATCGAATCACTGATCAAGTTCGTCAACAGCACGATGGGAAAAGAAGCTGGTAAGCATTATATCAATTACATCGGAACCTTGTTCATATTTGTACTTTTTTCGAACATATCCGGCTTGTTTATGCTTCGGCCGCCGACCGCGGATTACGGAACGACGCTCTGTATCGCACTTGTATCATTTGTCATGATACAGTACGCATCCATTCGTTACCAGAAATGGGGTGCATTCAAGAGTCTGTTCGATCCGATATTCCTGTTCTTCCCGATCAACGTGATCAGTGAGTTTGCCACACCGGTATCACTGTCGCTGCGTTTGTTCGGTAATATTCTGGCAGGAACCGTTATGATGGCACTTTACTATGGCATGCTGCCGATATTTGTAAAGATTGGTATTCCATCGGCACTGCATGTGTACTTCGATTTGTTCTCAGGTGTGATCCAGGCGTATGTATTCTGTATGCTGACGATGACATTTGTTGCAAATAAGCGAAATGTAGAAGGGTAATAAGATTTAATATTTAGAAAAACGGAGGAATTATTTCATGAATGGTATTACAGGTGAAACAATAGTTAACGCTGCATCCGCAATCGGTGCAGGTATTGCAGTTTGTTCCGGTATCGGTCCTGGTATCGGTCAGGGTATCGCTGCCGGTTACGGTGCTTCCGCAGTTGGACGTAACCCGGGTGCAAAGGGTGACATCATGTCAACGATGCTTCTTGGACAGGCGGTAGCCGAGACAACCGGTCTGTATGGTCTGGTTGTATCACTTCTTCTGATGTTCGTTAAGCCTTTCAAGTAAGAACAAAATTAGGAGGAGTAAAATATGACAGGAATTGCAAATATCGCGCTTCTGTCAGAGGAGACGGGCCGTATCTTCGGTCTGGATGCGCAGCTTCTGTTCGATATTCTGATACAGGGACTTGCGGTATTTCTGCTCTTCATCTTTCTGACTTATGTGCTGATCAACCCGGTGCGCAAGGTGCTCGAGGACAGACAGAACAAGATTAAGGATGACCTTTCCCATGCGGCGACAGACCGCGCGGAGGCAGAGAAGCTTCGTGCAGAGTATGATGAGAAGATCAAAAATGCGAACAGCGAAGCGGGTGAGATCCTTTCTTCCGCAAGAAAACGTGCGGTGAAGAACGAGGAAAACATCATTGCCGAGGCGAAGGAAGAGGCAGGACGCATTATCGACAGAGCAAACAGCGAAGCCGAGCTTGAAAAAGAACGTGTGAAGGATGAGGTGAAACAGGAGATCATCGGCGTAGCAACCGCGATGGCAGGAAAGTTCGTTGCATCCTCTCTCGATGAGAGCACACAGGCTTCTCTGATTGATGAGACGCTGAAAGAGATGGGTGATGATACATGGCGAGACAAGTAGAAACAACCTATGGAGATGCACTTTTGGAACTTGCCTTGGAAGAAGGCAGTCTGAATATGCTCTACGAAGAAGCGCAGGCTCTTGTGACAGTGTTACAGGAAAACGAAGAATTGCTCCGCATTCTCAAGCATCCACAGATTGACAAGGACGAGAAGCGGAAGATAGTGGATAACATTTTCAAAGGACGCGTATCGAAGGATATGGTCGGATTGTTCGGCATCATGGTTGAGAAAGATCATGGCAGCAAGATTGTAGATGTGCTTCACTATTTTATCAGACAGGTAAAACGAGTAAAAAATATAGGAGTTGCAAGTGTGACAAGTGCGGTTGCACTTACCGGTGCACAGAAGGCATCAATCGAGAAGCGTCTGCTTGAGACGACAGATTTCGCTTCGATGGAAGTAACCTATACGGTAGATGCATCCATCATCGGCGGGCTTGTGATCCGAATTGATGACAGAGTGGTTGACAGCAGTATCAAAACCAAGATTGAGACGATGTCAAAGGCACTCGCACAATCATAAGAAGGAGGTGTTCGTGTTCCATGAATTTAAAACCGGAAGAGATTAGTTCCGTAATCAAAGAACAGATTAAGAACTATGAGACAAAACTGGAAACATCCGACGTTGGAACAGTTATCCAGGTAGCGGACGGAATTGCGCGTATTCACGGTCTTGAGAATGCGATGCAGGGCGAACTTCTGGAATTCCCAGGTGAAGTATACGGCATGGTTATGAACCTGGAAGAAGACAATGTAGGTTCGGTTCTTCTCGGTGATCATAAAAATATCAACGAGGGAGATATAGTGAAGACAACAGGACGCGTGGTGGAAGTGCCTGTTGGCGATGCGATGCTTGGTCGTGTCGTAAATGCGCTCGGTCAGCCAATCGATGGCAAAGGACCAATCGCAACCACGAAGTCAAGACAGATTGAGAGAGTCGCATCGGGCGTTATCTCCCGTAAGTCGGTTGACACACCGCTTCAGACAGGTATCAAGGCGATTGACGCCATGGTTCCGATCGGAAGAGGACAGCGTGAGCTGATCATCGGCGACAGACAGACCGGTAAGACAGCAATCGCGATCGATACGATCATCAATCAGAAGGGGCAGGGCGTAAACTGTGTCTACGTTGCAATCGGTCAGAAGGCATCGACCGTAGCAAATATCGTAAAGACATTGACAGAGTACGGCGCAATGGCATACACAACAGTCGTTGCAAGTACCGCCAGCGACTTAGCTCCATTACAGTACATTGCACCATACGCCGGATGTGCGATCGGTGAGGAATGGATGGAAGAAGGAAAGGATGTATTGGTTGTATACGACGATCTGTCGAAGCATGCAACTGCTTACCGTACACTCTCCTTGCTTCTCCGTAGACCACCAGGCCGTGAGGCTTATCCGGGTGATGTATTCTATCTGCATTCCAGACTCTTAGAGCGTGCAGCAAAGTTGTCGGATGAACTCGGTGGAGGATCGCTTACAGCTCTTCCAATCATCGAGACACAGGCAGGCGATGTATCTGCGTATATCCCGACAAATGTTATTTCCATCACAGACGGACAGATCTATCTGGAGACAGAGATGTTCAACTCCGGTTTCCGTCCAGCCGTAAATGCAGGCCTTTCTGTATCACGTGTTGGTGGTGCCGCACAGATCGGTGCCATGAAGAAGCTTGCTTCCCCAATTCGTGTGGAGTTAGCACAGTACCGCGAGCTTGCCGCATTCTCCCAGTTCGGTTCCGAGCTTGATGAAGATACGAGAAACCAGCTTGCACAGGGCGAAAGAATCAAGGAGATTTTGAAGCAGCCTCAGTATAAGCCAATGCCGGTTGAAAAACAGGTTGTTATCATCTACGCTGCAACAAGAAAGTATCTGCTTGATATCGAAGTAGATCGGATTCTGGAATTTGAGAGTGGATTGTTCGAATACATTTCCACGAAATATCCGGACATCTTCGAGAAGATCCGCGAGGAGAAGAAGCTGTCCGACGAATTAGAGGACGCTTTGAAGAAGGCAATTACGGAATTCAAGGAAACATTCTAATAAATAGAGCGAGGAGGTTGATCTTTCTTGGCATCCATGAGAGACATTAAGCGGCGCAAAGAAAGCGTCCAGAGCACGCAGCAGATCACCAAGGCGATGAAGCTTGTCTCTACAGTTAAGCTTCAGAAAGCACGCGGGAGAGCTGAGAGCAACAAACCATATTTTAATATGCTCTATGATACGATATGTTCCATCCTTGCAATGACGAAAGAACCAAACCATAAATTCCTGAAGGAAAACGGCAGTGACAAGAAGGCAGTTATCGCGATCACATCGAACCGTGGACTTGCCGGTGGTTACAACAACAATGTTGTAAAGGAGATTGTTGCAGCCGGATTTTCGAAGGAGGATACCTATATCTATGGTATCGGAAAAAAAGGTATTGAGGGCTTGACCAGAAAAGGTTACAGCATATATCAGGATGAATCAGAGATCATCAATGCACCATTGTTTGACGATGCGACCGAGCTTACGAAGCAACTTTTGACGCAGTATTCCAAGGGCGAGATTGGTGAGGTGTATATCGCATATACGAATTTCAAGAATACCGTGACACAGGAAGCAAAGCTTATGAAGCTGCTTCCGATCCGGGAGGAAGATTTTACACCGGAGCAGCCAATCAGTGACAATAAGCTGCTGATGAACTTCGAGCCGTCGGAGGAGGAAGTCTTAGACCAGATCGTGCCGAAATATATGTCCAACATTATTTATGGTGCGCTGTTAGAGGCGGTAGCCAGTGAGAATGGTGCGAGAATGCAGGCGATGGATTCCGCGACAAGCAATGCGGATGATATGATCGGAAGCCTGTCACTCAAGTACAATAGAGCAAGACAGAGTGCAATCACGCAGGAGCTTACGGAGATTATTGCCGGAGCTGATGCAATAAGTTAAAGGAGATTAAGGAAATGGCAGATACAAATGTAGGTAAGGTTACCCAGATTGTCGGTGCCGTTATCGATGCGAAGTTTACCGAAGGTAAACTGCCTGAGATTCATGATGCGATAACGATTGCCACAAAGAGCGGTGACACACTGTACGCCGAAGTATCCCAGCACTTAGGGGATGACACCGTTCGTTGTATCGCGATGGGACCGACAGATGGTCTCGTACGTGGTATGGAAGCGGTTGGTACCGGCGCGCCGATTACTGTACCTGTCGGTGAAGCAACACTGGGACGTATGTTCAACGTGTTGGGACAGCCGATTGACAATAAACCGGCTCCAAAGGTAGATACTTACCTTCCAATCCATAGAAAAGCACCAGAGTTTTCAGAGCAGTCAACCGAGACAGAGATTCTGGAAACCGGTATTAAGGTCGTTGACTTGCTTTGCCCTTATCAGAAGGGTGGTAAGATCGGTCTGTTCGGTGGTGCCGGTGTTGGTAAGACAGTATTGATTCAGGAGCTTATCACAAATATCGCGACAGAGCACGGTGGATATTCTGTATTTACCGGTGTTGGTGAGCGAACAAGAGAAGGAAATGACCTGTATTACGAGATGATCGAATCCGGCGTTATCGAGAAGACAACGATGGTATTTGGTCAGATGAATGAACCGCCAGGAGCAAGAATGCGTGTTGGTCTGACGGGCCTCACGATGGCAGAGTATTTCCGTGATCAGGTTGGAAAGGATGTATTGTTATTCATCGACAATATCTTCCGTTTTACACAGGCTGGTTCGGAGGTGTCTGCGCTGCTTGGACGTGTGCCTTCTGCCGTTGGTTATCAGCCAACTCTGCAGACAGAGATGGGCGCATTGCAGGAGCGTATCACTTCGACAAAGAATGGTTCTATCACATCGGTACAGGCAGTCTATGTGCCAGCCGATGACCTGACAGACCCTGCACCTGCAACTACATTCGCACATTTGGATGCGACAACGGTACTTTCCCGTTCCATCGTAGAGCTTGGTATCTACCCTGCGGTAGATCCTCTGGAGTCTACATCCAGAATCCTCGACCCAAGAGTGGTTGGCGAAGAGCATTACAAGGTGGCACGTGGTGTACAGGAGATTCTGCAGAAGTACAAGGAATTGCAGGATATCATCGCAATCCTTGGTATGGATGAGCTTTCCGAGGAGGATAAGATCGTCGTTGCCAGAGCAAGAAAGGTACAGAAGTTCCTATCACAGCCATTCCATGTAGCAGAGCAGTTTACGGGACTTCCTGGCAAATACGTTCCACTGTCTGATACGATTCAGAGCTTCAAGGAGATTCTCGAAGGTAAACATGATGACATTCCGGAGAGCTATTTCTTAAATGCCGGAAGTATCGACGACGTACTTGCGAAGTGCAAGAAGTAGAAATAAATTAGGTGGTATACATGGCAGAAAATAAAATGATGGTTCGTGTGATTGCACCGGAACGGGTATTCTACGAAGGGGAAGCTTCTTTCCTTGAGTTTAATACGATTGAGGGCATCATCGGACTGTACCCAAAACATATACCTATGACTGTGGTTGTTGCACCGGGTGTCCTGAAGATTAGGGAAGATGGTGGTGACAAGGAAGCGGCTTTGCATTCCGGTTTCGCGGAGATCCTTGGCGATTCTGTCACGATTCTGGCTGAGTCGGTCGAATGGCCGGATGAAATCGACATTCATCGTGCCGAGGAAGCAAAGATTCGCGCGGAACGCCGCATCCATGACAACTCACAGGATATCGACCGGGCGGAACTTGCACTGAAGCGTGCGATGCTTCGTCTGGAGATGACAAAGAAAGTGTAATTTATAAAATCCTTGGATAGCAATCATTCATGGAGGATATAGAAAAACAAAAACGCATCGGATATAGAGAATCCTTGCAGTATATAACGATTTGCAGATAAGAAGTTGTATGTGTTCTGATTTAGATTGCTTTAATGGACGCAACCGCAGCTAATTCGCCATCCGTGGCTCAGTAGCTGCTTGCTTGAACGTCCTGTTCAAGCATTGCTGAAAGCGAGCAGAACACGAACAACTTCTAATCTGCAATCGTATCATATACCGCAAGGATTTCTATATCGCAGATGCGTTTTTTATTTTTTCAACATATAAAAAGAATGATTGCTACTACAGGATTTCTTTATACACTTCTGATATCGCCTTTGTACTTTGAGGAGACAGGCGGATTGGGGCAAAAATGTTCAAACAGGAAGAAATGCTCCAACCGAAAATTTATGAGAAGCAGGAAAATAGGAGCAAAAGTGGCGAAATAGGGGAGATGCTCCAATCGGAAAGGGTTGAGAATCAAGCGGATTGGGGGTAAAATAGTGAAACAAGAGAAAAACTCCAATTAAAGTGTGCGGAGCATTGCAAGTATGGGAGGAAGACGATATGAGCGAAAAAACGGATGAAGGTCAAAACAGGAATGAATTGGAAGCAAAGCTCAAATCCAAACAACGAACGTACAAGATATTGACAAAGCTTTGCTGGGTTTTTCTGCCTATGCTGGCAGCACCGTTTATTCCTGCATTCTGCGGGGCGGAAGATTCGACGTGGACCTACCGGCTGACTGGAATTGCGGTTGTTTCCATTATGATTGGATTTGCCATAGCGTTAATTGCTGCAAATATAGAGAAACAGATGAAGGAGCTGATTGGACAGTGTGCCGTGTGGGGCGTGTTGGAAGAACAGATGCAGGTACTGGAATATATGCCGACCGGGCATACAAATGAAGATTTCCTGAAAAACTGCAGACTCCTGCCGGAATATAATGAAGTGACCGGCTCTGATTACTTCCATGCGATCTACAGAGGTGCAGAGATCACGTACTGCGATCTTTGCCTGAGGTGGCGAAGCGACAACATGGATCCGGACAGACCGGGATCATCTTCTGCAGTGACGCGATTCCAGGGACCATTTGTGACCATAGTCCTTCCACATAATATAGACGGTGTCGTCCATGTCATTGAGCGGAAAGGCGGGAAGAAACCGGCAGAAGCAATCCGGCTTGGAAATACAGATTTTGACCGGAGATTTACGACTTTGGCAACCGACGAACAGCTTGCAGGAAGCATATTGCCACCGGATGCAATCCTCAGAATACTGCAGCTTCCGAAAGATACCTATCTGGAATTCGCAGGAAATCAGCTCGTTGCTGCAATATACAATGATGAGGACCTGTTCGAAATGAAAGATATCAATGTAAACGATGGCTTGGACGAATACAGGGAGAAATGCCGCAAAGAACTCGCAGAACTGCTGCAGATACTCGATAAACTCATATATGTAGCCAGCAGGTAGGAGAAAAAAGACCAGTATGAAAGGCAGATGTTACACAGATAATTGCGATGTGAACGGGATAATATAAGAGTTGCGGATTTATAATTCTGATATGAGGTATCGTATGACAAGATAAAAACGCATCTATATTTAGAATAGAGCTTCATGTAAGATGCGATATGTTTGAGCCTTAGAATTACTTAATGTTCTTTCTTCTTGTAAGCAATACCTGAACACGATGTTCAGGTAAGCAGCCACTGAGCCATGGATGGCGAATTGGCTGCGGTTGCGTATTTTGAGAATATGTTTGTTAAGAACATTTAGTAATTCTTAGGTTCAATACATTGCATCTACATGTACTCTATTCTAAATATACAGATGCGTTTTGATTTTTCGTCCGTTGAGCATCAACTAAACTTATCCATAAACTTCCCGAACTTCTCAATCTTACTCATCGTATCATTCCGGGCAGCTGCAGAACCGGTCTTTCCTTCCGAAGCTGTCTCACCTGCATTCTGCGGGCTGCTGACACCTGCGGAACCGCCGGTCTCCAATACCGGAGCAAGCCAGATTTTTCCGGAACCACGATATACATTGACCAGACCTTCCCCGGATACAGCAGAACCAACCAAAGATTTGGAAGATTTTTCAACCGTAAAATCCAAAGAGGATGACCAGGCAATTGCCATATTTCCATCGATCTTCATCATATCGTTGTCGAGTACAACCTCGATAATCTCATTTCTTGGAACGATACTTTCCAAAGCACAGATACCTGTACCATTCAAGCTTAAGTTGAACAGACCTTCTCTGCCAAATACAGCAGAAGAGAGGTTACTTCTTGCAACAACCTTCTGTGTAACGGTATTGTCACAGGCGAGGAACAATCCGTCATCTAGGACAACACTGCCTCCCCATTCCTGTAGATTCGTGAGCAGGATGTGACGGTAGGTTGGCTCTAACATAACCTGACCATAGCCGGTGTAGATAGGCTTGGCAACCGTCTCTTTGGTAACGGCGGCTTTAGCCATACCACTTAAGAAACCGCCAACACCTTTGACGCCGCTTTCCATCTGAATCTGACCTGCCGTCCACTGCATGGCACCGGCTTGAACGGTGTAACCATTTCCGTTCAGATTAAGCAGAAGCTGACGCTTGTTCACATTCATGCGGGACATGTAGTACTGCAGTTTCGAGGTAGATGGGCTGACACTCATATCCTGCACATATTCCAGTACCTGCATGCCGCCAAGAGCAGAGGTAACCTGTACATTTGTGTTATTTAATAAGCTTTGACTTACCATATATGTACCCTCCCCCCTTATGCGGTTGGTGCCATCAGAATCGAGCCGGTACCACGGTATACATTGACCAGACCTTCGCCGGAAACAGCCGAACCGATCAGCGATTTTGAAGATTTTTCAACCGTGAAATTCAAAGAGCCGGACCATGCGATTGCCATATTTCCATCGATCTTAACCTCGTCATCCTGCAGATTGAACATGATAAGCTCCTGCTGTGGAACCGGACTTTCCAATACAGCGATACCCTGTCCGGAAAGGCTCAGGTTAAATAAGCCCTCTCCGCCGAGCGCAGCAGAGGAAAGTGTCTTACGGCTGACAACCTTATGCTGCAATGTGCTGTCACAGGCAAGGAATAAACCATCATCGAGTACGATCTGCCCCCACTGTGCCACATCGACAAGCAGGATGTGCTTGTAGGTTGGCTCTAACATAACATAACCCTGACCGGTGTATTCTGGTTTGGACATTGTCTCACCGGTTACAGCTGCTCCGAGTGCTTTGCCGAGGAAATTACCGGCACTTACACCGGACTGCATGGATACATTTCCGAGCATCCACTGCATGGCACCTGCCTGTAATTTGCAGGATGTGTTGTTCAGCTCGACCAAAACCTGACGGCGGCGTACATTCATCTCAGCAGAAAAATATGCAGTTTCTGCGTTGTATGGAGAAACTGACAGATCCTTTTGGTGTTCAAAAACACGGTACTGTCCGAGCTGGTTGATACACTGCATGTTGGCGTTGTTGAAAAGATTGTTGATACTAAACATAAATACCTCCCCTTATCCGGCCATATAAATTTGCGGTTTGCATAAGACCGGTTATTCTTATGATTGTTCGGAATCTGTTGTTGCCTTGGACAGTGAAAATGTAAATTCACTTCCGACACCCTCGGTGCTGACAACATTGATATTCTCATTATGTGCCTTGATGATTTCTTTGGTAATCGCAAGTCCGAGTCCGGTTCCCTGTTTGTCTTTGCCACGGGAGCGGTCCGCCTTGTAAAAACGAACCCATACACGGTTCAGGGAATCCTTCGGAATACCACATCCCTCATCCTTCACAGATACAAAAATTTTATCATGTTTTTCCGACAATGTCACGTAAATTGATTTACCATTTGGCGTAAATTTGATTGCATTATCAAGCAGATTGTAGATGACCTGCTCGATCTTTGTCTTGTCTGCATGAACAATCGAATGTTCGGTGTGATTATTTAACCGGATCGCAATCTGCTTCTCGATACAGCGCCCCTCAAAGGAGTTAATCGCAGATAGGACAAGCTCGACAATATCGAAATCCTTGCATACGAGCCAGATACCGTAGGAATCGTAGTTATTTAACTCCAGAAGACTGGAGGTAAGTTTTGTCAGCCGGTTTGTCTGCTGCACGACGATATCTAGGTAATGACTCTGCTTCTCCGGCGGGATCGTTCCATCCTGAATCGCCTCAATATAGCCTTTGATCGAGGTGAGCGGAGAGCGGAAATCGTGTGAGATATTGGAGATAAATGCCTTTCGGTACTCGTCCAGTTTTGCCAGTTCTGAAGCCATGTATTCAAGTGTGGATGCAAGCTGACCAATCTCGTCGTTGGAATGAATATCCATTGGCGTGTCGAAGTTACCAGTGGAATATTGCTCTGCTACGGAGTTGATTTTCCGGATTGGACGCATGACTTTACCCGAGATGATACCAAGTAGGGCAAAGGAAATGATAATCATAAACAGATACGGTGCATAAATCAGTTTTACGATTTTTTCCTGAATATTCTGCAGCTGTTCCACCGTAGAATGAATCAATAGCATACCGTTTGGCTGGTTGTTAATATGGATTGGAATGGCAACAGAAATAACGTTGCTTTTGAACGTATTGTAAAATTTGCCATTAAAAGACTGCGCGGTGTAGATATCAAAATCCGGGTCAACGAGGAATATATTTTTGGGGTTATCTGGATGTCCGTCTGCATTCGCAAATCCATAGATGATGCCTTTTTCATCGGTAACCCAGATGCTGGCATTCAGTTTGTCACTGTAATAGCGTAGACTTTCTTGCAATTCATCTTTGGTGTAAACGCCCTGCACATATCCTGCGACTGTCTGATCCGCGATTAAAAATGCTTCATTTGTCAGTACTTCTGTTCGGTCATCGACAAGCATGCTTCGTGTGACGTTGGAGGCATAGAGGACGATAAATCCAAAACAAACCGTAAAAATAACCAAAAAACTTATGAATATTTTATCAAACAGAGAGTGGCGTAATGTCATGTTACTTTACCTCGAATTTATAACCTTTGCCCCATACCGTAGAGATTGACCAGTTGTGATTTTCGTTCAGTTTTTCACGCAGACGCTTGATATGGACGTCTACCGTTCGCGAGTCTCCGGCATATTCGTAGTCCCAGAGACGGTCAAGCAGCTGATCACGTGTAAATACCTGGTTTGGACGTTTGGCAAGAAAATACAAAAGCTCCAGCTCCTTCGGCGGCATCTCCACCGATTCACCATCCAAAGTTACAGTGTAGTTGGTCATATTGATAAGTAAGCCGTCATATTCGACGAATTCACCCTGATGATCGGTAACTTCAGCGATGCTTACAGGTGCAGCAGTGGTTACAGCCTGGGTCATAACGGTACGACGCAAAACCGCTTTGACTCTTGCAACCAGTTCGTTGGAATCAAACGGTTTGATCATATAGTCATCGGCGCCGAGCTTTAAGCCGAGCACCTTGTCGAACACTTCCCCCTTCGCGGAAAGCATGATGATCGGTGTCTGGCGTGTCTTGCGGATTTCCGTGCAGACCTCATAGCCATCAATATCCGGGAGCATGATATCCAATAAGATCAAGTCAGGATTGAAGGTGGCTGCGAGTGCAAGTGCGTCCTTGCCTGTGTATGCGATTTCAGTTGCAAAGCATTCCTTTAGTAAATACAAAGAGATAAGCTCTGCGATATTTTCGTCGTCATCGACGATCAGGATTCGTTGTTTCTCCATGTTCCCCTCCAATAAAAGTGTGTTGTATGGTTGTAACTCGTCTACAATTCGACGATGGTAACGCCATATTCGCCCTCACCAAATTCGCCGGAGCGATAGGACTGCACCAGTGGATGTTTCTTTAAATACTGCCAGATGCCTTTGCGCAGGGCACCGGTTCCCTTTCCGTGGATGATCGTGACACGGGAAATGTGTGCCAGAACTGCATCATCCAGATATTTGTCAATCTCAAAGCATGCTTCATCGACTGTTTTCCCCATGACGTTCAGTTCTGGAGAGAATGTCATAGATTTGCTGACGGATGTATGATCTCCGCCTGCATGTTTGCCGCTGTATTTTTGTTTTGTTCCATTTACTGATACGGTACTTTCCGGGATAATCAGCAGGTCGGAAATCGGCAACATAGAATTTAAAATACCCATCTGTACGCCTGCAATGCCTTTGTTGTCTGGCAGTTTTGTGATTGTACCGCGTGTTCCCATGCTGAGTACCTGCACGGTATCCCCGATATGGAAATCAGATGCTTTATGGTTTGAGGTCTGTTTCTTTGTCTCGGATGCACCGGATTTCTCGTAATCTTTGATTTTGCTTCGAAGCTTGCTGCGCTGTTCTTCCATCGTGCGCATGTCGGCCTTGTGTGGATTATTGCGCCATTTGTTGTAATCGCGGATTGTCTGATCCGCCACATCCTTGGCGTCATCGATTATGTCTCTGGCTTCTTCCCTTGCTTTTTTCAGAATCTCGGCTTTCTTCGTATCGAGATTTTCTTCCTTCTTCTGCAAGGATTCCTTCAGAGATTCAATTTCCTGTTTATATGCCTCGATTGCCTTTTCGTCCTCCTGCATGGATCGCTTGCTTGCTTCGAGATCCGCGAGCAGGGTTTCCATGTCGATCGCATCGCTGTCAATCTGATCCTTTGCGGAGTTGATGATATAATCTGGCAGACCAAGCTTGCTTGCGATGGCAAATGCGTTGGATTTACCCGGAATACCGATTGTCAGACGGTAGGTTGGACGCAGAGTTGCCACATCAAATTCGCACGATGCATTTTCTACTCCATCGGTGGAAAGGGCGTATGTTTTCAATTCGCTGTAATGTGTCGTCGCCATGCAGCGGGCACCCATACTTTTCAGATAATTTAAGATGGAAACTGCCAGTGCCGCACCCTCGACCGGATCGGTTCCGCCGCCCGGCTCATCGAATAGGCATAGTGTGTTCGGGGTTGCATGCTGCACGATATAGACAATGTTGCTCATGTGAGAGGAGAACGTTGACAGATTCTGTTCGATGCTCTGCTCGTCACCGATATCTGCGAAGATATCGTCGAAGACAGCCAGGCGGGATTCCTCCATCGCCGGGATGTGCAGACCTGCCTGCCCCATGAGAGAAAACAGTCCGAGTGTCTTTAGGGAAACCGTTTTACCACCGGTATTCGGACCTGTGATAATGAGCAGGTTGTATGTCTCACCAAGCCGGATATCGACTGGCACAACCGTGTGCTTCTCCAGCAATGGATGACGTCCCTGCCGGATATCAATGATACCGTCGGTGTTAAAGATCGGTCTTGTGCTGTTTGTTGCGCGGGCGAATTTCGCCTTTGCAAATATAAAATCCAGATCGGTCAGTAATTCCAGATCGTAGGCGATTTCAGAGACATAAGTAGCTGCCTGCGCACTCAGGCTCTCCAGTATTTTCTCGATTTCTAATAATTCCTCGTTCGCAAGCTCCTTGATCTGGTTGTTCAGATTGACGACTGCCATTGGTTCGATGAAAAGCGTGGAGCCGGTCGAGGACTGATCGTGAATCATACCCGGGAATTTCGAACGGTATTCCTGCTTGACCGGAATACAGTATCTGCCGTTTCGCATGGTAATCAGAGAATCCTGCAACTGGTCACGGTTTGCGTCACTTTTGATGATCTTATCTAACTGCTGGTGCAGCTTGTCGTTGGTGAGACGGATTTCCCGGCGGATGTTCTTCAAACCGGAGCTTGCATCGTCCGCGTATTCATTTTCTGATAAGATACAGCGGTTGATCTCGGATGCGATGTGCTCCAATGGCAGCAGCATGTTAAAACGTTCGGTCAGGGAATCGAAGGTAGTCTGTGAAACAGGCTCCTGATTCCGGCTGGCGAGTGCTTCGGTCAGATCGGAACCGTCGCCGTACTGTTTGGCTGCTTTTGCAACCTGTAAGACGGCTGCGATGTCCAGAAGTTCCTTAGAAGTAAGGGTACCCTGTACCTCCAGCCGTTTGATGGATGCACCGATATCGCATAACCCGGAAAAGCTGATATTTCCATGACGGTTCAGACGGTTCAGTGCATCGTTTGTCTCTTCCTGTAATTTTCGGATCTGTTCGATGTCACGCTGGGGTTTCATGCGGTCCACCCGGCGTTTTGCCATAGGGGAGGTCGCATATTCTGTCACCATAGATAGTATTTTATTAAACTCTAGTATGCGTAAGCTTCGTTTGTTCATGGTTTATTCCTTTTATAAAAGTATGTTAGGCTTGATTAAATGCTTTCTTTGCATTGATATGAAGAACCAAGCCGATAATGGCACCGACAAATGCAACGATACCACCGATCAAAAGCAGATAGAAACCAGCACCATATTGAACCATAGAACCATAATCGGAAAGTTCGCTTTTTGCGCTCATAGTTTCATAAATTGCGAAAATTCCCTGAATCAGGGTCAGGATAATATTCAATGTATTTACCCGCAGCATAGACAATGCAATGATCACGATTGCAGTTATCAAAAAGATGACGCCATCTTCGCCGTCCTTAAATAACGACATTGATTCACTGTATCCAAAAAGGGAAACAGACAGGAACGGAAGAAAGACGGAGATCAGACAGAGCAGGCTTCCGCCCATCACTGCAAAATGTCCGGCATTGAATTTCCGCTTGTACTTAGCACCTGCTGGGGCATAGGCAGCAGAATTTGCATATGGCATCTGGTTGTAATTTGCCTGAGGCTGCTGATACTGTGCCTGATTATAGTTTGCTTGAGGCTGCTGGTATTGTGCCTGATTGAAATTTGCCTGAGGCTGCTGGTATGGTTGCTGATTATAGTTTGCCTGAGGCTGCTGATACTGTGCCTGATTGAAGTTTGTCTCAGGCTGTTGATATTGCATTTGGTTGAAATCTGCCGGCTGGGAGATCGCTGCTCCGCAGGTAGGGCAGGTTGTAGTGCCGTCTGTAAGTGTTGCTCCACATGTTGGACAATTCATAGAATCACGCTCCTTAAAAAATAATATAAAATTAAGATAGCATATATTTAGAAGACTTACAAGAAATCGACTTGGCTTTAGTACATATATTTACTAAAATTAAAGACAGATGGACGATTTAAAACAAGGACTTAGAGTTTATTGCTCAGTCCAAGTATATAATCGGAGGAAACGTGATACAATTTGCACAGGGATAGAAGATGGCGGATTGGCAATTCGTTGGCACCGCGCTCATAGCGAGCGTACATTGTCTGGGATGTGCCAAGATAGTTGGAGACATATTCCTGCGTGTAGTCATGATCCTCTCTTAAATTTTTGATTCGTTCAATATATTTTTTATTATCCATAATTTCACCTTGTTTACACAATAGCATAGTAAAGAAATGTACTATCTCAAATAGTAAATATCTTTACTAATTATTGCGCGCGGGGCGAGAAGAAATCATGTATATGGAGAGCAAAAGAGGAGGAAAAAGATGAGAAGAACAAAGAGATTTGCAGGCTTTGCACTGGCGGCGTGCATGGGCGTGAGTTTACTGGTAAACGTTCCGGCAGGGACGGTGTTGGCGGAAGAACCGACAGAAATGGTAGTTGCAGATATAGCTGAGACGAGTGAAGCAGATTTTGAGTGGGATGGAACGAAGATTATAAAATATAAGGCAAACGGTGCAGATGTCGTAATACCAAGCAGATGTACCGAGATTGGGGATAGGGCATTTCAAAGCAAGACAGCATTGGAAACGGTAGTGATTCCGGATGGTGTAAAGAAAATAGGCGAGTGTGCGTTTGCGGATTGTAGATTATTAAAAAGTATTGTAATACCAGACAGTGTGACAACAATAGGTGATGAGGCATTTTATTATTGCGCTTTATTGGAGTATGCTGTTATACCAGATGGAGTAACAACGATTGGAAAGCGTGACGAAAATAGAGAATAGTGCTTTTTGGGGGTGTGTAAATCTTAAAACTATTCGGGGGTATGCTGTTTCGTACGTAGAGTCTTATGCCAAGGAATATGGCTATATATTTGAAGATGTAGAGGGGAAAATTACTACTTCCTACCGCACCCACGTCCAGTCCTTTGGCTGGCAGAATCCGGTAACGAATGGTGCGATGAGCGGAACAAGCGGAGAAGCAAAGCGACTGGAAGCAATCCAGATCAAGCTTTACGGCGAGATGGCAAACCGCTTTGATGTATATTATCGTGTACATGCACAGTCTTACGGCTAGCTTGGCTGGGCGAAGAACGGAGAAGAATCCGGAACTGCCGGATATGCAAAGCGTCTCGAAGGCATCCAGATTGTTTTGGTACCGAAGGGAAGCGCGGCACCAGCGAACAACTATAAGAATATTCAGTCTGTGAATACAAAAGCTTATATCAAGAAGTAATAATTATGTAATTGAAGAATAAGAATAAAAAATGCGGAAGGTGTACTTCAATAGCAAAGTACGCCTTCCGTTTTTAACATTATTATGAGCATAAATAAAAATATCTTTTCCTTCAAACCCGCATATTTCCTTGCTTTTTCCAAATGTTCCAAACTTACGCTTTACATTTTCAGAAGTTGTATGCTATGGTTTATGATCGGAGGCGGGAGCATGGGAAACTGGTTTGAGAATATGGAGCCAATGAACATACAGGAAGAACGTGTGAAGACGAAGAAGACGGAGGAATCCTCCCTTGCGAAAAGCATATATAAGTGATATAAATAGGAAAGAGTGAAGCGTAGGATGGAGGAAGAAAGAGCATGAATTATATCAAAGAATTGCGTGATGGAGAGATGGTATCGGAAATCTATCTCTGTAAGAATAAAGTGGTAGCAAAGACAAAGGCTGGAAAGACATATTACTCTTTGCAGCTTCAGGATAAGACCGGAACGGTCGATGCAAAGATCTGGGAGCTTTCGAATGCGATTGCGCATTTCGAGCCGATGGACTATATTCGTGTTGACGCACAGGTAACGAGCTTTAACGGAGCATTGCAGTTAAATGTCAAGCGTGTGCGCGTGGCGGATGAAGGCGAATACAATGTGACAGATTATATGCCATGTTCAACGAAAGATATTGATACGATGTATCAGGAATTACTGGGACTGATTCAGGGTGTAAAAAATCAGTATTTACATAAACTATTGGAAATGTTCTTTGTTGAGGACAAGGAATTTGCAGAGAAGTTCAAGAAGCATTCCGCAGCCAAGTCCATTCATCATGGATTTATAGGCGGTCTGCTGGAACATTCTTTATCGGTTGCAAAATTATGTGAATATATTGCAGCGAATTATCCGGTTGTCAATCATGATTTACTTGTGACGGCAGCGATTTGTCACGACATCGGTAAGGTCGATGAGATTTCCGATTTTCCACAGAACGATTACACCGACGAGGGACAGTTAGTCGGACATATTGTGATGGGTACGATGATGATTGCGGATAAGGTGCGTGAGATTCCAGGATTTCCACCGAAGCTTGCAAATGAGCTGAAGCACTGCATCCTGGCACATCACGGGGAACTGGAATATGGTTCACCGAAGAAACCAGCATTGATCGAGGCGATGGCACTCGCACATGCCGATAATATGGATGCGAAGTTGCAGACATTTACCGAGATTATCCGGGAGAATGAAGACAAGACGGAATGGCTTGGATTTAACCGTATGTTTGAAAGTAATGTGAGATTGACAGGTGAGAAGAATGAGTAGTGAAGTAAGAAAAGCAATGACGATATTATATAAAGTGCATAACGGATTGTATGTGAATCTGACAAATCGTTGTCCGTGTGCGTGCACGTTCTGCGAACGACAGACCCGTGATCATGTGTCAGAGGTAAATGATGCGCCTTTGTGGCTGGAACATGAGCCGAGTGTGGAAGAAGTGATTGCAGAGTTTGAGAAAACGGATGTTGCGCCGTATGAAGAAATTGTATTCTGTGGATTTGGTGAGCCGACGGAACGGCTGGATGCACTGCTTGAGATCGCAAAATATCTGAAAGCACATTATGATAAGCCAATCCGTATCAATACAAACGGTCTCGGAGATCTGATCTGGAACGAAGATATCACACCGAAGCTTGCAGGTCTGATCGACACAATCTCTATCAGTCTTAACACACCGGATGCCAAGCGGTATCAGGAGATTGTGCGGAGTAAATTCGGGGACGGTTCCTTTGAGGCGATGCTGAAGTTCGCAAAGGATGCGAAAAGGTATGTGCCGAAGGTGGTATTAAGTACCGTGGAGACGACGATCACGAGAGAAGAAGAGGCAAAATGTCAGGCAATCTGTGACGAACTGGGCGTTACCTATCGGATTCGTCCATTTCATTAATAAATTCGCGGACAGATTGTTAACAATCCATGGTAAATGACCGATAATATAAACAGAGATGGGGGTTCCATCTCCAAAAGCACAAGGAAGTGCGTATGATTCTAAGGAAGGAGCAAAAGAACATGGGAATGACAGTAAATGCAATGGCAGGTATGCAGGCTGCAAGTGAAACCGTTTCTGATTATAGTGTAACTGCAAAGGCTGCGGAGACATCCGAGAAGAAGGCTTCTGCAGAGACAGAGAAAGATGCGGTTTACGAGAAGAGCGCGCAGGAAAGTGCCAAGGCACCATATTCCATCAACAAGATGAGCAAGGAAGACCGCGCAGCTTTGGTAAAGCAGCTCAAAGCGGATCAGGAAAGCAGACAGAACAGTCTTACAAATCTTGTATCCCAGATGCTTGGTAAGCAGGCTGGTATGTATGGAATTGCAAACGGAGACGATTCCATCTGGAAGATCTTTGCAAACGGAAATTTCACTGTGGATGCAGCAACGAAAGCACAGGCACAGGAAGATATCTCCGACGATGGATATTGGGGCGTGAAGCAGACCTCGCAGAGATTGTTTGATTTTGCAAGTGCTCTCGCCGGTGACGATGAGGACAAGATGCGCGAAATGCAGAAAGCAATGGAAAAAGGCTTTAAACAGGCAACTGCTGCATGGGGCAAAGATCTGCCGGATATCAGCAACAAGACATTGGATGCGGCAAATAAGCTGTTTGATGAATATTATAAGTCAAAACAAAGCGAATAAATACATAAAAGGTTTGCTATTTCTAACAATTCAGTGTTACAATAAAAGGGTCTTTGACAAGATCCTTTTATTTTTTTGACGGAGAGAGAAAATGCTACGATTCTGGTATGTGATTATTATCTCTTTGCCATATATTATTTACTATCTGGCGAAGGGAAGTTATATAGAGAAAAATACGGAACGCTATTCCGAGGCAGACCGTTATCGCGTGGCACTTCATGTGATTCATGTCATGAAACGAAATGGCAGGATTCGGACGAGTGTGACTGGCGTGGAGAATCTGCCGGCGGAGGGCGGATATGTGTTATATGCCAATCATCAGGGTAAATACGATGCGCTTGGAATTATGGACGCCCATAAGAAACCTTGTACGGTTATGATGGATGCGAAGCGTTCGAAGATGATTATTGTCGATCAGTTTATTACATTGATCGACGGCTGCCGGATTGATAAGACAGATATCAAAAGTCAGGTAGAGGCGACCCGGAAAGTGACAAAAGAAGTAAAAAAAGGCAGACGGTACATTGTATTTCCAGAGGGCGGGTATTTTCATAACCGGAATGCGATCAAGGAATTCATGCCGGGGGCATTCAAATGTGCAGTGCGTGCAAATTGTCCGATTGTTCCCGTGTTATTGGTAGATTCCTATAAACCATTTGAGATCAATTCTCTGCGGCGTGTAAAGACACAGGTACATTTCCTGCCAGCGATTTATCCGGAAGAGTATGAGGGGCTTACAACGGATCAGATTGCAAAGCTGGTGCGAAACCGCATTGTGGATGCAATGCAGCAAAAAGCGTGTGCATAAGAACATTCGGGGAAAAGAGGAGGTACGACTGATGGATATCAATCAGGTATTGATGGATTATGACAATATGTTTGGAACACATTCTCTGGAAGATATAGAGGAGTTTCTGACGACCAATATTGAAGTGGCGATGGATGAGCGGGATTATGCATCGGCACTTTCTCTGCTGAATGAAATGATGGGGTTATGCAGGGATACGAACCAGAATGCAAAGGGACTTCGGTATTGTGCAGATATTGAAGACATACTTGTAAAGATGGGTATGGAAGGTACGGTAGAATATGCAACGAGCCTGTTAAATGTGGCAAATGCGTATCGTACCTTTGGCTATTATATGAAAGCACAGAATTTGTTTGAACGTGTGGAGGTACTTTACCGGGAGAAGCTTTCTGCGGGAGATTACCGGTTCGCGACACTCTATAATAACTGGGCGTTTGTCTACCAGGGAAGTGGCGAGCTGAAGAAGGCAGAAGAGACATTCCGACGGGCACTTGCGGTCGTAGATCTACAGCAGAATGCATGGATGGAGCAGGCAACGACCCGGTGCAATCTGGCACAGGTATTGCTGCAGCTCGCAGGCGGTGCTGCCATGGGCGCAAATGGACAGCGGGTAGATGGCACAACGGCATCCACCATGTATGAGGAAGCACTGCAATGTCTGGAGCGTGCGCTCCGTATCTTTGAATGGGATGGAAAACGCGATTTCCATTACAGTACGGCACTTGCGATGATGGGCGATGCACTTTGCATGCGTGAAGCGTATGTGCAGGGAGCGGATTATTATATGCAGGCGATGCAGGAAATGGAAAAGCACGTCGGAAAATCGAATGCATATCTGGAAATCGAAGAGCGTTATAAGCAGGCGAAATATTATGCCGAGGAAATGAAGAAGGAAGAGGAAGAAGAACAGACGGCAGTTTTGACTGCGGATATGAAAACAAATCCTTCTGTAAAATATCTGACGAATATTGTGCATATGGGAGAAGTGCAGGCGGAAACAGTGCCGCAGGAAATCGGGACCAAGGAAGCGGCACAGGGACAGTCCGATTATGTGGATACATTATCGGAGGATACGGTTCAGCCAAATGCAGAGAATAACTGGCTGCATATCTGCAAGCGTTTTTATGAATTGCATGGTGCGAAGATGATCCATGAGGAATTTCCGAATTACGAGGCACGGATTGCCGTCGGACTTGTCGGAGAGGGTTCGGAATGCTTTGGCTATGACGATGCCATTTCGCGCGATCATGATTTTGCATTGGGATTCTGTCTGTGGCTTTCAGAGGAGGATTACCGGAGTATCGGAGGTATGCTGCAGAAATCGTATGAGCAGCTTCTGGTTGATTTTGGCGATGAATTCTTACGTGAAAATGGAATTGAAGCACCGACAAACTCGGTCAACAAGGTGCTGTCACATAGAAGAGGTGTTTCCTCTGTGCGCGAGTTCTATGAGAATCTGCTTGGCGTGAAGGTACAGAAAACCGCAGAGGGTGGTTATATTCTCCCGGATAGCTGGCGGCAGATCTCAGAAGAGAAGCTGGCGGCGGCGACCAATGGAATGGTGTTCCGCGATGATGCCGGTGCATTTACAAAGATACGGGAGAGTCTGCTTGAGTATTATCCAACAAAGGTATGGATGATGCGTCTGGCAGAGAAACTGCATGGATTTGCGCAGACAGCGCAGACGAATTATGCACGTATGATGGCAAGACAGGATTATGTGACCGCGAATCTCTGCGTGGCAAAGGGCATGCAGTACACGATGGAGATTATTTATCTGCTGAATCAGAAGTATGCACCTTATTATAAATGGATGCGGAAAGGCATGCAGAGCCTGTCGCTCATTGACAGCGTGGCTCCGATCCTTGACCGGATCGCAGTGATTCCGAATCAGGCAGCTGCGTGGGAAGGACGTACGTATAGCGCGTATGAGACGAATTATAAAGACGAGATTGTGTCCTGCTTTGAGGATATTGCAGAATATCTGTTGATGGAGCTAAAAATGCAGGGCGTAGTGAAAGGGACAGATACATTCCTTGATGTATATGCGCAGGATCTGGTACAGCGTGTGGATCGCGGTGATTTCGGTGCCGTGGAGGATGCCGAGATGGAAGCAAACTACCGCGAGTATGTAAACGATTTGAAGCAGGCGGCAAAAGAAAAGACAACAGAAAAATCAAAATATGACCTCGAAGAAGAGATGGGACTGGCACGTGAATGGAGCAATGAAACGCCATTTGACCGCGAGGAAACGATTGCGGCAATCATAGATGCGGAGTGGAAGTTGTTTGGAAGTACCATCTATCCGGACGACTGGAATACATTCTTCATCATGCGGAAGAGCCGGTATCTGGCTTGGACGAATGATCTGCTTGCAAGCTATCTGCAGGATTGTAAGGCAGGAAATGCATTGCAGGTAGAGCGGAGTGAGAAACGGATTGGCATCGAAGAGGATCTGGTGCAAATCCAGTTAGACTGGTTGCAGAAATTCATCGAGAATTATCCGAAGATGGCAGGTTATGTACGTTTTATCTATACAAATGATGCACAGGAGACGATCGAATCGGCACTGCGCAGAGACATTGCTGCCTATGGAGACCGGACGTTTATCCTGTTTGGCAAATTTGTGACCGATATCGCACAGGCAGGCGGCAACCTGACGTACGACATCATGAATTATATGGCATGCCTGTATGGATATGGCGGAGTTGAAGATGCAGAACGTCAATTATAATTCCAATATAGGACTATCAAGTATAATGAAATAGAAAAGAACTCGTAAACAAACATGCTTGCGTGTGCATGTAATTGTTACGAGTTCTTTTTATGCAGAAAATAGTTTAATATAGTTTTTCTGTCTCACAGATCGTGCCGCCGCCGACTACAATATCACCATCATATAAAACAACGGCCTGCCCTTTCGTGATTGCACGCTGTGGTTCATTGAAAATGACTTCAATCTTTCCATCCGGGAGTGGATTGACAGTCGCTGGTGCTTCCGTATGACGATAGCGTACCTTCGCAGTGACACGGATCGGGGTATCGATATGGCCGATTGAGATGAGATTCACATCATCTGCGACAAGGCGTTTTGAGAAGAGATCTTCATTTCGACCAAGGACAACCTGATTTTTCTCGATGTCAACATCCATGACATACATCGGTTCTTTCAGTGCCAGTCCAAGTCCTTTACGCTGACCGATCGTGTAGCGGATGATTCCCTTGTGGCGTCCTAAGACATTGCCGTGGACATCAACGAAATCGCCCTCCGGGTAAGTCTTGCACGCATGCTGTTCGATGAACTTCGCATAATTTCCATCCGGCACAAAGCAGATGTCCTGACTGTCGTGCTTTTTCGCATTGACAAAACCATGTGCTTCCGCGATGGCACGCGTCTCGCTTTTCGGCATGCCGCCGAGTGGAAACTGTGTGTGCGCAAGCTGATCCTGTGTCAGGGAATAGAGCACATAGCTCTGATCCTTGCTTGCGTCGACTGCTTTCTTCAAGAGATAGCGCCCGGTTGTTTCATCCTGTACAATCTGCGCATAATGTCCGGTGACAACGTAATCCATTCCAAGCTCCTGTGCCCGTTGGTACAGATATTCGAATTTCAAATAGCGGTTACAGTCGATGCAGGGATTCGGTGTGATGCCACATTCGTAGCAATGCACGAACTTGTCCATGACCTGTTCCTTGAAATGTTCCTTGAAGTTCATGACGTAGTGATCCATGCCCATTGAATGTGCCACAGCACGGGCATCCTCCACGTCGTCTAAGGAACAGCAGGTGTGTTCCTTGTTGATGACGATGTCATCGTTTTGATATAATTTCATGGTGGCACCGATGCATTCGTAGCCCTGCTCCTTCATCAAAAAGGCCGCCACGCTGCTGTCGACACCGCCGCTCATAGCGATCAATGCTTTCTTATTCATAGTTCCTCCGAAAAATTCCTTGGACTTTTTTGTTTTATAATAGTATAGTATAAATATTGAAAATATAAATAGTCATTGCACATCCGCGCAATTTTTCTATATCATAATATAGTATGAACAGAATTGCAATATATGTGTCCGGTATAAAATGCAGACCGGCATATGCATCTGAGGGTGTGAGGTGGTTATGATTTGAATAGATATTGGAGGCAGGTCATGGGAACAATTGTAAATAAAACCATTCAGGAGGCAACCGCGCGCCTGAAGGAAAACTACGAAGCACAGAAGATTTTTGATATGTCACTCGGCGATTGTGTACCGAACCGGGACGCAATCATTTCGATCATAGAAGGGCTGCGCACGGTCACATTTCCGGGATTTTTCGGCTCTGAAAATATGGCATATGTTTCCAAGGATAATTTCGCGGGAAGCACGCTGGCAATCCTCTATGAACGGCTGTTTAAGCAGGTGCGTGTCGCCTTGAAGTTCGATAACAAGGAGCTTGCCGATGCAGAGATCCGGGCGAAAGCGGAGGAGTATACATCAACATTTATCGCGAAGATCCCGGACATTCAGGCGATGATCTTAAAGGATGTGGATGCGGAGTTTAACGGTGATCCGGCGGCGAAGGACCACCAGGATATCATCCTTTCCTATCCGGGGATTTTCACGATTTTTGTATATCGGTATGCACATGTCCTGTATGAGTTAAATGTACCTTATATTCCGCGTATCATGACGGAATATGCACACGGACTGACCGGAATCGACATTAATCCGGGTGCGACGATCGGCGAATATTTCTGTATCGATCATGGTACGGGAATCGTCATCGGCGAGACGACGACGATCGGCGATCATGTGAAGATCTATCAGGGCGTAACGCTTGGAGCACTCTCCACACGGAAGGGACAGCTGCTTTCCGGTGTGAAGCGTCATCCGACGATCGAGAATAATGTTGTGATTTATGCGAATACTACTATCTTAGGTGGCGAGACTGTGATCGGTGAGAATTCTGTTGTAGCCGGAAACTCTTTTGTCACGACATCCATCCCGGCGAATACGAAGGTCGCTTCGATGCAGCCGGAGCTGGAAATAAAAGAACAGAAGTAGGGATTCGATTTATGCAAACCAAAGATCATCTTGCCTTAGGGCGTTATCTTGCACGTGTATTTGAGATAGAAGAACCGGTAAAAAAATACGCATTTGTAATTGGAAATATCATGCCGGATGTTAACAAATGTTCATACATCCACGGATATTTTCAGTTGCTGCGCGCGCATAGACAACAAAAAGATGCGGGACCTTTGTCGTTGAATGACCATCGGCGTATGCTGATCGGTGGGCATACAGCGGAAGGGTCTCGTTTTTTTGTCAACCGGGTGTACCGCGTGCTGCGGAAACGGGAGAAACTGTCGGTGCGTGATTATTACCAGATGGGAAAGGCGACACATTATCTGGCAGACCGCTTCACGTATCCGCACACAATGCGCTATACCAGTGGATTTTTTGCGCATATCCGATACGAAAAGCAGTTGCATATTTATATGCGGGATATGCTTGCAGTCCTGCCGAATATGCGGGATGCGGTAGATAAATGCTTTTCCCGGACAAGCTTCAACAGTTTGTACCGCTCGTATCGGAAGGAACCGGAGGGAAATGGAACGGTTTTGCACGATTGTTTTCATATTCTGGCAGTATGTATTGCCTATTTGGAAAATATCCTATATAATGGGATAAGAAAGAATATGCAAAAAATGTAAACATTCTGATATGCATACACAAGAGAATGAAAAGCAAGAGGGAAGGAGCGTGTATGAGTGGACAAGTCAGAATTCGAGTCACGTTATTTTGACCTGGTATCCAAAGCGCCGGGCAAAACTTTTTTATTTTATGGCAATTTAAAAGAAGACATGATACGCTGGTCTGCATCGGCAGTGGAATATTTCGGATTACCGGGGGAGATATTCGGAGATTCCACGCGGGAGTGGATCAGCCGGATTCATCCGGAGGATGTGGAACCATATACAGATAGTCTTATGGAGCTTCTCCATGGCGTGACGCCGTATCACAACTGTGAGTACCGTATCAAGAACGCACAGGGAGAATATGTGTGGGTCAATTGCCGTGGATACATGACTTACGATGCGGATGGAAAAGCAGAGTGGTTTGGTGGTCTTGTCACGAATATGGGATATCAGACAAAGATCGATGCAGTCACGAATCTGTGGACCGTTCATCAGTTCCGGAGTGAGTTAAACCGTCTGCTGGATGACCGCGCGCGGGGTGGAATTCTCATGATCGGGCTGGAGAACTTCAAGCGGATCAATGCAGAATACAGCTATGCTTATGGTGATAAGGTGCTCGCCTTGATCGGAGAGAAGCTGCGTGAGGGTGTGCTCCACAACTGTCATGTATTTCGGATGGACGGAGCGAATTTTGCGATTGTCATGCAGGATGCAGGTGTGGAGCGTATTGTAGAATACAAGAAGTTCGTAGACAGCTTTATGCGGAATCTGGTCGTGTCCGGGCAGGTGGTACACCTGCGGTTTAAGGTAGCGGCAGCGTTCTTCCCTGAAGATGGGGAGTTCTTAGACCAGATTCAAAGTAACCTGTTTTACGCCCTTGATCATGCAAAGCTGACGAATACCGATGATGTTGTATTCTACAGCAAGGAATTATTTGCACAGAAGAAATATATGACACGTCTGAAGGAGGCAATCCGGGAGTGCGTGGAGGAAGACTGTAAGGGTTTCCGTATTGTAATGCAGCCGATCGTGGAGACGAAGAGCGAGGTCTGTGATGCAGCGGAAGTATTACTCCGCTTTACTCATCCGGAATTCGGTGTGATAGGACCGATGGATTTTATTCCGATTCTGGAGAATTCCAAGGAGATCATCCGGGTTGGAAAATGGGTGATCGACCAATCATTACAGACGCTTGCCAGGTGGCGGGAGCAGATTGGACATATGCCGTTAAAGCGTCTGCAGATCAATGTGTCTTATGTACAGTTCAAAGATCCGGAGCTCTTAGGTTATGTTGTGGAACGGCTCGATCATTATCAGCTTCCGCATGATGCGGTCATGCTGGAACTGACGGAGAGCTGCCGGGTGGAGCAAACGTCATTTCTATCGGACGTCCTGCAGACATTCAAGGATGCGGGTATCAGCATTGCGCTTGACGACTTCGGAACCGGCTATGCATCGCTGACCGTACTCAAAGATATTCCTGCCGACATGGTGAAGCTTGACCACACGATGACGCGGAGTATCACCGAGAAACCGAAGGACAAAGCGCTGATCGAATTCATCGTTACATACTGCAAGAAGGTTGGTATCGCTGTCTGTGCGGAAGGTGTCGAGAAAGTGGAAGCACTCTCCATCGTACGAAACGCAGGTGTCGAATGTATCCAGGGCTACTACTACGATAAGCCGCTCGAACTCGATACGTTCTACCGGAAATATGTGAAATAAACGAAACACACCATATCAATTGCATATATCCAGTATCGGTTCGAGTAAATACGATGTATTGAAACTAAGAAGTTCTAAACATATGTATATTACTCGAATCCGATCTGGATATCTATGCAGTTGACAGGTGTGTTTCTTTCGCTTTTGTAAGATTGAGGTAGAGTGTAAGGAATTTGCAGAGCCAATAAAGTAAATAAAGAAACCACATGGATACAATTCTAAAGCAGACCGTTGAAGCACGTCGGCACTTAATGAGTGCGAAGCGCGAATTTAGTACCGCTACGTGCTGAACCGAGCGGGAGCGCGTCTGCGTAGAATGTATCCATGTGGTTTCTTTTTAGTTATATAAATGCAAATTCCGTCAACTTAATCTGGACTTCACATAGTTGAAATCCTGGTTGTACTTGTTATCAATCTTCTCGTCCCCGAACATGCAGTCCGTGAACATATCGTTCGTGTTCGTGCCCGGCGATACAACAAAGCCGTCTCCAAAATCCGCTTTCCCAAGGAACACACTCTCGTAGAACATGTGATCCATATTTGTCACCTGTGCAGTCAGGAACCGCTCCGGGAATTTCAGTCCATCCGGGATACGGCACTCAGAGAACATATACTCCATGTTCATGACATGCGATGTATCAAAGATCTTACCGAAATCAAATGCCTCGGATACAGAACTCTGGTAAAACATGTATCGCATATCCTCGACTTCCTTCGTGTGGAAATGGTCACCGAGCGAGAAGCCCTTCGGCATAACACAGCCTGCAAACATCAGGTTCATGTCCTTGATGCCACGCGTGTTGAACAGTCCGCCGATCTGGAAGCCTTCCGGGAGCGTTACCCAGGAGAACATACCACAGCAGCTACTTGCATTGATCGGAACCTCCAGACGTCCACCCTTGAATTCACGGTAGTTAAATTTCAGAATCTTTTTTCCATTCCAGTTCTTGGTAGGCATAAAACAGATCGGATTGTAGAGAACCCAGTGCTTGTCGCCCGTACCTTCCTGAAACCATTTATAATTTGGTACACCAATCCGGTTCTGGAACCACATACGCTCGGAGTCATCGTTGACATCGATAAAGTAGGAATTTTCTTCATATACAAAGTGGTCACGACCGAATACTTTCTGGCGTTCGATTTCTTCTTTTCCAGCTATCATTAAAATTACCCCCTGTTGCTAATCAATTCGTACAAAAAATGCATGATAATTTGCATATTTTGCACAACAGTCTACTTTGATTATAGCGGATACAGGGGGTAGTTGCAACGGCAAAATCAATTATTGTGCAGATTCTGTCACGGTTTCGGTCTGTTCGATGCCGGTTTCATCTATTTTGTAGGAACCGCCCTGCTCTAACAGAGCGTCTGCGTCAACTCCAAGGTCTTTTTCAGCTTTCGCAAACCATACAGGCGTCTCATCCGGATTCGCCTCGTCAGTTGGGATATTCATCGTGTTGAAAATATATTTTCCCTCTGCATTGAAGATATACTCTGCCCAGCCGTAGCTTTCCACGGTTCCGCCTGCGATGAGCACATGCTTATTTCCTTCGGAATCGGTGTAATCCTTCCGGAAATAGTCTGTGTCGCTGCACTGATCGGTGATGTCTGTTTTCTCATCATTCAGATTTAGATACAGGCGTCCGTTCTCGGCAGTCGTGTAAGAAAGATCTCCTGTTTTTTCGATGGTAAATGTAACCGAGTTGTCGTCCTCGGAGATCTCCACATTCGAGCCATCTGCCATAACAATGATTGTGTGCACAAGAGATTTCCCGGTCGCCGCGTAACATATGCCGTTCGATGCGGCAAACATCATGACCAGACATGCAGCAGTGTAGCACATGCGCCGAACCACACGGGTTGTCCGGCTGCGCCGGATGGATGCCGGGTTTAAGTTGATTTCTGCGTCGGTCGTCAGGCAGTCAAATGCCTGCTTATATTTTTCATGATTCGTCATAGTTCCAATCCTCCTTGATTTCTTCTCGAAGAGCGGCGCGTCCACGGTTTAAGCGAACCTTGACGTTGCTCTCGCTTACATGCAGTATTTCTGCGATTTCCTTGATCGTGTAATCTTCATAATAGAAGAGATGAATGACGGTGCGCTGTTTCTCCGGGAGCCGCAGCACTGCCTCGAACAGGGTACTGCTTTCAGTATCTGGGAAATCCAGCTCCTCCATATAGCTTTCTAAGGATTGCCGGTGTTTCCGCCAGAAGGCGCGAACGATATTCCTGGATTTGTTGATTGCAACCCGCATCAGCCATGCACGGATATGGGTTTCGTCTTCAAATTCTTTCTTCAGAATATGATATTGCAGGAAGGTGTCCTGCACGACATCTTCTGCGTCTTCGCGGTTCTGACAGATACTGAATGCAATCCGGTATAAATGATTCTGATAGCGTTCCATCAGTATCCGTATTGGTATCTTCATAGTCACATCCTCCGTCTGTTTCAAAAGGCCTTTCACAGATTATACACGTGGGCGGACGAAAAGGTTACAAAAACTTGACATTTTTAAATAATCGTGGTTTAATCTGTTACTGTAATACTTTATTACACTAAATCATTAACCCGTTAGAGCAATAAATGAGTAAAGAAAATGGATATGCAGCGAAGACATGCATATCGTCGAGGAGGAAGAGAATCATGAGAAAATTAAAGAAATTACTTGCAGTTGCATCTGTTGCTGCAATGACACTTTCCCTTTGCGCCTGTGGCGGCAAGAAGGATGATACTTATACGGTAGGTATCTGTCAGTTAGTACAGCATGAGGCACTCGATGCCGCAACAAAGGGCTTTAAGGATGCTTTGGTAGAAGAGTTTGGTGAAGACGGAATCAAGTTTGATGAGCAGAACGCACAGGGTGATGCTAATACATGTGCGACGATCATCAATGGTTTTGTGAGCAGCGATGTAGATCTGATCCTTGCAAATGCAACGCCTGCATTACAGGCAGCCGCAGCCGGTACAGACACGATTCCGATTCTTGGTACATCTGTAACAGAATATGGTGTTGCACTCGAGCTTTCTGATTTCAATGGTACCGTTGGTAGAAATATTTCTGGTACATCTGACCTTGCACCACTGGAGAGTCAGGCAGATATGATCAAGGAGCTGTTCCCAGATGCAAAGACAGTCGGACTTCTGTACTGTTCAGCAGAGGCAAACTCCCAGTATCAGGTAGATACAGTCAAGGCAGCTCTGGAGAAGCTTGGATATACATGTGAGTATTATTCATTCTCCGATTCCAATGACCTTTCAACAGTCACAACATCTGCAGCCAATGCAAGTGATGTGATCTACGTTCCAACAGATAACACAGTCGCAGCTAATACAGAGATCATCAAGAATATCTGTATGCCAGCAAAGACTCCTGTAGTTGCCGGCGAGGAAGGTATCTGTAAGGGTTGTGGTGTTGCAACACTTTCTATCAGCTACTATGATCTGGGTGTCGCAACTGGTAAGATGGCAGCCAAGATCCTGAAGGGTGAGTCTAAGGTAGAAGAGATGCCAATCGAGTATGCACCACAGTTTACAAAGAAGTACAACAAGGATATCTGTGACGAACTCGGTATCAGCGTACCAGATGATTACGAAGCAATCACAAACGAGTAATCGAAAAGAATAGCGAAAACAAGCGTATTTACTTGATTTTTGTTGTATTATTATAGTATAGTAGTCGGGTAGAGTTTTTCTACCCGACTTTTGTTAATGAAGAAATAAAGGAGAGAAAGAAATGGATGTAAGTGCTTTATTCAATGCCATGCCAGGCGCGATTGCCCAGGGTCTGATCTGGGGTATTATGGCGATTGGCGTGTACATTACGTTCCGGATTCTGGACATCGCCGATTTGTCCGTCGATGGAACGATGTGTACCGGCGCAGCCGTATGTATTATGTTGATGCAGAAAGGGTATCATGTAGCAGCCGCGATGGCGATCGCGACACTTGCCGGTATGCTCGTGGGACTTGTAACCGGTTTGTTTCACACGACGATGGGAATTCCGGCGATCTTAGCAGGTATTCTGACACAGCTTGGTCTGTGGGGAGTGAACCTGAAGATCATGGGAAAGGCAAATCAGCCGATCAATGTGGACAAATATGATCTGGCAGTTTCTCTGCGTTACATAAAGAGGGTTGCATTCTATAAGAATTCCATTTTTGTCGTATTTCTATTTATGATTGTTGTCATCGGAATTTTGTACTGGTTCTTCGGTACAGAGCTTGGTAGTTCGCTTCGTGCAACGGGTTGTAATGAGAATATGGCACGTGCGCAGGGTATTAACACGAACTTCAACAAGGTACTCGGATTGATGATCTCGAATGGTCTGGTTGCATTTGCAAGTGCATGTCTTGGACAGTATCAGGGATTTGCAGATATCAATATGGGTAAAGGTGCGATCGTAATCGGTCTGGCATCGGTTATCATCGGTGAGGCAATATTCAGCCGTATCTTCAAGAACTTCGCATTGAAGCTTCTGTCGGTTGGTATCGGTGGAGTGATTTATTTCATCGTATTGCAGATCGTTATCTGGCTCGGCGTCGATACGGATTTGTTGAAGCTGTTCCAGGCTTTGATCGTAGCAGTATTCCTTGCAGTGCCTTATTGGAAGGGAAAACATTTCAACAAGGGTAAGAAGCTTGCGGCAACCGCAGAGAAGAAGGAGGCGTAAATACTATGTTAGAGCTGAAGAATATTTATAAGACCTTCAATGCGGGAACGGTCAATGAGAAAATGGCATTAAGAGGACTGAATCTGACGCTGGAGGATGGCGATTTCGTAACCGTCATCGGTGGAAACGGGGCCGGTAAGTCTACGATGTTAAATGCAATCGCCGGTGTATGGCCGGTCGATCAGGGACAGATCCTGATTGGGGATGCCGATGTAACAAAGCTTCCGGAATATAAGCGTGCCAAATATCTCGGCCGTGTGTTCCAGGATCCAATGACCGGAACAGCAGCGACAATGGAGATTCAGGAGAATCTGGCACTGGCACTCCGCCGGGGAGACAGCCGTACTTTGAAAGCCGGAATCACGAAGAAGGAGCATGCAAAGTATCGTGAGATGCTGGCTACACTGGGACTTGGTTTGGAAGACCGTATGACATCGAAGGTAGGACTTCTGTCCGGTGGTCAGAGACAGGCACTCACACTGCTGATGGCAACCCTGAAGAAGCCGAAGCTCCTGCTCCTCGATGAGCATACAGCCGCTCTTGATCCGAAGACTGCGGCGAAGGTATTGCAGACGACCGATATGATCGTCAACCGCGATAATCTGACCACGTTGATGATCACACATAATATGAAGGATGCAATCGCACACGGAAACCGGCTGATCATGATGATGGATGGCAATATCATTCTCGATATCCGTGGTGAAGAGAAGAAGAAGCTGACCGTTGCAGATCTGCTTCACAAGTTTGAAGAGGCAAGCGGCGAAGAATTCGCGAACGATAAGGCGATTCTTGGCTAGTTGAACGTGACAGAACGATTGCGGGTGAGCGACGTGGATGCTGTGCAGGTCATCATGGTTATGCGTGGTGACAGGTAAGATAGAATTATGAATGAAGAACAGGTATTGATTGCGCGTTTGCAGGACCTGGCGAAGCGCGCATACAGGCAAAATATTTATACATACACCGGATTCCTGACACCTGCAGAGCTTGCAGTGGTCTATGAGAAGCAGGCGGATTTCTCCTTTGTGGGGATGACCTGCTTCGGCGGAACGCCGGAGTGCGAACGGCAGATGGTGCAGTTTGGCTCGGAAGAATTGTTTGGGTATGCGGGCGTGTTCCCCATCTCGATTATTCTGGTAGAACCATTACTGGACAAATTCGCTGAGGATCTGAGTCATCGCGATTTTCTCGGCGCGCTTATGAATCTGGGGATTGAACGGTCTGTGCTCGGTGACATTCTGGTAAAGGATGGAAAGCGGGCATATATTTTCTGTCAGGAGAATATCGCTGCATATATTATGGAGCAACTGACAAAGATAAAACATACGAACGTGAAAACCTCTCTCGTGGAGGGTGAGATCGAGGATCTGAAGCCTGTACTTGAGGATATACACGTGATCGTCAGTGCACCGAGGTTTGATGCC
Organism: Coprococcus hominis (ex Arizal et al. 2022); assembly: GCF_040094675.1. Classification (NCBI taxonomy): domain Bacteria; kingdom Bacillati; phylum Bacillota; class Clostridia; order Lachnospirales; family Lachnospiraceae; genus Coprococcus; species Coprococcus hominis (ex Arizal et al. 2022). The sequence continues at coordinate 174,629 of NZ_JBBNHG010000032.1, forward strand.
ATCGTTGCAGCCGTCACGAAATGCTCCCGCAACGAGACGCTGGATATATTCCGGGCGAAGAAAGTCACACGGAACGGCAGAATTGAGGAACGCAACAGTCTGGTCTTAAAAGATGGCGATAGTTTCTCGGTCCGCGGGTACGGAAAGTTCCGGTATTGCGGTGCCGGAAGTGAGACGCGAAAGGGCAGAGTGAATATTTATTTAAAGAAATATATTTAGGGGTTTCCGAATTGGAAAAGTCGTGATAAAATATGTGACAGTGAGGCTTTTGCCATGAAAAAGGGAGACAATGAGGCGAGAAGGATATGATCAGTAAGTACATTACAGAGAATGGAAAATTCAGACAGATTGATGAGTTTATGCCTGGTACATGGATCAATCTGACAGCGCCGACGCAGGACGAGAGTCTCGAGATTGCAAGAAGATATAATGTGGATCTCGCAGATATCCGGGCTGCACTGGACGATGAGGAGTCATCCCGTGTGGATGTCAACGATGATTATGTTTTGATATTATTCGATATTCCTTCGGTTGAGATCCGGCACAACCAGGAGGCATATACAACCATCCCGCTGGGGGTTGTATGGACGGACGATGCAATTATCACGGTGTGTTCGGCGGAGACACCGGTGCTCAAGCATTTTATTGTCAATAATATACGAGATTTTACCACGAAGAAGCAGGTGCGTTTTACCTATCAGATTATGTACCGGACGAGCATGTTATATCAGTCGTATCTTCGGATTATTGACCGGCGCAGACTTGAGATGGAGGAACGTATGGGAGGCGCAACGGAGGATGCCGATATCGTCAACCTGCATGAGATGGAATCCAACCTGGTGTATTTTGATACATCATTGCGTGCGAACCGGATGGTCGTGGACCGTCTGACACGGTATAGCGGAATCCGGAAATTCCCGGAGGATCAGGAATTGCTGGATGATGTGATTGTCGAGAATCTGCAGGCGATAGAGATGACGCAGATCTACCGGGATATCTTAAAGGGTACACGGGAATTGATGTCAACATTCATTGATAACCGTCTGAACAACATCATGAAGCTGTTGGCTGCGATTACGATCGTCATGTCCATACCGACGATTATATCGGGATTATATGGTATGAATGTAAATGGCAACGGTATGCCGTTTTCAAAGGAACCATGGGGATTTATGATTATATGTGTGCTTACACTTGTCATCTGTATTGTAGTGACAATTGTGCTGCGAAAGAAGAAGATGTTGTGATAGCTCCAGGTTGCAGGCAGACACAGAACTATGCAGGATGGCATGGGGATATAGGGGTTGAGGTAGATTGAAAAATTTGAGATTTAAATTCGTTGTTGCAACGAGTCCGTTGTTCGTTGCCACGCATATTCCGCGTGCGAATTATATGATAAAACACAAAGAAAAATACACCGAACAGCAGCGGTATGATTTTGCGATGAAGATCGAGAATCATATGCGCAGACGCGCCCGTACCAAGACGGATGTATTTGGCAGGGAGAATCTGCCACAGGATGGTGGCTACATCATGTATGCCAACCATCAGGGGAAATACGATGCACTTGGTATCATGCTGGCACATCCGAAGCCATGTGCGATGTTGTGGGAAGAGAAATCCGCAGATCGTCTGGTGGCAAGACAGGTTTGTGGACTGGTGGAGGGAACCACGATTTCCTTTGAGGATCCGAAGCAGCAGATCGGAGCACTCAAGACGATTGCCGAGCGTGTGAAGGATGGAAAACCATATTTGATTTTCCCAGAGGGCGGTTATACGGATAATAAAAATGAGTTACAGGAATTTAAGTCCGGGTGTTTCTCGTGTTCGTTAAAATCCAAGACACCAATGGTTCCAGTTGTGATCTACGATTCGTGGAGGTCGATGGATACGAATACCTTTGAGAAGGTTCGGACACAGGTATATTTCCTGCCGCCAATTCCATATGAAGAATATGGAAAATTGCGGAAGTATGATGTATGCGAATTGGTAAAGAAGAGAATTCAGGAGAAGCTTGACGAATTAAAAGAAGCAGACCCGAGGAGATGAAAACGTGAAGACAGGTATTGTATTAGAGGGCGGTGCGTTCCGTGGGCTTTTTACCGCGGGAGCTTTGGATTGCCTGATGGATAATCAGATAGTATTTGATTATGTGGTAGGAGTATCTGCCGGCGCTGGAAACGCGGTTAATTATCTGGCAGGGCAAAAGGGTCGTACCAAATGGACGATTACCGCAAGCGGTGAAAATGCATATTATGGTGTCAAGCAGATGCGTAAAAGCAAGAAGATGCTTGATTTAGATCGTATGGTGATGGAGTTTTCGCATAAGCAGTATCCATTTGACTTTGAGAAGTTCATTGCGTCACCATCGGAGGTAGAGCTCGTAGTGACAAACTGCGAGACTGGAAAAGCCGAATATATCGCAAAGACAGAGGATGAGAAGCGCATGCTGACGGCAGTCAAGGCATCGTGTTCAGTTCCTGTGCTGTGCAATCCGGTTGAATTAGATGGATTCCATTATATGGATGGAAGTCTGGCTGATTCGATTCCGGTGAAGCGTGCATTTGAGGTTGGATGTGACCGGGTTGTCTGTATTTTGACAAGAAAGCCAGAGGAAGCACCGACAAACTATGGAAAGATCCGCGTGCTGATGCGTACCTATAAGAAGAAATATCCGGCATTTTATGATACGTTGATGCGCAGACGTGAGATGTATGCGAAGCAGTTAGACAGGATCGACCGATACGAGAAGGAAGGAAAGCTTCTCGTGTTCCGTCCGGAGTTAGACAGCATCAGCAAGTTTGAGCAGGATAAAGAAAAGCAGGAAGCATTCTATCAGAATGGATATGATCTGATGGCAGCTAACCTGCAGAAGATGCAGGATTTCCTGCAGGGAAAATAATCAGCGTTTTTGGCTGTGTTTGTACCACAGATACATATACGCAACAAGCGGACTGTATTCTGGAAGCGGGATGATCCCAAGAGATTCGTATACCTCTTTGCTGTCATAATCAGTAGAATATGCAGAGATTCCGGTCAGATAGACCGGGATCTTTTTTTGTGCCGCCTGTTCGGCGAGTGCAAGCAGAGATGGATTTTTCGTATTGATCGTACCGGAGTGGTAAGCGTGGATCAACACTACGCATGCATTGTCCGGCAGATAATACTGCATACCCGGCATAGACTGGAAGAAGCATACTGGGCAGGATGTATCGAAGTGGACGGATGTTTGCCGCAGGTCGGAAAACTCCTGAAGGACAGGTGCAACTGCATCCGCATATTCGTTATATGGACGTTCGTACAAGCTATCGTCAAACGGATAATGGTTGTAGATACCGAGCGCATTGTAGATCTTCGGCGTACTTCCGGTGTTACAGTAGGCGATGCCGACGGCTGTTGGCAAAGTTGGGGAAGTGATATAATCAACGGCAGCGGTAAAGTTCGTCAGTCCATTTGCACGCGGATCATCTAAGATATAATTGCTTGACACGAGCAGGATTGGAACCTTTGCATAGGCAAAGCACATACCAAGCGCCGCGGCGGTAAAAGGAAGCGTATCCGTGCCATGCGTCACAATGATGCCGTCAATATCCTTTGCGAGCTGCTCCCGGATGCAGGAGATAAGCAGGTTCAGATGCGAACCATCCATATACTCACTCAGGGTTGTATAAGGAGCTTCCGTCTGAAAGTGCGGGATGGCTGCTCCTTTTTTCTTTTGCTCGGTCTCGTACATTGCCAGCAGTCGATATGGCATTTGTGTATCAGTGGAGACAAAGTTCTGCTGTACAGACGAACCAATCGTGCCGCCTGTGAAGATAACTGTGATATTCATAAAACTACTCCGTTTCATTTTCCTTTAGTTTTAACATGATATTCGAGATAAATTCATGTTGTTCGGTATAAAAATTCGAGGAACCGTGATATTTTTGTGTCGTTGCCTGAATCGAGGCAAGACCGATACCACTTTTACGCTCCTTCGTGGAGATGTATTTTCCGTTCCGTGTGCAGACATTGCCGTCGAAGCTGTTTACCATTGTGATATACAGGTGCCCCGGAGTGTCGAGATCCGCGGATAAGCGGATGAAACGGGCATCGGCCCGGACATGGCGGCATGCGGTGACTGCATTATCAAGCAGATTGCCGAAGATCAGGCACAGGTCAATATCCGAAATCGCTATCTCCTTTGGAATAACAACCTGCAGTTTCGTCCGGATGCTATAGCTTTGGGCGATATCAATATAATAATGAATCGTTGCGTTGACCACGGGGTTGTCACAATAGGTGGCAGGTGCCTGTACATTCGATATCTCGGAAGAATAGTTGGAGATATATTCCTGTAATTTCTCATATTGGCCGGTCTGGGAAAGTTCGTTCAATACTGCAATCGTATGCTTGAAATCATGCCGGATACGGCGTGTCTCATCCAGATACGCCTGCATTTTCTCATACTGGTCTGCCTGAAGCTGGTACATCAGGGCGGTGGAATCTGCTTCGATCTTCCGGGAGGTCGTGACGGCGATGATGTACAACAGGGACTGGAACAGCATGAAGAACAGGAACAGCACACCTTCGATCACCATTGCAATCTGGAAGATCCGCCCGACGCGGATGTTGGCATAATCAATCGGAATCATATAGATGTTGCAAAAGGAGATGATTGCAGGAATCATCCATGCGATTCTCCAGAATAATGTCGTGTTGAAATTCTCAAACAGCCATCGGTATTTGTGCCGCATGCGGAGCAACACAGACATAATGAGGAGACTGACCGCATATTGTATGATCAGACCGGGCACGGAGTCGTCATGTATGTTGGAATGCGGATCGATCCGCGCGATGATGTAATAGTTCATGATGCAGCCGAAGGATAACGCAGCGGTTGCACATAAAAACATGTAAAGTAATTTCAACTTTTCCAGTTTTACAGTCAAAAAATACGCAATCAGACAGATGCCGAGCAGAGGGAAGAAGAATATGTTTGTGTAGTAGGAGCCGGAAGAGTCCAACCATGCCAGCACAAAACAGACTGCAACCATGCATGGCAGCAGCACCGGATAGAGCTTTCTCTGGGGAATGATGAGCCAGTCCGCAACAGGGATGATGCAAAGAAAGATGCCGGGGAGGATAATGCCGTATTCGGCGGCTCTGTAAACGAGGTTCCAGAAATTCATGAGAGTCCTCCTTTCGTCAATGCCTTCGTGCGCCGCTTAAACTGGTGAGAGATATAAGCCTGTGTGATGGCGGCTGCATTTTTCCTATGAATCGAAAATGTTGTGGAGTCGCACATGGTGCAGGAAGCGTTCTCCATATGCTGCACATAGTCCAGGTTGATGAGTATCCCCCGGTTGATGGTCAGAAACCGTTCGTCCTGTGTGAGGATGGATGCGGCTTCGCGAAATGGCATGCGGCAACGGAACACATCGCGCCCCTGAATCTGCAGATAGTTGGAATCCGAGGTGATATAGCGGATGTCAGAATATAAAACCGGAATCTGCTTCCGGTCTATCGAGATTGAAAATGCCTGTGTGTCAGTCTCTTCTTCCTGCGTGATCGCCAGCTCGTCGAACAGCCGGGCGATCATCTCCCCGGTTACGGGTTTTTCGAGATAATCAAATGCATGCACCCGGAATGCATCTGCCCGATGTTCCGGACTGCTGGTCAGGAACACGATAGGTGTCCGGGGAGCAATCCTGCGGAATTCTGCCGCCAGATCAATTCCGGTTGTATCCTGTAAATAAATATCAAAGATAACAAAAGAATATGAGATCTGTGCGCAGGCGGAAAGAAATGCGGCAGATGTCGCGAAGCAGTCACAGGCGATTGCAACATCGTGCGTGCGGCTGTAATCCATAATGGTTTTATATAATTTCTGTAATTCTTCCGGATTGTCATCCACGATGGCAAGGTTCATATTCATTTCCTCTCTGATGAATGGTTAAATTGTAATTTTTAACATTGTAACACAATTTTATATAGGAATCTATGTATCAAAATGACATTTCGTCCCAGAAAAATGCATTTCGTCCCAAAAGGGTTGACGTGCCCCCCAAAGGTATGGTAAAGAAAAAGAATGAAAAAAATGTAAAGAGGATAATATTTAGGACAGGAAAGTCCTAGGTAGTAGGAGGAGAGAAAATGAAAGTAAGAGAGAAGTTAATGCGGAAGGTGATGGCAGTTGTAATCGCAGCAGCCACAATTTTTTCGATAAGCGGAGGGACGAAGGTTGTGCCGGTCAAGGCTGCGGTAGAAGTGGCAGAGGTATTGGATGAGACTGGAATGAAGATAGCGGGATATACAACGTTTGAAGTAGCGGCGAGAAATGTATATAATAATTATACAATCAAGATGCTGGCAGACGCAACGGAGACCTGTTCTGTTGATATTGGAAACAAAAATCTTACGATTGATCTGAATGACAAGAATTTGACGATTACACAGATTTCCACTATGAATGCATTGACGATAAAAAATGGAAGTATGTCAGCGGAAATTGATAATGCAAATGTTGGAAATGATCCAGTGTTGACATTGAATGATGTAAAACTAACGATATCACATCTTTACTGGGGTACTAATGGTGGTGTTGCATTGGAAGGAACAAGTCAGGTGGATATGGTTGGTGATTATTGCTGGCTTGAGAAGCTAACAATGCAGGAAAGTTGTGTGTTTGAGGTTGGAACAAATGCATATATCAATAATTATGGTAATGTCGCGAATGGTTTAGATGTAAAAGAATTTCTGCCAGAAGGGTATCGTTTTAATGCAAAGGGAACAAGAATCTTTGACCAACAGAGGAATGAGGCAAGCAATTATGTACTTCGTTATCGCAGGCTCACCGATTCACAACTTACCGTTACACTCAATCCGGATACATATGTCTATGATGGCAATGAAAAAAAACCTGCCGTGACAGTAACCTATGACGGACAGACACTGACAGAGAACACAAGCTATACACTGACTTATGCCGATAACAAAAATGCGGGAACAGCGAGTGTCACAATCGACGGAATAAATAGTTTACATGGACAAATTGTGAAAAAATTCACCATCCAAAAGGCAAATCAGAATGCACCGACGGGATTGACACCGACGGCAGAAACAATTGATGGAAAAAATGATGGTCAGATTGCCAATCTGGCAACGACGATGGAATATAGTGTTGATCAGACAAGCTGGACCGCCTGCACAGGCACGACGCTGACGCAGCTTTCCGATGGCGATTATTACGTAAGATATAAGGAAACAAACAATTACTATGCATCGCCATCTACCAAGGTGGTTGTTGCAAAGGGCGTGGCTCCATCCACAACAGGCGAGCAGACGACGACAGAAGGAACGACAACAACAGAAAATCAGACGACAGGTGAGCAGGCAACCACACAGCAGACATTCGTGGAACAGCCGGATGGAGCAACTACACAGGCAGGTGCCCCGAAGACAACAGAGACAAGCAAGAAAACGGATAAAACGGTTTCCACCGGAGATGCATATCCGATAGCGATTATGATTACGCTTATGCTTGGCGCAGGCGTCGGTATCACAGGTATGATCCGAAGAAGAAAAGAAAAATAGTTAATTGTGCAATTCATACACATGAGAGCAGGATGGAAGTCCTGCTCTTTTTTCGGAAGTAAATCATGTGGTATAGTGAAGTGAGCGCGAAAGAGAACATATGACCGGAGCCCATGCGATGGGCGAGAGAGGAAGAAAGTAAGCAGAAAAACCAGGATTGAAAATAGAGGTGCATAGCGGGAACGGAAATAAATTTACAATTTCCGTATGAAATGGTATAAATAAAGAAGATTTTACAGATTGGAAATGCGTATGGAAGAATATGTGATCAAAAATCAAAAAAAGCTCCGGCTGGGCATTACGACCGGAACGTGTAGTGCAGCGGCGGCACAGGCAGCAGCGATACAGCTTCTGCTTGGGGTAGAAAGCCATGCGGTAACCTTGCGCACGCCGAAGGGGATGACGGTTTCCGTTCCGGTGTATCTATTGGAGGCGGATGCAGACAGGGTAAGCTATAAGGTTGTGAAGGACAGCGGCGATGATCCGGATGTGACAAACGGCACGGATGTCTGTGTGACGGTGGCGTATGCGAAGCAGCGTGTGCGAGAGCAGATAGATGGAAGCCAAGACAGGTCCTGCGCATTTACCAGCGAATCATTTCCGTATCTGACATTAGATGGAGGAATCGGCATCGGGCGTGTCACGAAAGAAGGCCTGGAACAGGCAGTCGGACAGGCGGCAATTAATCGTGTACCGCGGCAGATGATATTTGCGGCGGTGGCAGATGTGTGCGAGAAAGCAAATGTCAGTGAGCCATTGCACATCACGGTTTGGATGCCAGAGGGCGAGGCTCTGGCGAAGCGCACATTTAACCCGAAGCTTGGCATCGAGGGCGGACTGTCGGTGCTAGGAACAAGCGGAATCTTAGAGCCGATGAGTGAGCAGGCGATTGTGGCAACGATCGAGACGGAGATCCGGCAGTTGCATGCGGTCGGCGAAGAGAAAATATTAGTCACACCGGGAAACTATGGACAGGCGTATGCGTCTGAATATTTGAAACTTGATCTGACAAAGAGCGTCAAGTCAAGCAATTATATCGGTGATACGATTGACCTTGCAATCTCATATGGCATGAAGGATTTCTTGCTGGTTGGAAATATCGGAAAGCTGGTGAAGCTGGCGGCAGGAATTTTCAACACACATTCCAAGGTGGCAGATGGACGAGGAGAAATCTTCGCGGTGCATGCAGCGATGGCGGGCGCCGAAGCGAAGGTGGTACAGGAAATCTACGACTGTATCAATACCGATCGGATGTTGGATGTGTTGGAACGAGAAGGCTTGCGGGAAGTGGTGATGCAGAGTATCCTTGCGGCGATCGAGAAGCATGTCGCAGGCAGAGTCGGCGATACGATGCGGTTTGGAGTTATTGTATTTTCGGAGAAGTATGGATATCTGGGGCAGACGAGTGATGCGGAAAGAGAGTTAAATAAATGGTACATTTTGTAGGAGCGGGTCCCGGTGCGTGTGATCTGATCACTGTGCGGGGCATGAATCGAATCAAGGAAGCGGACGTGATTATCTATGCGGGTTCGCTTGTAAATCCAGAGCTGCTTTCCTATGCAAAGGCGGATTGCAAGATCTATAACAGTGCGCATATGACACTCGATGCGGTTGTGGATGTGATGCGGGAAGCAGAGGCAGCAGGTAAAGGGACGGTGCGCCTGCATACGGGAGATCCGTCCGTGTATGGGGCAATCCGCGAGCAGATGGATCTGCTGGATGAATACGGAATCAAATATGATGTATGTCCGGGTGTGAGTGCGGTGTTCGGTGCTGCGGCATCGCTGGCGTGTGAGTATACGTTGCCGGATGTGACGCAGACATTGATTCTGACAAGAGCGGAAGGGAAAACTCCTGTGCCGGAGAAGGAAAATCTGCGGAGTCTGGCGGCACATCGCGCCAGTCTAGTGTTGTATCTGTCGTCCGGGCTTGCAAGAAAGGTACGGCAGGAGCTTTTGATCGGTGGATATGCAGAGGATACGCCGGTTGCTGTCGTGTATAAGGCAACGTGGCCGGAAGAGAAAATCATCCGCACGACACTGGCAAAGCTTCCGGAAGATATGGAAGCTGCGGGAATTACGAAGACGGCACTGATCATCGTATCTCCGGCACTTGGAAGTATCTATGAGAAATCAAAGCTCTATGACGCAGCATTTGCAACGGAATACCGCGGTGCGACGGAGATTGCCCTTCCGGCAGGGATCCGCCGCGTGCTGCTTATCACATGCAGTGTGCGTGGGTATGCAACAATGCAAAAATTGGCGAAGAAGCTGGAAAATATTTCCGGTGCAGAAATTATTGCGAAGGTAAAATGCGAGGCGCTTCCAGAGGTTTCAATGAAGGAAACAGTGAAGGCATGTGTTGACGAATATTTTGAACAGGTGGACGCTATCGTGTTCGTAACAGCAAGTGGAATCGCGGTACGGAGTGTAGCGGAACACCTGACACACAAATCCAAAGATCCAGCAATCGTGTGCATGGACGAATGCAGCAAACACGTGATATCGTTGGTGAGCGGGCATGCCGGCGGGGCAAATGCACTCACACAGATGCTGGCGGATGTGATGTGGGCAACACCGGTTATTACGACGGCGACGGACGTGGAAGGACAGTTTTCTATCGATGATTATGCGCGGGAACATAATTTAGTTGTGACGGACTGGGCGAAGGCGAAGGCAATCAGCGCAGAGGTGCTGGCGACCGGGGCGAAGCCTGTGTGGGTGGATGAAGCAGAGGTTTCGCAGGAAGAAGAGAAGAACGCATGCGGGAATAGAATCGATGTTCGGAGATTAAAGATAGGTTCGTATCAGGTTATTGTAACTCCACGAGATATCCTGCCAGATGAGAAAATGTTGCAGCTTGTTCCACTCTGCATCGTAGCAGGAATTGGATGCAAGAAGGGAACATCTTCGGATAAAATCGAGCATGCGGTGCAGGATGCATTTGCGAAAGCAGGCTTGCGGATGGAAGCGTTATGTGCGGTGGCAAGCATCGATTTGAAGAAGGAAGAGGCTGGATTGCTTGAATTCTGCGAGACGCGGAAAGTGCCATTTGAGACATATACGGCAGAAGAATTGCAGGCGGTGTCGGGAACGTTTTCCGCATCCGAGTTCGTGACAGGCGTGACAGGCGTGGATAATGTTTGTGAGCGCAGTGCAGTGAAATATGCAAGCGAGCATGGCGCGAATGATGGAGAGCTGTTGCTTCGCAAGCAGGCGCAGGATGGCGTGACGGTAGCACTGGCGTATGTGGGTGTAGCGAGTGGAAAGTAAGCAGAAAAACCCACGCGGTGGGTTTGGAAGTCGAAAAACAAGCGAAAAAACCCAAACCGGAAGCTATAACATAGAAATATAGAGCAATAACGGAGAGAAATATGAGCGCAGATAGTAAGAAGGAATTGTATATTGTCGGGCTTGGCCCCGGCGCGAGACAGAAGATGACGCAGGAAGCAATCGACGTCGTGGAAGCCTGCGAAGTGATTGCGGGATATAAGGTGTACATTGATTTGCTGAAACCGTATTACCCGGATAAGGAATATCTGGTGAATGGTATGAGGCAGGAGGTAGAACGATGTCGGCTGGCACTGGAAACTGCGGCAGGCGGAAAGAAGACAGCGCTTGTCTGTAGTGGTGACGCTGGCGTATATGGCATGGCAGGAATCACATTGGAGCTGGCAACAGAATTTCCGGAGGTGGATGTACATGTGATTCCGGGCGTGACGGCAGCATTATCCGGTGCGGCATTGCTTGGCGCGCCACTTGGGCATGATTTTACAGTGATCAGTCTGAGTGATTTGCTGACACCGTGGGAGCTGATAGAGCGGCGTCTTGCGGCAGCCGCTGAGGGTGATTTCGCAATCTGTCTGTACAATCCGTCCAGTCACAAACGACATGATTATCTGCAGAAAGCGTGTCAGATTCTGTTACAGAAAAAATCTGGAGATACAATCTGTGGAATCACGCGGAATATCGGGCGCGATGGCGAAGAAAAACGAATTCTGACATTGGATGAGTTACTGGAGACGCAGGTGGATATGTTCACGACAGTATTTATCGGAAATTCCCAGACACGAAAAGTTGGTGACGCGATGGTGACACCGCGCGGATATAGAAGAGATAACGCATGAAAGTAGTCATATTTGGCGGTACAACGGAGGGGCGACAGCTTGCCGAGTATCTGATACAATTAAACAAGAAGCAGAAAATGCAGACTATCGAAGTCCATGTTTGCGTGGCATCGGAGTATGGTGCACAGGTACTGCCGGAGGATGCCGCGCTCAAGGTGCATGTGGGTCGGCTGGAGCAGGCAGATATGCAGGAATTCCTGCAGGCAGTACAGGCGGACCTCTGTGTGGATGCGACACATCCGTATGCGGTGATCGTGACACAGAATATCTATCAGGCGTGTAAGGCGGTGGAAGTTCCGTATATTCGCGTGCGGCGAGAGATGCATACCTGTGAAGCATCGGACAGTGTCTATGTTGAGGATACACAGGCGGCGGTTGATTATCTGAAAGGCGCGACCGGAAACATTCTGATTACGACAGGCAGCAAAGAATTACATTTGTATACGCAGATCCCGGACTATGAATCGCGCTGTACGGCGCGTGTGCTTCCAGCGCAGTCTGTGGTAGAGACATGTACGGAACTGGGATTTACCGGCAAGCATCTGATCTGCATGCAGGGCCCTTTTGATCTGGAGATGAATCTGGCAACTTTGCGCTATGCAAATGCTGATTTCCTTGTGACAAAGGCAAGTGGGAAGAACGGCGGCTACGATGAAAAATGTGAGGCTGCGCTTGCCGCGGGAGTGCATCTGGTTGTGATCGGGCGTCCGAAGGAGCAGGTAGAACCGGTGATGTCACTTGCACAGGCAGAAAAATATTTGTCTGATATGATAAGGGGCAGAAAGGAGAATCAAAAGAATGGGGAATAATGAACACACAATCGTATATTTGATCGGTATGGGACCGGGAAATTCGGATTGCCTGACGCGGGAAGCGGTACAGGCATTATCGCAGGCGACCGTATGTATCGGTGCTTCCCGCATGCTTGCGATCTGGAAGAGCCTCTGTGAAGAAGATGGGCGCGACGCGGAGCAGACATTTTATAATGCGTATAAGGCAGAAGAAATTGCAGAACTGATTCAAAATCATGTCGGAGAGACGATTGCGGTAGTGTTCTCCGGGGATATTGGCTTTTATTCTGGCGCGAAGAAGCTTTCCATGATGTTGCGGAAGGCTGTGGGGAAAGTCTGCAATATGGTGGATGACACGACAGGAACAACCGAACAGATACAGGCAGATAAAACAATTTATGAGCTTTGTTATATTCCGGGACTCTCGTCTGTTCAGTATTTGTTTGACAAAATTGGCTGGGCATGGGAGGATGCAGAGCTTATCAGCAATCATGGCGTCTCTGCAAATATTCCAGCGAAGGTGCTGCATCATGCGAAGGTTGGTACATTGCTTGGCGGTGAAAATCAGGTGGCAGAGGTCTGTAAGCGGCTTACTGAAGTGGGATTGGGAGAAATCGCGGTAGTCGTTGGAGAGCGGTTGTCATATCCTGATGAGAAAATTACAAAGAAGTATGCCAAAAATCTATGTGAGGAAACATTTGATAAGCTGGCGGTTGCGATATTTATAAATGATCATCCGCAGCCAAGGCGTTTAGCTCCGGGAATCAAAGATGAAATGTTTATCCGGGGTAAGGTGCCGATGACGAAGGAAGAAGTGCGGATGGTTGTAATCGCAAAGCTTGGAATTCAGGAAGACACAGGACTGGTGAAATATGATCAGAACAGCGGGCAATGCATGACAAGCAATCCTGCACCAGTCATTTACGATGTAGGAGCGGGAACGGGTTCAGTATCCATTGAGTTGTCACTCCTGACAGAGCAGGGAACGGTATATGCGATTGAGAAAAAGCCAGAAGCTGTGGAATTGTTGCATGCGAACCGAGAGAAGTTTCATGTGGGAAATATGGAGATCCTTGCGGGCGAAGCATCGGAAGTGATTCCAACGCTTCCTGCACCGACGCATGTATTTATCGGAGGAAATGGCGGAAATCTGTTCAAGATCATGGATCAGATCTATGCGAAAAATCCGAACGCACGCATTGTTCTGACTGCGGTCACATTGGAGACGCAGGCAGAAATGCTTACATTGGCAGACATAGCGAAGCGGCATAACGTGGATTTTAATATGGTACAGATGGCGGTGACGCGCAGCCGCGAAGCTGGCCCGTATCATATGATGCAAGCACAAAATCCGGTGTGGATCGTGACGATGGGATAGAAAATGTACAGGAGCGACCGGAAGAAACAATAGTATAGAAAATGCACAGGAGCGACCGGAAGAAACAATAGTATAGAAAATGCACAGAAACAGCCGAGAAGAAACAATAGTATGGAAAATGGACAGGAACAGCTGGTAAGAATCAATGGTATAACATGTACAGTTACAGTCGGGGAGAAACAATGCAACACAAGAATAATATCCAGGTAAATACCCCACGCGTGATGTTCGCAGCGACACGGAGTGGCAGCGGAAAAACAACCGTGACGTGTGGTGTGCTGGCAGCATTAAAAAAACAGAATATAAAGGTACAGGCGTATAAATGCGGTCCGGATTATATCGATCCGATGTTTCACCGGACGGTGCTCGGAATCGACACTGGAAATCTGGATACCTTCTTTGCGGATGCTGATGCGATTGGACGCATCCTGGCGCGAGACACGAAGGATGCAGAATTGATCGTGATGGAAGGCGTCATGGGATATTACGACGGTGTTGGTGGAACAACGACGATGGCAAGCTCTTATGAATTAAGCAAGGTTACGAAGACACCGGTCGTTCTAATCGTGGATGCGAAGGGCGCGAGTGTCACGCTTGCGGCGATCATCCGCGGAATTATGGAATATAAGAAGGACAGCCGGATTGTAGGGGTGATATTAAACCGTGTATCACCGATGTTTTACAGCCGGATCAAGCATGTGATCGAGACGGAATGTGGGATTCCAGTGCTTGGATATCTGCCGGAAGATGCATCATTTGCGGTACCATCCAGACACCTTGGACTGCTGCAACCGGATGAAATGCTGAAGCAGAGAGACTGGGTGGAAACAGTTGCGGAAGCTGCCAGAAAAACGATTGATATTGACGGGATTCTGGAGATCGCGGCACAAGCAGAGATGTTGCAGATACAGAAGGCGACAGGTGAGACAGAAAAAAGCAAGTTCCCAGCCGGTTATCGCATTGGCGTGGCAAGAGATGCGGCATTTTCCTTTTATTATCGGGAGAATCTGCGCATGTTAGAGGATATGGGAGCGACACTTGTGTACTTTTCTCCGCTGACAGATGCGCATGTGTCGGAGGTGGACGCACTGATCTTTGGCGGCGGTTACCCAGAGCTTTATGCAAAGCAGTTGTACGAGAATCAGTCGATGCGTGCGTCTGTCTGGCAGGCATTGGAAGCAGGCATGCCGTGCCATGCAGAATGTGGCGGTTTCTTATATCTTGGCAAATCACTTGCCGATGCAGAGGGAAATGTATATGAGATGGTCGGTTTCTTGGATGGTGCAGGATTCCGGACAGAGCGGCTACAGCGATTTGGGTATGTGGAGCTGGCACCGCAGGAAGCGGATGCATTTGCCGTGAATACGGTTTTGCGCGGACATGAGTTTCACTACTGGGATAGCACGGATTGTGGCGATGCCTGTTTGGCGTGGAAGCCCCTTTCCAAGCAGAAGACCTATTCGTGTATGGTGAAGAAGAAAGGAACGTTCGCCGGATTCCCACACCTGTATTACGCGGGTGCGGAGAATTTTTTCTATCATCTATTTTTAAATAGTACAGAGAACGAAAATAGATGAAAATAGATAATATAGTTTTTGGTTAGTAATGAGGGAAGAGAAGAGTAAGAGGGTATTATGTTAGAAGAGATACAGTTACAGCAGGTGCTGCCACAGGAAATTGAAAAACGAAGCTTCGAGATTATCACAGAGGAGCTAGGAAATGTTGAATTAGATCCGCTTCAGGCACCGATTATCAAGCGGGCAATCCATACGTCGGCGGATTTTGATTATTTGAAGAATCTGACATTTTCTGAGCTGGCAGTGGAACAGTTCCATACGGCGATAAAAAATGGAGCCTGTATTGTCACGGATACGCAGATGGCGAAATCCGGCATCAACAAGAAAGAACTTGCGAAATACGGTGGTGAGGTCTACTGCTTTATGAGCGATGACGACGTGGCAGAGATCGCGAAGAAACAAGGTTCCACGCGGGCAGTAGCAAGTATGGAGAAGGCGTGCATGTTAGACAAGCCGCTTATTTTCGCGATTGGAAATGCACCGACCGCGCTGGTGCGTCTGTATGAGCTGATCGACGAAGGAAAGCTGCATCCATGCGGCATTATTGGTGTGCCGGTTGGCTTCGTGAATGTGGTGGAAGCGAAAGAACTCATCATGCGGACACCTGTGCCGTATATTGTGGCACGAGGCAGGAAGGGCGGTAGCAATATTGCCGCGGCAATCTGCAATGCGCTGTTGTATGAGCTGCGGGATATGGAGAAGTAAGAAATTATGAACGAGACACAGCAGAAAATCTATACACAGGCAAAGGAAAAATGGGATGCGATCGCGAAGCCAATCGACAGTCTCGGCGTGTTCGAGGATATGGTTGCCAGACTTTGTGCGATTGCCGGGACAGTGAATCCCGGTGATTATAAGCGGCGGGCACTGCTGACGCTGTGCGCAGATCACGGCGTTGTGGCAGAGGGCGTGACGCAGACCGATGCCAGCGTGACAAAGGTCGTAGCGGAGAATATTGCACACGGCTGTTCCGGTGTCAATTATATGGCGCAGATGGCAGGCGTGGATGTGTATGCCGTCGATATCGGTATGCGGGGAGAAGCATATCCGGATGCGACATTCGGTATGGGACATATGATAAACCGGAAGGTACAGGCTGGAACCGGGAATCTTGCGAAGGAACCTGCGATGTCGATGGAAATCTGCGACCGCGCAATTGAAGCAGGAAAAGAGCTTGTACGGGAATGTAAAGAAAAAGGCTATGAGATATTAGCGGTTGGTGAGATGGGAATCGGAAATACAACTCCGACCTCTGCCCTGCTTGCGGCACTGCTTGATCTGCCAGCGGATACGGTGACCGGGCGCGGCGCCGGACTCAATAATGCCGGACTTGCAAGAAAGGTGCAGGTGATCACGCAGGCACTTGCGCGTGTGCAGGGAACGACCGATGCGAAGCAGCTACTCGCTGAGCTTGGCGGGCTGGAGATCGCCGGGATGGTGGGCGTATTCTTAGGTGCCAGACAATATCAGATTCCGGTCGTGCTGGATGGTGCGATCACCTGTGTGGCGGCGCTCGTTGCGATGCGGATGGATGCCGAGATCGTAGATTATCTTCTGGCATCGCATGTGTCGGAGGAAGCGAGTGGCAGGCTGGCACTGGACGCGCTTGGACTTCCGGCAGTGATTCATGGCAAAATGTGTCTGGGCGAAGGCAGCGGCGCAATGATGTTATTTCCGCTTTTGGATATGACATTATCCATCTATAAAAACATGGGAACGTTTGATGATCTGTCAATCGAAGCATACAGCCGGGATGGAAAGCCGGAAGAATAGGGGGGAACGCATGAAACATAGAAGGATATGGATAATTATAGCGGGTGTAGTACTGATTGTGGCTGGCGTACTCGGCGTTGTATTTGTAAGACAAAATTGGAATTCGAAGGATACGGGACCGCATTCGATTGAAATTACGTTTGGATTTGATGAGTTTACATTTATGAAGCATACGCTGTCCGAGGGTGACAGAATGAGTGCGATTATGATGGAGAACAATATTGGCATGGCAAACAGCGTGAATGATACAAGGGATTATTTTGTGTACTATGCTGATAATATGAAGGCGCAGGTTCTGATGTGTCCGTATGAGATTGACGGGGATAGAAACTACAGAGCTTCCGTGTATATTGTCTCGAAAGAGAGCGAAAATGACAGAAGAATCCACATGAGCATAGATAAATCGCAGCCGGAGTATGATACATATTATAAGGGACCGATTCAGATCGGGGATTCGCTGGAGCAGGTATACGAGTATCTTCATATAGATGAGATCAAGAAATATGGAGAACTGGAGGAGAAAAATAACCGGAAATATTACACATGTGACAGTAACCTTGGCGTTATCACGTTTCACGAAGAACCGTTTACCGGATTGCAGGAACTGGAGAAATATAAGACGCCGGAGGAATATTTGAAGACAGGAAATACGATCCAATACATTATTAATTTTGCTACATATGACCTGCAGGTTCAGGTTGATGAAAGTCTGACAGTTTCGCACATTAGTTTAGCTTATGATCCGGATCGGACGACTACAAGCAGTGACCTTGCGGATATGGGCTTCTAAAGAAAGGTAAATAGACGATGTTACATATTGTGTATGGCGGAAGTGCCAGCGGGAAATCATCGTATGCAGAAAGCTTCGCCATGTCCTTGCAGGGCGAAGGACGGCTGCTCTACATTGCGACGATGTATCCGTATAAATGGAATACGACGGAGATTGATCCGGAGACGATGCAGCGGATTGAACGCCACCGCGCGATGCGTGCCGACAAAGGGTTTGATACGGTCGAATGTTACCGGCATGTGGAACATATTGTGGCGAAGCGGCAGGATGTGCTGCTGCTTGAATGTATGTCGAACCTGCTTGCAAATGAGATGTATCTGGAACCGGATAGTAATGCAGGCTCCGATATGGCAGAGACGATGTCCCCTGTAAGCAACAAAATCGTACAGGCGCTCATTGATTTATCTACGCGTGTGCAGGAACTGGTGATTGTCACAAATGATGTGTTCTCCGATGGCGGAAGTCTGACCTACGATGAAAGCACGCGGGAGTATGTGAAGAATCTGGCAGAGATTAACTGTGCACTCGCACGGGAGGCAGCAACCGTGACGGAGGTTGTCTGTGGGATTCCGGTCATAGTCAAGAAAAATCACCCAATGGGGAAGTAAGGTTAAGAGTAGGAATTGGGTAGAAATTGTGAATGGAAGAAAATTCCCCAATCATAATGCAGAAAAATGAGAAATCATTGGGGAGAAAATTGGAATATGAAAAACATCCCCAATTTCAGAGAAATGGGTAAGTCAAAATTGGGTAAAAAGTTTAGAATTATCAAAAAATCCCCATGTAGGAACAATAGCAAGTAGGAGAAATAAGAACAAAAAGTTCGAGTAAATTGATCAGAGGAGATAAGCAACCATGATGAAAGCAATCTTAATCGCATTTTCGACATATTCCAAGATACCAATGCCGCATTTCAAATGGGATCCGAAAGCCTTGCAGTACAGCATGTGCGCGTTCCCGTTGGTTGGGGCTGTGATTGGCGCGGGTGAGTTCGCGATCTGGTATCTCTTTGGTTTTCTCTTGCAGTGGTCGGAAGTCTTCACAGCGGCGCTTCTTACGATATTCCCGATCCTGATCACAGGCGGCATCCACATGGATGGATTCCTAGATACCGTGGATGCGAAATCTTCTTATAAGTCCAAGGAGGAGAAGCTGCAGATTCTGAAAGACCCACATACCGGGGCGTTTGCAATTATCCGCGGCTGTCTGTATTTCCTGATTTATTTTGGATGCATGGCAGAAGTTGTGCATGCGCTGAACAGAGAGATACAATCCGGGACACAGTCTGGTGCGCCGGCACACGCAATGCGGTTGATGGGCGTGTTCGCGGCAGGATTTGTGCTGGAACGTGCTTTGTCCGGACTTTCGGTACTTACATTTCAGAAAGCAAAAAAAGAAGGCATGCTGGCAGATACCGCACGCCTTGTAAATAATCGCTCGAAGGTGATCATGTTCGTATGGCTTATTGCCTGCATTGCCGCAGGCTGTGTGATACAGCCGGTTGCAGCACTTGTGGTCGCAGGCATCACCATACTGATGTTTTTCTATTATCGTTTCATGTCGTATCGCACCTTTGGCGGGATCACCGGCGATCTGGCTGGATATTTCCTGCAGATGTGCGAGCTCTGGATGTTAATTGGAACTGTCGTTTTGGTGCATGTTATTTAACAACGATGACACCACCAGTCACATAATCCTGATCGCTTATGCTAAGTCCATCAACCATGATACCAATGCTTTCGCCGAGGGTAGATTCCGTGACATCCTGACGGAGCTGCTCCATGCGGCTGATCGTGCCTTCTACAACCTTTCCGTTTGTGAGCTGTACATAGACAGGATCGCCTGTCTTGAATACGCCCTTATTGGTTGTGCCATTTAAGACGAGCGTATCTTCGCCGCCGAGCTGGAAGCAGTCGGTGATTGCCATATAGACATCATTTGCAGCTTCACTGAAATCACGGTCAACATCCACATAGTTGGAAGAATCAGTTGTGCTTTCCGTTGTTTCAGCGTCGGTTGCCGATGCATTTCCTTTGGCAGAATTAACGAGCTCCACGATCTTCTCGTCTGCGGTTAAATATTCGACATCGCCGAACAAAGCCGTTTTCTCTGCCATTAGTTCTTTCACGATGTTTGTTCCATAGCGACCATCAAAGGTGTCTAAGAAATAGTCTTCCAGGGTTCCTTTCTGGATTGGAACGTATGTAAATCCAACTTCATTCTCCGGAGATACGTAATATCCGCTTGTCTCACTGTAACGAAAAGTGTCAAAGAAGTCTACCGCAATTCCAAAATCTTCAAATTGCCAGCCAATGTACATTAGATATGATGAGAACTGGTCATCCGATTTTTCCGGATGCAGGAACGTGTCAACAAAGTACTGGGTATTTTCTTCGACGGACTTTTCTGCATCATAGTCGTTGCTGAAACAGATATAATTTGGGGCACCAAACATGGTTGTCAGCATATCCATATAGATATATGCAGGATTCGGATCGTCGTAAAAGTTGTAGACGTCGTTGTAAGAATCCTCGGAAACCCCGAAAGCATCGTAATCTAAATATGTACTTAACAGTGACCAGAGATTCTTGTCAAGGGCTTCGTCAATGGTCATATCGTCTTCTTCTATCAACAGCTGGGGAAGGGAGTGATTATCCTCATAAAAAGATACGGAATATGCGGATTCATCCAGTGCATCCGTAAGTGGCACGCCGGATGTGCTGTAAGATATGTTAAAAAGCGTATCCGTCGTAACCGGGAATGTCATTCCGTACAGACCGGCACCCTCAGGTAATTCCAATGTCTCTTCATCGGAAAGCGCACGGCTGAACACCCATGGACAGATGGTGTAGTCGATCGTACCGGCTGCTGTTTCGCTTCCGGAATTATCGGAACTGCTTTCGCTTGTTACTGCCGGAACAGGAGTGTCCGACGTGGTATCTTCTTTCTTGCCACAACCGGTTGTCAGTGTAAGGGCGGCTGCCAGTGACAGTCCAAGTGCCAGTGCCTTTGTAAATTTTTTCTTCATTTTGATAGTCTCTCCTTTAAGTAAATATTTGATTTCATTTATAACAAGACACGCGTTATGCGCAGACAGAATCGTCTGCTGCCCATAATCATGTATTGAATATAAATGATACGGAACAAATTTGAAATCCGTCCGTTCAATATATAGACGGACGAACAGGAGAAAAGGTTGGGAAAAATAAAAAAATTTATGCAATATGAAAATGTATCTTGCAGAAAAAGTATAAAGAAGTATAAAATAATCGAAAAAGTATAAAAAGGTATAAAGAAATATAAAAAGTATAAAGAGGGAACGCTATGATCTTAATAATCGGTGGTGCATACCAGGGAAAGTTCGAGTATGCCAAGGCAAATTTCAAAGAAGGACATCAGATCATCAATAATTTTCATAAATATGTGCGGAAGACGATGCAGCAGGGCAAAGATCCGGAGCTGGAGGCAAAGCAGCTTATGAACAAAGCGGTTCTTGCGGGAAATGCAGACAAGCTCGTCTTGGTCAGCGATGAGGTCGGAAGCGGCATTGTGCCGATTGATGCATTTGAACGGGAGTTTCGCGAGAAGAACGGGCGCGTGAATTGCTATCTGGCAAGCCAGGCGGAGCAGGTTATCCGCGTGACGGCAGGAATCGGAACGAGGATTAAGTGATATGAAAGCAAAAATTGTATTAATCCGTCATGGCATGACGCAGGGAAATCAAGAACATCGGTATGTCGGTACGACGGATGAAGGACTGCTTCCGGAGAGCGTGGAAGATCTGCGAGGTATGCAGGAGTTCTGGCAGAAACAGGTGCCGATGAATGGTAGAACCGTGGCAGATAGTGTACATGACGAAATCGAAATTGTACAGGGGAAAATCACATGTGAGCAGTATAGTGAAAAAAACGAAAACAAAAATCAGGTTGTCTACGTCAGCCCGTATCTGCGCGCAATGCAGACGGCGGATATTCTGTTCCCGGATGCAGGAAAGGTGGAAATCCCGGAGCTTGCAGAGTGCCGGTTCGGTGAATTCGAATACAAGAATTATGCGGAATTAAATGGCAATCCCGATTACCAGCGCTACATCGACAGTGGCGGCACGACGGCGTTTCCGGGCGGCGAGACGAAAGCGGGGTTTACAGACCGTGTGATGCGGGGATTTGAGAAGGTGTTTGTGGATGCGGAAAGCAGGGAAGGACAAAAACGGTTACGATGTGACGTTTCATCGAGAATAGAGACGGCGCACACATCCCTGTCAGACACGATCATTATCGTCGCACACGGAGGTACGATCATGGCACTGATGGATCAGTTGTCAGAGCCACACAAGGATTATTTTGACTGGCAGCTGAAGCCGGGCGAGGGAATTGCAGGATGGTTAGAAGTGACAGCGGATGGGATGCAGATTGTATCTTATGAGAAAATGAAATTGCCACAGGGTATGAAAAACGGTGTCTGATGCTATGAAATAGATGTGATAGAGACACTATGTAAAGGCAAGGTCGTGTGAGGTATGTCAGGTAACTAACAGTACGGAATACAAATATGCAATGCAGCGATGAAAGGAAATGTAAAGTGACCGTGTTACAGGAACGAATATTTATCATTATAATTGCATGTCTGCTTGATCTGGTATTCGGCGATCCACACTGGCTGTGGCACCCGGTACAGGGGATGGGCTGGCTGATCGACCATGTGGAGGCGTGGATGCGCAAGCGGTTTCGGATACGGGAAGATCGCGACGCGGATATCCGTAAAAAACAGGTGACAGGAACATTTACAGTTGTGATCGTGATAACGGTGTCGCTGCTTGTGGCGGCAGGAATCCTATATGGGTGCAACCGGATTCATCATACGTTGTATCTGGTTGTGGCAATCTGGATGTCATACCAGATGCTGGCAGCCTGCTCGCTTCGTCGGGAGAGTATGAAGGTGTGCAAGGCACTTGAAGCCGGGGATGTGGAACAGGCGAGAACGGCGGTATCCATGATCGTCGGCAGAGATACAGCATCGCTCACTGAGGAAGGCATCGCGAAGGCCGCGGTGGAAACGGTCGCTGAAAATACGTCGGACGGCGTGATCGCCCCGCTTTTTTATATGTTTTTGTTCGGACCGGTCGGTGCGTGGGTGTACAAAGCAATTAATACGATGGACTCCATGCTTGGATATAAGAACGACAAATACCGGTATTTTGGAACGTGTGCGGCGCGTGTGGACGATGTCGTGAATTTCATTCCGGCACGACTTTCCGCGTGGCTGATGGTTGGTGCGGCAGGCATTTTGGGTATGGATATGGCTGGCGCGGCACGGATTCATTTGCGGGATCGACGAAACCATGCAAGTCCGAACTCCGCACAGACGGAATCGGCGTGTGCGGGTGCGCTTGGATTGCAGCTTGCCGGAAATGCATATTATTTTGGAAAGCTATATGAGAAACCAACGATTGGCGATGTGAAAAGGCAGATCGAGCCGAAGGATATCCGCCGGGCAAACCGGTTGATGTACGGAACCGCAGTGTTGATGGTGATCGTGGGGGTCGGCGTGCTGATCGGATGCGGATGTTTCGTGTAGTAATAATTACTATTATTATATTGACAATAGAATAAAAGAGAGATACAATCCTTATTAAGAATAGTATGAATTTATAACACTCATGGAATTGAATTTTTGATTTCATTTAAAGGCATTTGCCCGAAATGCAGGGACAAGGTAAAGGAGGAAAAATATGGATAGGAAAGCAATGTATAAATTGAGTTATGGACTGTTTATATTGACCGCTAA
The DNA here is from genome assembly GCF_040094675.1 of Coprococcus hominis (ex Arizal et al. 2022). Classification (NCBI taxonomy): domain Bacteria; kingdom Bacillati; phylum Bacillota; class Clostridia; order Lachnospirales; family Lachnospiraceae; genus Coprococcus; species Coprococcus hominis (ex Arizal et al. 2022). The sequence continues at coordinate 198,423 of NZ_JBBNHG010000032.1, forward strand.
AGAAGCAGAAAAAGATAACGGATGTATCATTAATACAGCCATTCAGGCAGCTTCGGAACCAAACCAGTTAAGTATCTGTGTAAATAAGGCAAATTATACGCATGATATGATTCAAAGAACCGGGAAATTTACTGTATCAGTCTTAAGTCAGAATGCAGAGTTTGAATTGTTCAAACATTTTGGCTTCCAATCAGGAAGAGACACCAATAAGTTTGAAGCATTTGAGCAGTGTGCCAGGGGCACAAATGGTATTTATTATATTACAGAAGGTACAAATGCATACATTTCTGTGACAGTTACTAAAACAGAGGACTTAGGTTCACATACGATGTTTATCGGTGAGATAACCGATATGGAAGTTTTAAGCAATGTTCCTTCAGTAACATATGATTATTATCAGTATAATATTAAGCCTAAGCCACAGGAGGTTGGAAAAACAGAGGACGGTCAGACAATATGGCGTTGCAGAATTTGCGGATATGAATATGTAGGCGAGGAATTACCAGATGACTTTATATGTCCTTTGTGCAAGCACCCGGCATCAGATTTTGAAAAAGTAGTAAAGAAAACGGAGGTAAAAGAGATGGCAGCAAACAAATATGCAGGAACACAGACAGAGAAGAATTTACAGGAGGCATTTGCAGGGGAATCACAGGCAAGAAATAAGTATACCTATTTTGCTTCTGTAGCGAAAAAGGAAGGTTACGAGCAGATGTCAGCATTGTTTTTAAAGACTGCAGATAATGAGAAAGAACATGCAAAGATGTGGTTCAAGGAATTAGCAGGAATTGGTGATACAAAGGAAAACCTGGCGGCAGCTGCGGAAGGCGAGAATTATGAGTGGACAGATATGTATGAAGGCTTTGCGAAAACAGCCGAAGAAGAAGGGTTCCCTGAACTTGCAGCCAAATTCAGAGCAGTAGGAGAAATTGAGAAGCATCACGAGGAGAGATATCGTGCACTTCTTAAGAATATTGAAACTGCACAGGTATTTGAAAAGAGTGAAGTCAAAGTATGGGAATGCCGTAACTGCGGACATATCGTGGTAGGAACAAAGGCTCCTGAGGTATGTCCAGTATGTAATCATCCACAGAGCTATTTTGAAGTACATGAAGAAAACTATTAAGGATATAAAAGCATGGAAGTAAAGTATTATATATGTATAGAACAGGTTAATAAAACAAATAAAACAGAAAGTAGGATTAATTTATGTATGAAATGAAACCAGAATATTATATCGGCATAGATATGATAGACGAAGAACACAAGCAGTTATTTAAATATGCAGATGAGGCATATGAACTGCTTCATGATGAGTTTACACCGGATAAATATGATAGGATTGATATAATATTAGAAAATCTCCGAAATTATACAGTAAAACACTTTAGTGATGAAGAGCAGTATATGGAATCTATTAATTATAAGAAGATATTTACACAGAAAGTTCAACATCAGGAATTTATACATAAGCTTGATGAATTTATGGAACACCACAATGATGAGGTAGAAGATCAAGATGAACAGATTATGGAAATTTTAAAATATCTCACAGAGTGGTTGGTTAATCACATTCTGTATGTCGATGGTCAAATTCCAAAAGGCTGATATAGTAAGAAAGGCTGTTATTTCTAGTGAGTAGCAGCTTTTTTCTACGAATAGTCAAATTATTTATTCTTGAACATTCATGCTTTTAAATTCAATTCATTTAATTTAAGATGCAGAAGAACAAAACACTTGACCAGATCGCAGATGAACTTGAAGAATCCATTGAAATAATCCAGCCAATTTACGATATCGTGAAGAAACATGCACCAGAATATGATGTAGATGCAATTACAACGGAAGTGCTGGAAGCACGGGAAAATGAAAAAGCATAAATCGTTAGGGGAGGAAACGTTATGAATGTTATAGAGGCTATTCATTACAGACATAGTTACAGGGGGAAATATAAGGATATTCCCGTACCAAAGGAAGATTTAATAAAAATCATGCAAGCTGGACTTGATGCTCCGTCCGGATGCAACAAACAGACTACATCACTGATTGCTGTTGATAATCCTGATGTACTGAAACAACTCCATAGCGTGATAGAACCACCTGTTGGAGAAACTGCTCCCGCTGCTATCTGCGTTTTGACACAGAGAGTCAATGCTTATCGGGATAAATGTTTCGCCGTGCAGGATTATTCCGCTGCGATTCAGAATATGCTGCTTGCAATTGTGGAGCTTGGTTATCAAAGTTGTTGGTATGAAGGACATATTACCGATGATGACAAGATCTGTGATAAAATGGCACAGATACTAAATGTGCCTGAAGACTATGAGTTGGTCTGTTTTTTGCCTGTAGGTATAGCAGAAAGCAATCCGATACATCCTCAAAAGAAAACATTTGAAGAAAGAGCGTGGTTTAATTCATACAATCAGAGTAACTAATAACTTCCGGGTTATGAGGATAAAAGATGAAAATTATAGAGATCACAGAAAATAAAAAACAATATCTTGATTTGCTCTTATTGGCAGATGAGCAGGAAAATATGATAGACCGCTATCTTAATAAAGGCTGGATGTATGTGCTAGATGATAATGGGATTAAATGTGAGTGCGTCGTTACCAATGAAGGAAATGGAGTGCTTGAATTAAAGAACATTGCAACTGCTCCAGAATATCAAGGGAAAGGATATGCAAAAACCCTGATTGATTTTATTGTTGAGAAATACGGAGAGCAATATGACATTCTGCAGGTAGGAACAGGAGATAGCCCACTTACAATACCATTTTATGAAAAATGTGGTTTTGTCCGTTCACATATTATTCCCCATTTTTTTACAGATAATTACGATCATCCAATATACGAAGATGGAGTACAATTGGTAGATATGGTATATTTGCAAAGAAAGCTATAAAGAAACATGTTCTAATAATCCGTTGATATTTTCAAATTGCGGTGGGTATACATATGCACATACCTATATTGAGTACATAGAAACAACCTATGGCTGGAATGCTGTTTTGATCATTATACAGAGCGGGGATTATGAAGCGTTTTTGAAAAAGTCCTTGACGCTTCAGTTCGATTATGCTAGTCTACTACCAAAGCATAAGTTTCATATAGTAGCTGCAAGATAGCTGCTTTCTACGAATAGTCAAATTATTTATTCTTGAACATTCATGCTTTTAAATTCAATTCATTTAATTTAAGATGCAGGGGTATTCAAGGAAGGTAGTTTAAGTCTATGTTTGCAGATGGATTTCTCCTGCGCAAGCCAAAGGAGGACGAAATATGGCAAACAGAGAGTACAAAAGTGATGTGTTTAGTATGTTGTTGGAGGACAGAGCGAGAGCGTTGGATGTCTACAATGCGATGGCAGGGACGGCATACACCGATCCGGAGATTATTGAGATTCATACGCTGGAAAGCGGTGTATCACTGACCGTGCACAATGATGCATCGTTTGTGGTGAGCATGGATTCGGTTCTGAATATCTACGAACACCAGTCAACGTATAACCCGAACATGCCACTTCGGGAACTGATTTATTTTGTGACGATTATCAAGAAGCTGGTCGAAAATAGATATCTGCTTAGTCACAAGCTGGTGAAGATACCGACACCGAAGTTCGCAGTGTTCTACAATGGAGAAAAAACGAGACCGGAACGTGAAGTGCTGAAATTGTCTGACGCATATGAAAACCAGTCGGACGAGCCGCAGTTAGAGCTGATGTGTACCGTGTACAACATCAATCCGGGAAATAATGAGGATTTGAAGAAGCGGAGCCAGACACTACGGGAGTATATGATATTTGTTGGATATGTAAATGAGAATCTTGCAAAGGCAAAAAAGGGCGACAAGGATTATGAGACCGCAATCAGAGATGCGGTGAATCGTTGTATTGCAGAAGATATCCTGAAGGAATTTTTGCTGGAACGCGGAGAGGATGTGCAGAAAATTATGATGTTTGATCTGACATATGAAAAGCAGATGGAGAATGCAAAACGGGAATGGTATAACGATGGTGTGGAAGAAGGACGTGCGGAAGGATATTCATCTGGACTTACACAGGGATATGCTAAGGGTAAGGTGCACTATTTAATTACTTCTGTAATAAAAAAGGTGCAGAAGAACAAAACACTTGACCAGATTGCAGATGAACTTGAAGAATCTGTTGAAACAATCCAGCCAATTTACGATATCGTGAAGAAACATGCACCAGAATATGATGTGGGTGCAATTGCCACGGAAGTGCTAGAAGCACGGGGAAATGAAAAAGCATAAATAATTATGGAATAAGAAGCAGGATTGCTGATTGAAAGTCAACTGTCCTGCTTTCCGTATATAACAGGTTATTGATTGTGCTCTCATGCATCGCAGATTGGAAGAAAATGTGTATGAGTAGAAAATTGAAATTTTTATGTGTAAAGGAGAAATGAATGAAACTACTTGTGATAGATATACAAAAAGGGATAACAGACAGTAGACTTTTTAATTTTGAAGTTTTTATTGATGATACTACAAGAATTATAAAAGCCGCTAGAGATAATCAAATAGAGGTTATATATTTTCAACATGATGATGGACCAGGAACGGGGTTTTCAATCGGTGATGAAGACTTCGAAATTGCAGAACAAGTGACTCCAAAGGATGGGGAAAAGAAATTTATAAAAAATATCAATAGTTGTTTTGGAAACAAAGATTTTACAGATTATGTTAAAAATGATAATACATTAATGATAGTGGGACTACAGACAAACTTCTGTATAGATGCAACTGTGAAATCTGCTTTTGAAAGAGGATATAAAGTAATTGTTCCACAAGGGGCAAATTCAACATTTGATAACGACTATATGTCTGGAGAAGAAACCTATAAATATTACAATGATATGATGTGGCCAAAGAGATTTGCTACATGTGTATCTGTTGATGAAGCAATTAAATTGATGGAAAGTTAAATCGGGATTTGTTGAATTAGTAAATCTCAAGTTTTGGAGGTAAAAAGAATGATAAATCTAGTAGCACTTCCGTGTTTATGTGTAGATGTTTTTGATGGAACTGATGAACTATATGCTGGGGGTGAAGCCCTTAATTTTGCAGCCCATGCATCAAAATTTGAGGAGTTCAATGTTTCGATATTGGGTGCGGTTGGACAGGATTCTTACGCAAAATTTATTATGGATTCTATTTCTGATAAGAGAATAGATATAAGCCATGTAAGAGTAGAAAAGGATAAAGTAACTGCGAATAATCGTACATATCTTACAGCTGGCGGTGACAGATATTACAAAGATGATTCGTGGACGGGTGATATTGTTGATAAAATGATATTGGACCATGATGAATTGGAGTTTATCAAAAAATCAGATGTTGTATTTGTACATTTTTGGGCAGGCTGTTTTGGACAAATTATAGATTTAAAAAAGAATAATAACTTCAGATTGGCAGTGGATTTTGTAGAATATCGTAATTTCAAAGAGATGGAAAAATATGCACCATATATAGATTATTTCATGATTAGTGGAGAGAAATCAATTCTCCCAATATTTGAGGCGTTTTCAAAGAAGTATAAAGGACTATTTAATGTGTCTTTAGCTGATAAAGGAAGTGTTACATATCATAATGGTGAAAAGTATTTTGTTCAAGCTAATGAAGTTAAAGAAGTAATTGATACTACAGGTTGTGGAGATAGCTACCATGCAGGATTTGTATGTTCACATTTGATAAATGGGAATATTTATGAGGCTATGAGAGTTGGGACAGAATTAGCAACAGAGACTCTGTCTCATTATGGTGGATTTTAACAACTTCCGGCTTATGAGGATAAAACTTAGAGAATACAAAACGACTGACTATGAGCAATTGGAGCAATTATTTTGTAATACGGTACACAGTGTAAATGCAAAGGATTATACAGAAAGAACAGGAAGTAGATATGATAAAAATTGTGTGGTCAATAAATGATATAAATAAATATCAAACAGGAAGCTTGCCAGATGACGCAGTAAAGATAGAAACACCGCAGAGTGTTGGTGACCTGATGAAAAAAGCAGTGCCGATTGCTGCAATTCTATGCGTTTTTCTTTTTATCGCTATGCTTTGTAAAACGATTATATGCAAGACAGTTGTAATCTCACCAATATTTATTCTGGTTGGATTTACTTTCGGTTTTTTATTGTTAATAATTCATGAGTGGTTACATGGAATTGTTTATCCTAAGGAAGCAGATGTAACAATAGGTAGAATAAAAGGAAAGACAACATTTGTCGCATTAGCATCCTATCCATTAAAGCGAAATCGGTTTATATTGATGTGCCTGTTGCCATTTGTTCTTGGATTAGTTCCATTTATATTATTTGTAATTAGTCCTGCTGAATTTAGAGTATTTAATGGATTGAATTTTGGCATGGCATGTATGGGTATGGTTTCGCCATTTCCGGATGTGTTTAATGTTCTTGCCGTTTTAAGAAATTCTGAAAAAAGCGATTCAATAATGTTCTACAAGAACGATATGTATAAGATTTCTTAAATTTTTGGTTGATTGTACAGTTGATCAGATAGGAAAATGTAAATCTGCAACTTAAAATATTTTGGAGAAATAGCATGAAAAAATATTTAAGAGAAACAAAAATGCTGGATTATTCAAGTAAAAACATACAGCAATTGATACGGGAAAGAAACTGGAACGACATAGAAGAATTTGAACGACTAAAATCAATTTACACGTTTGTAAGAGATGAAATTTTGTTTGGATATAATATTGATGATACTGTTTGTGCATCAAAGGTTTTGGCGGATGGTTATGGGCAGTGCAATACAAAGGGAACATTGTTCATGGCACTACTAAGAGCTTGTAATATTCCATGCAGAGTACATGGATTTACCATTGATAAAGAATTGCAAAAGGGAGCAATGACAGGAATTGTATATAAAAATGCACCTCGAAATGTGCTGCATAGCTGGGTTGAAGTGTATTTTGAAGATACATGGTACGAGCTAGAGGCATTTATTCTTGATATGCAATATTTGAGAAAATTGCAAATAAAAAATAGCGATTGCACGGGTGCGTTTTGCGGTTATGGCGTGGCGGTGAAAAACTTCAAAAATCCGGTTATTGATTTTGACAGAAATAATACATATATTCAGAGCGAGGGAATCAATCAAGATTTTGGAGTTTATGATTCACCAGATGATTTGCTAAAGGAGCATCATCAGGAAATGTCTGAGTTGAGGGCTTTTTTATACAGAAATTTAGGAAGACACTTGATGAATCGGAACGTTAATAAGATTAGAAATTCTTGAAATTCATCCGATTGGTCGAATAGTATAACACTATTTTGGGATTGTGAAACATTGAGAGTAATGGAGAGTTGAATTTTGAAAAAGGTATTGACTCCGACGTTGCGTAATAGTTTATCCGGTGATGCACAGAACCTTGTAAAAAGAATACAGGAATATATTACACAGAACTTATATACTTGTACAAATAAGATTTTGCGTGGATTAGGAAAAATGTATTCAGGTGGCGGGGATATTACAACAAATATTGATGCTTATGGAGGTGAAGGTACCGCGATTTTTGTAGCAAATGCAATAGAGATTTATTGCGATAATGCAGAGTAAAATCAGAATTTGCAGGAGTGTGTTACATGTATGACTGTTGAAGATGCGATTAATTATTTGGTGTAATAGGTGGTGATATTTTTTGAAAAATGAAATTGTTTTATTTACAGATGGTGATATAAATCTTGAAGTTGAGTTAAGCCCAGAATTAGAAACTGTATGGTTGACGCAGAAACAAATGGAAGAATTATTTGATGTTAAGCATGCTACAGTGAGTGAGCATATTTCCAATATTCTTTCTTCAGGAGAATTAGATGGAACTTCTGTCGGTTTTTCCGACAAAAGTTCTGGAGGAAGAAAACCCAAGATATATAATCTTGATATGATATTATCCGTGGGATATCGTGTTAATTCAAAACGAGGCATCGCATTTCGTAGATGGGCTAATTCTGTTTTAAAGCAATATGTGATTCAAGGCTATGCTATTAATGAAAAACGATTGCAAGCGCTTGAAAGAACCGTTGATATTCAAACAAAGATGCTTGCGTGCACATTGGAGGTTGAAGAATCAGACATTTTAAAGGCTGTTACCTCGTATACAGATGCATTAATGCTTTTAGACCAATATGATCATCAATCCCTTAAAAAACCTGTGGGAAACAGACCTATATATAAAATAACATATGAGGAATGTAAAAAAATGGTTTCACACATGGAGGATTCATTTAAATCGGATGTATTTGGTGTGGAGAAAGAAAAAGGTAAAGTTGAGGGTATTTTGGCAGCAGTTTATCAGAGTGTGTTTGGTGGAGATGTATACCCGTCATTAGAGGAAAAAGCTGCTAATTTATTATATTTTATGATTAAGGATCATCCATATGCAGATGGATGTAAACGAATTGCAGCATCTTTGTTTTTGGAATTCCTTGCTCGGAATAATGCCTTGTATAGAGATGATAGTAAGATAATCAGTGATGGAGCATTGGTTGCGATTACACTTATGATTGCAGAGTCAAGACCAGAAGAAAAAGATATAATGGTGAATCTTGTAATGAATTTTTTGACAATGTAGTTAGTTCGTGAAATTTATTATTTAATGAAATTGGTAAATCGGTATTTGTCGACTTGATAATTTCCAATTTTTAGTGATAGGGAGATACACAATGAATGGTTTGATTATAAAGGTACTCAGCATAAGTATTGCGGTAGTAACCGTAGTATACTTGATTATTTATAAAGGAAATACCATGATTACGAAGATATTTAGCGTGTGTATTATAGCAGCAATGGTAATATGCTGGATTGTTTATGAAAGAAATACAAGAAAGCGAAAAAAACAGGAATTACAGCGTGATGACTATTTATTTGCGAAAGAAAACGATTTGCCGTTACAGATAAATTGGAATGAGATAAATGACTTTTTGTCAGATTCCGGATATGGTGTAAATATGCCAATGGAGAATTGGTTTATGATGGATTGGGCGATACAGCCCTGTGTGGAGAATGGTATAAAAGAAGGAAAGTTTTCTATGAAAGGGTTTCGCGTGTTACAAGCTTTAAGTAACGATATGAAACACATTTTTTATGATGTGAGGTTTAATTATGACCGTGGTCCGGATATAGAAGATAAAAATAGGAAGTACGAAGCCGTAAAAAAGGTGTTGGATACAAAATACGCCGGTTTGTCAGAAGAAGTACGGAAGAATATATATGACCAATTTGTTAAGATATATGAAAGAAAAATCTAATTACAATACAAAGGAGGAAGCCGTTGAGTTTTTAATGAATGAAACTAATCTTACATATGAAGAATGTTCTAAAGCCAACGATTTCCATATTAGACTAAATAAGAAAAATTAATATACAATTCCAGTTTGTTGGTTATAGTGAAATTCGTTTCGTGAAGACGCCAGAAAAAGTGTGGCAACGAATATTGATTAAATTTTTGAAATAGACATAAATTACCCAATGTTGAAGGGATATATAGATGCATATTGGGTGAAAAATTCCAATATGAAAAAATCACCCAATCAAAATGGGAAGAAGTTCAGAGGACGATGGGGAAATTGTTGAAATATGAAAAAATTCCCCAATTGCGGATGAATGTGTAGGGAAGGATTGGGTGAATATTTGGAATGACAAAAAAACACCCAATGCAGGAGAAAATGTTATCGTAATGCGGTGCCATTCGCATTACGCTGCGCTTCATGCTCATGTCGCGCTGGCGCGCTATACATCCAGTCCGAAAATCAGCCGATTGTGAGCAAGCTCCCATGGCTGATTTCGTCCTGCCTGTGCACCGCTTGTAGAAACGCGCAAATTCCAGTTTATAAAATTAAGAAAATGGAATTTAAGGAGGAGTATGTAAATGAAATTAGCAGATTTAGCAACAGACTCTGATTGGATAGTGTGGATTGTCTTTGCGATATTTGCTGTACTTTCTATTATTTTACTTTCTGGACATGGAAGCTGGTTCATTTCTGGATATAATACAGCTTCAAATGAAGAAAAGGAAAAATATGATGAAAAGAAGTTATGCAGAACAATGGGAATTGGAATGTCTATTATAGCAATTCTTGCATTAACTATGGGCTTGTTTGAAAATATTTTGCCCGCATTTTTTGTATATATTGCATTGGGGATTATTTTGGTTGATGTCGTGGTAATTATCATTTTAGGAAACACATTATGCAGAAAGTAATAACTTCCAGCTTATGAGGATAAAACATGAAACTTAGAGAATACAAAACGACTGACTGTGGGCAGATGTTGCTCGATAGATTGTTAAGGGAGTAGGAAATGAACGAGATTTTATACAGAAAGACTACAAAAGATGATATGGAAATCCTCATGAAGCTGAGACTTGAAATGCTTAGAGAGGTAAATGATCTGTCCGGTGAGTATGAATATGATGAGAAATTTATCTCTGAGAGCAGGCGGTATTTTGAGTCAGGTGAGCAAACAACGGTTATTGCACTTGATGGGCAAACTCCCGTAGGCTGTGCAAGCCTATCCTATATATGGATTATGCCGACATTCTCGCACCCGACAGGCAATCGGGCGCATTTGATGAATGTCTATACCCGTGCAGATCACAGAAGAAGCGGAATCTCTAAGAAGATGGTTGAGATTCTGATTGAAGAGGCAAAGGAAAATGGTGTGACAGAGATAAGTCTGGATGCAACAGAGATAGGAAGACCTTTGTATGAAGTATTAGGGTTTCAGGCATCAGATTCATGTATGGTGATGGAATTGAACATGTGATTCTGTTTATATCTCCAGAATCTAGAAAGATTGAAATTATTTGATATATAGTCAATTGATAGAAGATGAGCAGAATTAAGAATGAAAGAGAACACGTATAAACCACAGATTCCGGACATAATGGAAGTAATATTTGGTTGCAGCGATATAAAGTAAATCAGGGACAGGCTGGAAAACAATCGTCTTTCAGCCTGTCCCTGATTCAATTATTTATTTGCGCTATCTGCATCAATTACAGATTGGATCTGCTTCATCAGAGTATCATAGTTGTCCTGGTTATCAATTCCTCCAAGCATCGGATCTCCGACAATATTACCGTTTCTGTCAACGAGTATGGTTGTAGGAAATGCCATAATATCGGAAGCATATTTCCCTGCATCGGAAGATGCGTCGATGGAGAGATTGCGGTATTTGGCCCCCTGGCTTTCAAGAACTGCTGCGGCTTCTTTGATCGCAGTTTCGTTTCCGTCGAAGGTTTCTGTGTTGATGCCGATCACTTCGCCGCCCATGGACTTGATGGCATCGTTTAATTCATTAAGCTTCGATAACTCTGCAACACAAGGCTTACAGCCGGTAAACCAGAAATTGATGACTGTGACTGCATTTCCGGAAAACAGGCTTTCATCAACCGTATTACCGTCATAATCCTGACCGGAGAAATTGCGAAACGGAGATGTGGATCCGGAATTGTCGTTTGCGTCAGCACTCTCGGAGGTTGTGTCTTTCTTCTCGATTTCGGCGATCTGTTCTTCGATCTTCCGTATAGTCTCAATATCAGTCGTAAGTGTGTTCAATTCGTCTTTTGTAAAAGCATCCTTGTTTGATTCAACGGTGCTGGCTAGAAAATCTGCATAATTTCCGCTTGGATCGGCAGTGCTTTTGTTCATCATGCCGAACACTTTGTTCCATACATCCTCATGATCGGCAAAGATCTGGTTTTCCTGCTGATATAAATCATCCAGTGTTGTGCTGGAATCCCCTGTGGCTTCTGTACTGGCTTCCGTCTGGGAATCCTGTGGCTTTTCCGTGGTTGCAGCGCCCTTTCCGGTGCAAGCCGTAAGGAATAATGCTGCACAGAGTGTTACAATAGGAATAAAAGTTTTTTTCGTTTTCATGATTATTGCTCCTTTGAATTATATTAAAATTTAATTGTTATCGGTTGATTGCGGCTTCCCGCTGTCCTCTTTTTTCTGACAGGCACCGCCTAGAAACTGGTAATGGATTGCGTCTTTTGGACAAGCCTTTATGCAGGCACCGCACCGGATGCATTCCGGATGGTTTGGCGTCTTGCACACGTCAACATCCATTTTACATGCCTTCGCACATTGATTACAGCCCACACATTTACTTCCATCTACCCGGATGCTTAGAAGGCTCACCTTGTTAAACAGGGAGTAGATTGCCCCAAGCGGACAGATCCATTTACAGAAGGGCCTGTAAAACAAAATACTTAGTACTATAACTGTAATTAAGATCAGGCATTTAAAGGAAAACAGTTTTCCCAATGCAGATCGTATAGCCGGGTTTCCAATCGACAGCGGGATGGCCCCCTCTAAGACACCTTGCGGACAAATATATTTGCAGAAGAATGGGTCACCCATTCCGATGGAGTTCGTTACAAGCATCGGCAGAAGTATAACGAAAACAACGAGGATAACATATTTGAGGTATCTTAGCGGTTTCAGTCTGGCTGTGGAGAATTTCTTCCCGGGGATTTTATGAAGTAAATCCTGAAACCATCCAAACGGACACAGGAACCCGCATATGAATCTTCCGAGTAACACACCGAGCAGAATAAAAAACCCGGTTATGTAATAGGTGAATTTAAATTTGGACGATCCGACCACTGCCTGAAAGGCACCGATCGGGCAGGCACCCGTTGCGGCGGGACAGGAATAGCAGTTTAATCCCGGCACACAGACGGTTTTTGCTTTGCCCTGGTATATTTTGCCCTTAAACAGATTGGGGATATGGATATTGGTAAGCAGTGTGGCGGCCGCCTGTATCCATCCGCGCATCCGGGCAGTTTTTTGTGATAGTGATTTCTTTTTCTTATCCAATTCCGACACACTCCAGACATAATTTTATAGCTTTGCCCAGCACGGTAGCAGCTTCTCCTCTGACTGCACCATAGCTGATCATGGCGATACCTGTGATGAGCAAAACAATTTGGGATATTTTTCTGCGCTTCAAGATATAATTGCTCCTTTCGTTTGTTGTATTTGTTGACCAGCTGACTTCGGTATTATACAATAGCAGTTGTAAAATTATTGTTAAGAAATGGGAGAAATATTTTGAGATTATTAATAGTGGAAGATGAGAAACAACTATGCGACACAGTTGCGAAAAGCCTGTATGATGCCGGGTATGAGGTGGATACCTGTTATGATGGAGAAACGGCGCTTGAATGCATCCTGGCAGAGAATTATGATCTGATCGTGCTGGATCTGAACCTGCCCGGTATGGATGGGATGGAGATTCTGCGCGAACTAAGACAGAGCAACGAGGAGACGAAGGTGCTTATATTATCCGCCAGAGGACAGATCGCGGATAAGGTTGAAGGGCTGGATGCGGGGGCAAATGATTATATGGAAAAGCCGTTTCATCTGCAGGAACTTGAGGCGCGTATCAGAAGCCTGACAAGAAGAAAATTCGTGCAGAAGGATGTATGCCTGGAATGCGGCGGGATAAAGTTCGATACGATCCGGCGCGAAGCATACGCCGAAGGGCAGATCGTTCCTCTGACAAGAAAAGAGAATGGAATTTTGGAATATCTGCTGCTCAACCTGGGCAGACCGGTGAGCCAGGAGGAACTGATGGAGCATGTCTGGGATGCATCTGTGGACAGCTTCAGCGGAGCCATCCGGGTACATATGTCTTCGCTTCGGAGAAAGCTCAAGGCGGTGCTTGGATATGATCCAATCCTGAACAAAGTGGGAGAGGGATATAAACTACGAGAGGAGTCCGATCGATGAAAAAGATGTCACTGCAGTGGAGACTGACCTGTATAATTACCATATATATCGCGGTTATATGTGGCTGTCTGACTATGCTTGTCTATAAAAATGGTGTGTATTATATTGACTCCCTGAAGGAGACTGTCGATGCCAGGGGAGATGAGAATGCGGATGATACGGATGAAATATATATCAGTATTCCGGAAGATAATTGGGATGCGTTTGCGAACGATTTTTCTGTTCAGGTATATAATAACAAGGCCGACTATAGGAAAAACAGTCTGATAATCTCGGCGGTGCTGGCGCTGCTTGGCGGAGTGGCGACTTATTTTATAAGCGGACATGCGCTCCGGCCGATTCGTGAGTTTTCGGATAAGATCGAAGAGGTGCAGGCGCAGAATCTGGCTGATTCAAAACTCGAAGAAAACAAGGTGAAAGAACTGAACCAGCTGAGCGTCTCCTACAACAAGATGCTCGGACGTCTCTCGGATGCATTTGAGATACAGAGGCAATTTACCGCGAATGCGGCACACGAGCTGAGAACCCCGTTAGCTCTAATGCAGGTGCAGTTGGATTCCTATAATTCCGGGCAACACCCGGGCAGCGATGCCGAAACCGTACAGACGATCAAGATGGTTACGGAACAAAACGACAGACTCAGCAAGATGGTGAAGACGCTCCTCGACATGAGTGAGCTTCAGACCGTGGGCCGGGATGAGACGATTATGGTCGACGCGCTTGTGGATGAGGTATTGGCAGACTTAGAACCGCTTGCCAGGGAGAAGGATGTAGAACTGACCGGGAACTGTGAGGCTATAACGATAGTCGGAAGCGATATTCTCATCTACAGGCTGGTATATAATCTTGTTGAGAATGCTATCAAATATAATCATCCGGGCGGACAGGTCACAGTAAATGCATCCCGGAAGGAAAAGCACGTTTGCCTGTCGGTAGCCGATACGGGGAACGGAATCCCGGAGGAACTTCGGGAGCGTGTCTTTGAGCCGTTCTTTCGTGTGGATAAATCCAGAAGCCGTGCACTTGGCGGCGTCGGACTCGGGCTTGCACTCGTTCATGAAATCGTGAGAGTACATGACGGAAACATTACTGTCCGATCAAACCCGTCAGGAGGAACGGTTTTTGAGGTGATGTTTACGCAGTGATTTTCGGTTATGAGAAGCATTTCTTCCGGATTCCCCTGTTGACACACGTTGCTATATTTGATAAAATTTATCAGATAATTGAACAGTCCATGAGGGAGTAGTTAGCGCGAAAGTGTGGTTTGTCAACATTCTGATTATAAGTTGAGAGTATAATCTGGCAAATCTTAAATAATGAGACTCATGTATATTGATCAACCGTCTGTGCAATAATCTACACAGGCAGCTGTTTGATATACATGAGTCTTTTTTCAGCTATCCATACTTATGATAGCGGGATTTCAGCTGACGGAAGCTTTGAACGAGAAAAGGAGGAAACCATGGAAAAAATCATTAACAATGCCCCATTTGCCCTTGTACTTGTATTCCTTGTGATAGGCTTTGTACTGCTTATCAAGGGCGCGGACTTCTTTGTGGAGGGAAGTTCCAGCGTGGCGAAGCGGCTGCATGTGCCGTCGATCATTATCGGACTTACCATCGTTGCGATGGGAACATCCCTTCCGGAAACCGCAGTCAGTGTGTCTGCATCCCTTGCAGGCAACAATGAGCTTGCAGTCAGCAATGTTGTCGGTTCCAATATTTTTAATCTGATGGTCGTCATTGGCGTGTGCGCGATATTGGCAACAGTGAATGTTGCAAGAGAAACAATCCGGAGAGATATCCCATTATCCCTTATATGTGCCGGACTTCTGATGCTTCTTGGAATTGTCGGACTTGGCGACAAGACTGGTATGACGCTTGGACATCTGGATGGTGTGATATTCGTAGTGCTTTTTGCATGTTACATTATCTACATGGTCCGGACTGCGATGAAGGCAAGTAAGGAAGGTAAGAAGGTCGAGATCGAAGGTGGATCGGACGAGGAGATCAAGCTTGTTTCTGTTCCCGTGAGTATACTGTTTATCATTGGCGGCGCAATCGCGATTGCTGTCGGCGGAGATGTGACGGTTGATGCTGCATCCAGAATCGCAAGCGATCTCGGTATGAGCCAGACACTGATCGGGCTTACGATCGTTTCAATCGGAACATCGCTTCCGGAGCTTGTTACCTCTATCGTAGCAGCCAGAAAGAATGAAGTGGATATGGCACTTGGAAATGCAATCGGTTCTAATATATTTAATATATTGATGGTGCTTGGTATAGCATCGGCGATCAGTCCGATCAGCATTATCACAGAAAATATCATTGACCTGTGCGTACTGATCGTATTTACCATATGTGCATGGATCTTTGCAGGAACGAAGAAGAAAATCGGAAGAGCCGAAGGGCTTTGCATGGTTGCGCTTTACGCGGCATATGCGGTTTACATCATAGTAAGATAAAGGGGCGCTCGGACAAATGATATTATTCTTCAAGGTGTTTTTCACGGAGTTTATAGCAGAGATGGGCGATAAAACCCAGCTTATGCTGATCGCGCTTACTTCGAAATACAAATTAAGGGACATAATACTCGGTACCGGTGTTGCGATTCTTGTATTGAACGGACTTGCGGTTCTGGCAGGCGGACTTGTCAGCGAGTTTGTGCCGGAATGGGTAATCAAGATGATTGCAGCACTCGCATTTCTTTATTTCGCCGCATCTACGATTGCCGGTGACGACGAAGAAGAGGAGGAAGATGGTAAGACGAAGATCAAGTTTGCGCCGCTTGCGGTATTTTGTACATTTTTCGTGGCAGAGCTTGGCGATAAGACACAGCTTACCGCGATCACATTTGGTGCAAATGAAGGCATGCGTGCGGCACTGGTTGTATGGATTGGCTGCTCGCTTGGACTGTTCGTTGCGGATATGCTTGGTATGCTGATCGGATATCTGCTGAAGAGCAAGACGCCGGACGGGCTGCTTTGCATGCTTGCATTTGCAATCTTCTCCATCTTCGGTGTGTACACATTGTATCAGGGGCTGAAGCTTGTTCGCGCAAGCGTCTCTCCAATTCCGGTAATTCCGGTGCTTGTAGTTGTGACGATTGCCTTTGCAGGCTTGTGTGCGTTCCTCTTTGTAAGACGGGAGAAAAAGAAGAAAACAGCATAAGATAATAAGCAATAATCTGTTTTATAAAAATGCGAGGAATAAAACATGGAATATAACTATACGCACGGTGGAGATGTCTACCGAAATCCAATTGAATATGATTTTTCCATCAACGTCAATCCGCTTGGCATGCCGCTTGCAAGTATTCAGGCGGCACATGAGGGAATTGTGCTGACTGGCAGATATCCGGACTATAGGGCGGAGCAGCTATGCCGTGCGATAGCGAAAGCACAAAATATACCGGCAGACCGGATCATTCCCGGGAACGGCGCAGCGGAGCTTCTGTATGCACTTGGACAGACGATTCCCGGGAAGGCACTTGCAATTGCACCGACTTTTACCGGGTATGCGGAAGCTGTCGCTGCGGGAGGCGGAGAGATGAGTTATGCAGGATGCGAGGATGCGGATGGGGGCGTTGATGATATGAGCGGACAGGATAGGTTGCAGTTTGATTCTGAAACCGTAATTCAACGTCTGCTTGCAAAGCTGGACGATTCCATCCGCCTTGTATTCCTGTGCAATCCGAACAATCCAACCGGAACATTGTTTACGCGGGAACAGATCCTGCGCGTGCTTGCGAAGGCGGAAGCAATGCAGGCGTATGTCTGTGTGGATGAATGTTTCCTGCCATTTTTAGAGGAGGAAGCTTCGTATAGTATGCTGCCTTATCTGGCGAAACATCCGCGGTTGTTAGTGCTCCGTGCATTCACGAAGATTTACTGTATGGCAGGACTTCGACTTGGGTATCTGGCTTGCGGGGATACAGAGTTGCAGTCGAGGATTCGTGCGAAGCTTCAGCCGTGGAATACATCGATTCCCGCACAGATGGCAGGCATCGCGGCATTATCGGATACAGAGTATCTGGCGAAGACACGCGAGAATCTGCAGGCGGAACGCGCGTATCTTGTGCCGAGACTACGTGAGCTGGTGGCGGAAGTGTATGATGGATATGGGAATTTCCTGTTATTTCACGATGAACCGGACTTGAAAGAGCGGATGCTTGAAGTGGGTGTTTTGATTCGTGCGTGCGGTGATTTTGAGGGACTCGATGATACATATTTCCGCATTGGAATCCGTTCCCACAGTGAGAATCAGGAATTCATTCGCAGATTGGCCCATGTGAAAAATGTGGTAAAATAAACTTAGATTTATATAAAGTAGTGAAAAAAGAAATTATAAAATCAAAAAAATCACTGTTTTTTCAAAAAACAGTGATTTTTTTGACCCTGAGTGGTATTATATTACTATAAATGAAAAAGGGGTGTGAATATATGGAACCATATAAAGCAAAAAGTATGCCTTTGGACTATAAAATAGATAAAGATATGTTAAAACTGATTTCAGAAGCAAATGTAAAATATGGGGAATACAAATCATTGTTAAATACGTTGGAATTTGATGCCAGCTATTTCTTGGATTCCGTAATATTAAATGAAAGTTATAAATCGACACAGATTGAGGGAACACAGATATCTCAGGATGAAATGTTTTATCTGAAATATATGGAAAAAACAGATGATAATCAGGAAATACAAAATCTCAAGAAAACAATCGAATATGCGCAAACATATTTGCAGACGAAAAAGCAAATAAATTATGAACTTGTAAATGAAATGCATAAAATTATATTAGATAGTGTGAGAGGATCGCAAAGAACGCCCGGAAAAATCCGAACGACACAGAATTGGATCGGACCAAGAGGATGTACGATTGAGGGAGCAACATTTATTCCGCCAGTTCCAGAAGAAGTTTATGGATTGCTTATAAATTTATACGATTATATGAATGATGCGTTTACAGATCCTTTGTTGGTAAATGTTGCTTTATCCCATATGCAGTTTGAGACGATTCATGCATATAAGGATGGAAATGGAAGACTGGGCAGGGCATTGATTCCGGTACAAATGGCAATGATGGATGAAAGTACTCCGATTTTGTACATGTCAGAGATTCTCGAATTATATAAGCCATCTTATCAGAGATATCTTATGGAATGTAGAAGAGGCAATGTAGCAGGATATATTAAATTCTTTTTACAGTGTGTGATTGATCAGTGCAATTCATATACTAACAAACTGGAACGAATTAAAGTGATTTACAAAGAAGATATGGAGACAATTAAGCAGATAAAAGGAAATTCGATATATAGAATTATGCCTGTGATTATGAAGCAGATTGTGTTTAATAAAAAAGAAATACAGGATCTGTCTGGGGTATCTGTGAATGTTGTGTCAAGGATAATAGATCAGCTAGTAGATTTACATGTGATTGTACCAGATTCCACGGTTTCGAAAAAAGGATATCGATATCAAAGAATATATGAAGTGTTCGTTGGAACAAATGAGTTTTAAATGACAAGGAGACACAAAATGGCAAAATCAATCATGATTCAGGGCACCATGTCCAACGCGGGCAAATCTCTTATTGCGGCAGGACTTTGCCGCATATTTAAACAGGATGGTTACAAGGTTGCCCCATTCAAATCCCAGAACATGGCATTAAACTCCTATGTGACAAGTGAGGGGCTGGAGATGGGACGTGCACAGGTTGTACAGGCGATGGCGGCCGGTGTGGAACCATCTGTGCGGATGAACCCGATCCTGCTTAAGCCGACGACCGATATGGGTTCGCAGGTGATCGTGCAGGGACAGGTCGTAGGAAACATGCGCGCCATGGATTATTTTGCAAAGAAAAAAGAATATATTCCGGTGATCAGGGAAAGCTACGAGCAGCTTGCTGCAGATCACGACATCATTGTGATCGAGGGCGCGGGAAGTCCGGCGGAGATCAATCTGAAGCAGGATGATATCGTGAATATGGGGATGGCGAAAATCGCGGATGCACCAGTGCTTCTGGTTGGTGACATCGACCGCGGGGGTGTATTTGCGCAGCTAATCGGTACGGTGATGCTCTTGGAACCGGAGGAACAGGCACGAATCAAAGGTCTGATCGTGAACAAATTCCGTGGCGATAAGAAAATATTAGATCCGGGTATTACAATGTTAGAGGAACGGGCAGGTAAGCCGGTGCTCGGCGTGGTGCCGTATGCAGATGTGGATATCGAGGATGAAGATTCTCTTGCGTCAAGTTTGGAAGAGACGCATATACAGGCGGAAATTGATGTGGCTGTGATCCGGTTCCCGCGCATCTCGAATTTCACAGATATGCAGGCGCTCAGCATGGAGCGGGATGTGTCAGTACGCTATGTGACAAAGCCGTCAGAACTAGGAGAACCGGATGTAATCTTACTTCCGGGTACCAAAAATACGATTCAGGATCTGCTCTGGCTGCGGGAAAGCGGACTGGAAGCAAAGATTACGCGTCTGGCGAAGAAGGGCACCATCGTGTTCGGAATCTGTGGCGGGTATCAGATGCTTGGCGAATCACTCATGGACCCATTGCAGACGGAGAGTGCACTTGGTAGTGTGCGTGGTATGGGATTGCTGCCGGTTACAACTGTGTTTGAAGAGGAAAAACAACTGGAGAACCGCGCATACCGGATTGGAATGTTGGAAGGGAATTTTGTGTCACTCAGCAATAAGAAAATTGCCGGTTATGAGATACACATGGGGCGGACGGAAGTTGCTGGCAAAACTACAACCCCCATTTATCCTTTCGTCAGCGATTCAGCAGGAACCGTACTCGGCTACACGGCAGGAACTGTGGCAGGCAGTTATATTCACGGCATCTTCGATGAAATTGCATTCCGTGAGGCATTTATTGAACTGTTGTATGCGCGCAAAGGGAAAACACGGGGAGAAAGTGAACATTTGACCTTGCAGGAATACCGGGAACAGCAGTTTGACAAGCTGGCACAGGTTCTGCGGGAAAGTCTTGATATGGAGAAAATCTACGAAATTCTGGGACTAATCAAGCAGGGATAAAGTAATTCCTGTGTAAGCGGAAATAAACTCGAAATACAGAAAGCAGTAATAGATTATAAAGGAGACGGAAATGATTCAGATCTATCATGGAGATGGAAAAGGAAAGACAACGGCGGCTGTGGGACTGGCTGTGCGCGCGGTGGGGAGCGGACTTCCTGTACTGTTTGTACAGTTTTTGAAGGATGATACGTCCGGAGAGATTGCAATGCTGCAGAGGCTTGGTGTCGAGACATTGCATGCCCCGCAGATGTATGGATTTGTGAGCCGGATGTGTGAGGAAGAGCTTGCAAAGACGCGTGCATATTTTGCAGATATGCTGGCGCAGGTTGAAATGTGGATTGCAAAACAGAAAAAACAGCATGACGACGTGCGGAAGGAAAATACGGTTGAGGCGGTTGTTGTTTTGGATGAGGTTTTGCACGCTGTAAAGTATGGGTTACTTGATGAGAGTACATTGATGGAAGTGCTGGAGAGCAATCAGGCGCAGATCGAATTCGTTCTGTCCGGACGGAATCCATCGGACAAGCTTCTGGCACTTGCAGATTATGTCACGGAAATGAAAAAGGAAAAGCATCCGTATGAACAGGGAATTTCTGCCAGAAAAGGGATAGAATTCTAAGGACTGTTGTGATAAAATAAAACCGATCATCGACAAAAACAGGAGCGCACATGGAAGCACATCAGTTACCTTCGGGGACGTATCTGGAACAGAATAAATATTACATTGAGCGGGTGCTTGGAGATGGCGGATTTGGAATCACGTATCTTGGGTATGATGTGAAGCTGCAGCGGAAGGTTGCAATCAAAGAATTCTATATGCGCGGGTACTGCTACCGGAATCCCGGAGATCCGAATGTTTACACCGAGGCAGGTGAAAAACGTGAGAATTTCGAGAAGATGAAACAGCAGTATATTGAGGAAGGTCGTGTGCTGGCTGCCTTGGGAGAGCAGCCTGGTGTGGTAAATGTCTACACGTTTATTGAAGAGAACAACACAGCTTACCTTGTCATGGATTTTGTGGAAGGACAGTCGCTGGATGCATATGTGAAAGGCCGGGGAGGCAGGTTATCTGTGTCCGAGACTCTGGCAATCATGCGTCCGGTTATCCGTGCGTTGGCGGGTGTACATAAACGAGGTGTGATCCACCGGGATATCAGCCCGGACAATATCATGATCACACATGACCGAAAGGTGAAGCTGATTGATTTTGGCGCTGCGCGAATGTATGGAAATTATAATTATCTCCGCGTGCAAAAGGGTGGATATTCGCCAATCGAACAGGTGACACCGGGAGCGCAGATTGGACCGTATTCCGATGTATATGCGCTTTGTGCGACGATGTATACTTGCATGACCGGGGTGAAGGTGCCGCATGCCGTCGAGCGGGCAAAGCAGGACAGACTTGTGCCGCCATCTGCGATGGGACTTGTGATCGCACCGCAGGAAGAAGCTGTTTTGATGCAGGGACTTGCAATTGATCCGGCACAGAGGTATGCAAATGCGGAACAGTTGTATCAGGCATTGTACGAGACGTCGATGGAGCAAACAGGAAGCGTATCCATGATGACGCACAGTGGAATATCTCAGATGTTGGCGGATATGCAGGCAGACCGGAAAAAGCAGGCACATAGAAAAAAGCAGATTGGTATGGTCTGTGGTATTGTTCTGTTGTTGGGGATTGGAACTTTTATATATTTTCAGAGGACGCGAAATGGGGATGAGACAACGGCTGCTTCCGAAGCAACGACACAGCAGATCTTACAGACGGAGATAGATGCGAGTCCGGTGGAGGAAGTGGATTGTACTGCATATGCGCAGGAGTTTTATGATTTATGTGCGAAGCAGCACGAATCAAAGGGGAATACTCTGACACAGAGGGATGAATTTACAGTTGCTGCTAAAGAGACAGCGGCAAAAAGCGCGGCGTTGGTATATACCAGCATGGATGAATTAAATGCCGCGTTAACGGAGATTGGCAATCAGGCGATTGCCACATATAAGATACCGAATACCGGATGGGTGACATATACATTTTCTTTAAAGGAAGATGTCGCGACGGTAAAACAGGCATTGGATACTTATATTGCACAGATGAACGAGGAAAATCAGGGAACCGTGGATTTGGATAATTGTGCGTATCTTGGCGTCAGCGTAGCGCGAGCGCAGGATGGTACATATTTCTGGGCAGTATTTTATCAATAAAGAACAGGAAAACATAAGAAAAAAAGGAGAACATGGGGGATTTTGAAATGGATAAAAACGGGGATTTTAAGGAATCGTCAAAGGACAAATTGAATCGTGCCATCGCATCTATGTGCGATGAATGGTTGTTGATTGAGGAGATTGATCTGGAAGCGGATACATTTGAAATCCTGCACGATAATTTGCAGAAGCAGGGGATTCCGGTACCACGGAATTGTAGTTACAGCCAGCAGAATTTCGAGATGCAGGAGCTGGTTGCACCAGAATATCAGGAATATCGTTATAATTTCGGTGTGCGGGATAATCTGCGCAAGCTTCTGAAGCAGAGCGATACCGCGGAATGCGAGTATATTGTATGCACGGGAGAAAATGTATGGCGCAGAGATGTGTTCAAGGTAGTGGAATGGAAAGATGAGGAACCGAAGATTTTAAACTGGTTCCACATGAATATTGACAGCAAGAAGTCTGCGGAGCTAAAGCAGCGTCAGGCGATTCGGGATGCTTACCTGCAAAGTGAGCAGGCGTATGCAATCAAAAATATGTATCTTAAGCGGCTGAACGAGGAATTGCAGATGCCGATCAACATGATCGTCGGAAATGCATCCGTTGCGCGGACATTTGTCACGAATCCGGAACGTGTGACCGCGTGTATCGAGGAGATTTCCCTTTCAGCAAAGGCAATCTTCCGTATGGTGCGTCAGATGATCAATACAGACGCGATACAGCAGGGTACGACGCTGTTGCAGATGCAGCAGACATCTGTAGAAAATCTGTGGAGAAATACGCTTGATATTGTCAAGCCATCCATGCGGCTTCGGCGGCACACAATGCATCTGGACATGGCACAGCTTTACCATCGCAATGTGATTGGCGATGTGGAGAAGATGCAGCAGATATTGTTGAATTTATTGCAAAATGCAATTGATTATACGCCATATCAGGGCGAGATATTTTGTGGGATCAAAGAGAAACCGATGGACGAAACGACCGGATACTTTGAATTTTATGTGCAGGACAATGGAGTCGGTATGTCTGAGGAGTTTCGGAAGATTATGTTCGAGCCATTTGCAAGAGAGCATTCAGACCGGATTGAGCGTGTGGAAGGCTCTGGCTTGGGGTTGATGATCGTGCAGAATTTGGTTCGTCTGCTGGATGGAGAGATTGAGGTTGAGACAAAGACTGGTCATGGGACGAAGATCACAGTTGGAATGAAACTGCGATATGGAACAGAGTCCAAGGATGCCGAAGGAGAGATCCAGTATTTTGACTGGAGCGATTGGGAATCTGCGCGCGAGAGGAAAACGATGTTTTCCGGACAGCATGTGCTGGTTGTAGATGATAATGATATTACCGCTTCGATTGAGGAGCAGATTTTGACAGAACGTGGACTTGTTGTTGACCGTGCGATCAATGGAGAGGATGCAATCTGCATGTTTGAACGGTCACCGGCGCATTACTATGATCTGATATTGATGGATATGGGATTGCCGTTTATGGATGGTTATGCAACAACAATGGGAATACGACAGCTTCGCGAGGATGGAAGGACGGTTCCAGTGATTGCGTTGTCTTCCCGGTTATATGCAGACGATGAGTTTCATGGAGAAGAATATGGAATGAAAGCAAGGCTTCAAAAACCTGTCAGTGCAAGGAAACTGATGGAAGCCGTGCGCGAATATATATAAAATTAAGGAGTCGCAAAAGAAAATGCCAGTTACAGAGTACCTAGAGAGAAATGCCAGATTGTACCCGGATGAGGTTGCACTGGTGGAGTTGAATCCGGATGAGCCGGATACGAGAAGAACTTCGTGGAAGGAGTTCGAGCTGATACAGCCATCGAGATTTGAGCCGTATCGAAGAGAGATTACATGGAGTGTCTTCGATGAGAAGGCAAACCGGTTTGCCAACATGCTGATCGGGCGAGGCATCAAGAAGGGCGATAAGGTCGCAATCCTGATGTATAACTGTCTGGAATGGCTGCCGATTTATTTCGGCGTTCTGAAGACAGGAGCCATCGCCGTGCCGTTTAATTTCCGGTATGATGCAGAAGAGATTTTATATTGTGCAGAGCTTGCAGAGGTTGATATGATCGTGTTTGGCCCGGCGTTCATCGGACGAATCGAGACAAATGCAGAGCGGCTTTCCAAGGGAAGACTGTTGATCTATGTCGGGGATAACTGTCCGGAATTCGCAGAGAGCTATCATCAGCTCGTGGCAGATTGTTCGAGCCATGCACCAAATGTGGAGATCACAGACGATGATTTTGGAGCGATTTATTTTTCATCCGGAACGACCGGATTCCCGAAGGCAATTTTACATAAACACCAGAGCTTAACACAGGCCGCACAGATGGAGCAGAAGCATCACGGCACGAGCCGGGATGATACGTTCCTGTGTATCCCGCCACTGTACCATACCGGTGCGAAGTTCCACTGGATGGGAAGTCTGGTGGCAGGCAGCAAGGCTGTGCTCTTAAAGGGCACAAAACCGGAGACGATTCTCTCCGCTGTGTCGAGTGAGCATTGTACGATCGTCTGGCTGCTCGTTCCGTGGGCACAGGATATTCTGGATGCGTTAGACCGCGGGGACCTGAAGTTAGAGGATTATGAGCTTTCGCAGTGGCGGCTTATGCATATCGGTGCACAGCCGGTACCGCCATCGCTGATCAAGCGCTGGAAAGAATATTTCCCACATCACCAGTACGATACGAACTATGGACTTTCCGAGTCAACCGGACCGGGCTGCGTGCATCTGGGTGTGGAGAATATCCATAAGGTCGGTGCGATCGGTGTGCCGGGTTACCGTTGGGAATGTAAGATCGTGGACGAGAACGGTGTGACAGTCCCACAGGGCGAAGTCGGAGAGCTCTGTGTCAAGGGACCGGGCGTGATGACCTGTTATTATAGAAATGAGGAAGCAACCGCGGAGACAATCAAGGACGGCTGGTTGTTCACCGGAGATATGGCAAGACAGGACGAGGATGGATTCTATTTCCTTGTTGACCGGAAGAAGGATGTCATCGTCAGTGGAGGCGAGAATATCTATCCGGTACAGATCGAGGATTTCCTGCGCAAGCATGACAAGATCAAGGACGTGGCAGTTATTGGACTTCCAGACCGCCGGTTGGGCGAGAAGACCGCTGCGATCATCGAGATCAAGGATGGCATGACCTGCACAGAGGAAGAAATCGAGAACTTCTGTCTGGAGCTTCCAAGATATAAGAGACCAAAGCAGATTATTTTCCATGAGATTCCGCGTAATGCGACCGGAAAGATCGAGAAGCCGAAACTGCGTGAGATGTACGGCGCAGACAAGCTGGTAGAGAAGGAAAATGAGGCATAAAGAACAAAAGGAGTAAATTATAAATGAAAGAATTGATGTTAGGGAATAAGGCACTTGCACGCGGTCTGTACGAAGCCGGATGCAAAGTGATTTCCAGTTATCCGGGTACACCGAGTACAGAGATCACAGAGGAAGCCGCTTTATACGATGAGATCTATTGTGAGTGGGCACCAAATGAGAAGGTGGCTATGGAAGTGGCACATGGCGCGAGTCTGGGTGGAGTCAGAAGCGCAACGGCAATGAAGCATGTTGGATTGAATGTGGCAGCAGACCCATTGTTCACGATCTCTTATCAGGGATTAAATGCAGGTCTGGTTGTCTGCGTGGCAGATGATCCGGGTATGCATTCTTCCCAGAATGAGCAGGATTCCAGACACTATGCTGAAGCTGCAAAGGTGCCGATGTTGGAGCCGGCAGATTCAGAGGAAGCGCGCGTATTTGCAAAGCGTGCGTACGAATTATCTGAGAAGTTCAATACACCTGTATTCCTTAAGATGTGCACGCGTGTAGCACATTCACAGAGTGTTGTAAATACGGAGGAGCGGATCGTTCCAGAGCAGGTTCCTTACAAGAAGGATCCGACAAAGGTTATGATGACGAAGAATTCCCGCGATGCGCATGTGCGCGTGGAGCAGCGGACAAAGGATCTGATCGCATTTGCTGAGAATTGTGATCTGAACCGCGTGGAGATGGGAGATACATCCATCGGATTTATCACAAGCTCCACATCGTATCAGTACGCAAAGGAAGTGTATGGCGATAATGCAAGCTATCTGAAGCTTGGTATGATCTGGCCGCTTCCAGAGAAGCTGATTTTAGACTTTGCAGAGCATGTGGATAAGGTTGTAGTCTTGGAAGAGTTAGATCCATTTATTGAGAATCACTGTAGAAAGCTCGGTCTGGAAGTTGTCGGCAAAGAGACATTCCCGATCTGTGGCGAATTCTCACAGAATCTGGTGCGTACGGCACTTGGCGGAGATGCACCGGAAGAGCTGGCACTTGCCGATGAGATTCCGGGACGTCCACCAGTTATGTGTGCGGGCTGTCCACACCGTGGAATCTTCTACATCCTTTCGAAATTAAAGTGTATGGTCTATGGTGATATCGGATGTTATACATTGGGCGCCGTGGCACCGTTGAATGCGATGGACTTAAATGTCTGCATGGGTGCGTCTTGCTCCGGTCTGCATGGCTTTAATAAAGCGATGGGTGAACAGGGCGAGAAGATGAGTGTCGGTGTAATCGGAGATTCGACCTTCATTCATTCCGGTATTACCGGTATTACAGATATCGCTTACAATATGAGCAATTCGACCGTGATTATCCTGGATAATTCAATCACAGGTATGACCGGACATCAGCAGAATCCGACAACCGGTAAGAATCTGCGTGGTGAACCGGCCGGTAAGGTGAATCTCGAAGCGCTCTGTGCAGCACTTGGATTCAACCGTGTCACAGTTGTTGATCCGTACGATCTCGCAGAGGTGGAGCGTGTCGTGAAGGAAGAGCTTGCCGCAGAGGAGCCAAGTATCATTATCAGCCGCCGTCCGTGTGTTATGATCAAGGGTACGGTACATAAGCCGCCAATCAAGGTGGATACCGATAAATGTGTCGGCTGTAAGATGTGTATGAAGATCGGATGTCCTGCGATTTCCGTGCGGGATAAGAAGGCAGTGATCGATACAACGTTGTGTATCGGTTGTGAAGTATGTACACAGATGTGTAAATTCGGCGCATTGTGTCCGGCAGCAAAGGAGGGCAGGTAAGATGGAAACAAAGAATATTATGATCGTCGGTGTCGGCGGACAGGGTACGTTGCTTGCCAGCAAGATATTAGGACATGTGCTGCTCTCACAGAATTTTGATGTGAAGGTTTCCGAGGTGCATGGTATGAGCCAGCGTGGCGGAAGCGTTGTCACATATGTAAGATATGGTGAGAAGGTGTATTCACCGGTCATTGACAAGGGCGAGGCAGATGCGATTGTCGCATTTGAGAAGCTCGAAGCGGCAAGATGGATTTCCTACCTGAAGAAGGGTGGACAGATCATCGTGAATACACAGGAGGTAGAGCCGATGCCGGTTATCACAGGTGCTGCGGAGTATCCGCAGGAGCTTGTCTCCAAGATGGAGGCAGCCGGTGCGAATGTCGATGCGAAGGATTTCCTCGCTATCGCCGAGGAGGCAGGTTCTGCCAAGGCGGTAAATATCGCACTCATGGGAAGACTTTCGAAATATTTCCCGGAGATTCCGGAGCATGCATGGGAAGAAGCAATCGATGCAATCGTTGCGGAGAAGTTTCGTGCTTTAAACCATAAAGCATTTGAACTTGGAAGAAATGCATAGGCAGGTGTAAACTTTGCCTGAAAACACCTTTCCTTTGTTCGTGTAATATAAGGACATCAGCAAGAGCTGAAAAACAAACGAACAAAGGAGAGGTAAAAATGAAAAGATTGGAAATTGCGCAGTATATTGCACTTGGAGCAACTTGTATGACAGTATTGGGGTTCGTGATCAACCTCGCCACACAGAGCAGATGGAGTATGACGATGTGTGGATATGGTGTGATGATCGGATTGATCTCATACTTCTTCGGCGGAATCAAAACCGCAGTGAAAATGGCGGGAAAGATTGCAAAATGGGGCTGGATCATTCTGCCGTTTCCGTATGATATCGTGACCGGTCTGGTTGCATTTTTTATTTCGATTTTCGTATTTATGGCGTTGCCAATTATTCCGATTCGTAAGGCGTACAAGGAACAGTCGATGGAGTAAACGGATGCCTGTGGCAGGCATCTCACAGGATGATGTATGGAAGAAAATGATTTAGAGACAAGATTTATAAGAGAAGAGATCGGAAGATGTGAGGATCTCGAAGAACTGAAAGCGCGGATTTTTCCACTGCTGCAGTCACAGCAGGAGCTGTGGATGCAGAAGATGCAGGAAATCCTTGCGGAGAGCGGACTTACGAAGTCTGCATTTGCGAAGCGGTGCCGCGTGAGCCGGGTGTCGGTCGACAAATGGTGCAAGGGAGCGATACCGAAGAACCGCGAGACATTTCTTCGAATCGGCATGGCGGCGGAGTATGATCTGGAGAAGATGAACCAGCTTCTGCGTCGATACGGGCAGTACCCGGAGCTTTATTCGAAAAGCTTGGAAGACTGTGTCTGTATCTACGTGTTAAATCACAGGTTTGATATGGACTGCGTAGATAATCGCGAGTCGGAGAAGTGCGAGGAAGCGTATGGACTGACCGCCTATGATTACATATTGTCGCAGATTAAGGAGAACATGGCGGCGGATGCGGATATGGAAATCCCGGATATCAATACGGCACAGTTTGCAGAACGGCTATCACAGGTAGAGGATGCAGATGCCCTGACGCAGTTTATCTATGACAATATCGCAACCTTTTCCTCAGCATATCAGAAGTTCTATGCCTATGTGAAAATGTATGTGACGATCAATTACCAGCGGTATTCGTCGAGTGTGGCGAATCTGGCAGAGGGACAGGGCTGGTCTTCATCGCTGCGGCAGTGTGTGTCCGCGATACGACAGAACAAATGGTATCCGACGCGGAACAAGATCATCTCGCTGGGACTGCATCTGAGCATGGATCATGAGCAGATCGACGAGATGCTCACGCTGGCACATATGGAACCTTTGTGTGCGAAGAACCTGTTCGAAAGTGTGATCCTGTTTATTCTGGATGATGCGGAGTTGAACAATATGCTTGATACGGAATCGGAGGAGTTTGATCCAGATGAGTTATGCCGCTATGCGCGTAAGGTGCTGCTGGAGCTTGACCTGCCGGAGATCGACGCATTTCTCGCGGAGCTTCCGGATCTCGATACGGATATATGGTAGGATGGAAAATAATTTAATCGTAATTGAAAATGGACAATTGAATATCTATTTGCTGGACAATCAGGTTGTCTGGGAGGTTGGACGGATGTCGAAGGAGCATACACCGGATATCCCGATGCATGCAACGACAATCAGCCGTAGGCATGGGCGGTTTCAGAATATGGACGGTATCTGGTTTTACATGGATGAAAACCCGAAGAATGGTACGATCCGCAATTGGAAGAAATTATCTTCCGGGCTGCATGGGCGCGTCAAGCCGGTGATGGTTTCGCCGGGGGATGTGTTCGTCTTCGGTGGCGGCGAGGATGCGGTCGTAAGTCCGGCAACGGTGTGGGCGTTCTTCCGGACGCGGTACTATGATGCGCCGTGGCGGGCGATGGATTCGCGAGGCTGCAGCAAATTCCTGATCGTGGATGGGGATATCCGGATGAAGTTAGCAGACCCGGAGCCGGGAAGTGTGGTAGAATGTGAACACGGGATGGTGATCTATATGGGTGCGCTTACCTATGTGATCGGACCGTTGAAGGTGATGGGAAGTAAAGGGAGTACAGATGGAACCAATTATTACAGAACAAATTGAGAAATTTCAGTCCGGAGATTTCAGCGGATATGAGAGCTTTTATTATGCGACATCGCAGACGGTCTATACGATGCTGCATACGATTATTCCGGATGAGAACACTGCGGCAGAGCTGATGCCGAAGGTATATGAGAAAATCTATGCGAATGTGCAGACGCTTCCACAGACAGAGGCATTTTATGCGTGGAGCGCAAAGCTTGCAAATGAGGAAGCTTTGGAGTACTTAAAGGGAAATGCTGTATCGATAGGAAATTCTGACATGCAGCCAGACACGGATTCTGTAAATGCACAGACTATGGAATCGGCAGACAGCAGTTCGGATATGCCGTTCTATGATTATGCAGCGGAGGATGAAGCCCTTGCGATTACGGAGGATTTATCTGAGGATCGCGTATTTACAGAGCATGTGCAGGCTGTGATCGAGGCGTTATCACCGATGGAAAAGGTCGTATTCCAGTCGTATTATTATTTTGGCGAGAGCGTACCTGCGATCGTAGAAAAAACGGGATGTACAACGCGGGCGGTAAAGCATACCATCGGACAGACACGGACAGCCTTGCTTTCTGCAATCACCGCGTATGGACAGGCACCTGCATATGCGGTACAGCAGGAGAAGTCGCATAAATTCGGCTTGAAGGATACACCTTGGATGTATATTTTGTTCCAGAATTATATTGGAAAGGTGACGGGCATCGCGCATGTCGGAATCACAGGAAGTGCGGTTGGTGCAATCGCGATGGTCGGACAGGCAGGTGGCGTGGCAGGAACATCTGCGGTAATCGGACAGGCAGGAGGTATTGCAGGAACCACGGCAGGACAGGCAGGGAGTGCTGCAAGTGCAGCGGTAACCGGACAGGCAGGCGGAGCTACAGGTGCAGCAGCGAAAGCATCCGCACATGGGATTGCAAAATTCCTTGGTACGGTTGGCGGAAAAGTGGCAGTTGGAGTTGTCGGAGTTGCAGCGGTTGTCGGCATCGGTCTGGGAATCCATCATGCATCGTCCGAACCGGAAAGACACATTGTAGCAATAGAAGAAGAGGATGGCAATGGTGCGCTTATGTGGGAGGATGGACCGGCACCTGAAGTTGAGACAGAACAAACGGAAGAGGAGACAATGCCGGAGAACGAAGATGAGCAGCAGGTAAAGTCACAATTAGAAGTAATGCTGGAACAGGCGAGAACGGGGATGGAAGATTATGCTACAACCGGGAAAAGTGAGTATTCAGATTATTACACAATTACAACGTACAGTAAGGAAAACAGTTTTTATGCACTGGAAGATATTGACGAGGATGGAGAAGATGAGCTTTTGTTTGGTTGTTGGAATTCGGAGAAGAGGATGGTAGAAATCCGAGATATCTGTAATTGGGAATATCATCCAGAAGCCAGATATGGGAATTGCTATTATAGTGAAGGAAATGTTATGTCGGTACATGCCTCCGATGATCAAAATTATGATTTGGTATATTATGATTCGTCGTTGGAGGATGATTATTCTTGTACATGTTTATTAGAATTGCGTGGAAGAGATGGCGTAATTAGATATTATGAATTAGGTTATGGTGCTCAACCAGATTATTTCAGTGGACCGATAGAGGTTACATATGATACATTCCTTCAGCAATTAGACGATGATTATCAAAGTCTACAGTATACGGAAATTGATGAATCAACATGGGCAGGGCAGGAAGAAGCACATTCATATAAGAAACTATCGTGGAAACCAATGTTTGAGGACGAAACAATTTTGAACGATGATCCATCAATCCCGGATGCGGATGGGAAATTCTAAATAAAAAAACATTTAAGTGAACAATCAGAGGGAGTAAATGAATCCAATCATTACAGAGCAACTTAACAAATTTAAAAATGGAGATTTTGGAGGGTATGAAAGCTTTTATAATGAGACAGTAAGCACGGTCTACACGATGCTTCATACAGTTGTCCATGATTCAAATGTAGCGACATCGTTGGTGCCACAGGTATACGATAAAATCTACCAGAATGTGACAAGCCTGGAACAGACCAACGGATTTTACCAATGGGCTGCAGAGCTTGCAAATGAGGAGGCACTGGGATATCTGAAGGAAAATGGATGGACAGAGATTCATAATGATTCTGTTGAGAATACTTATGAACAGGCGGTAGACGGGAAATTTTATGATTATGCGGTGGAAGATGAGGCGTTAACTATAACGGAAGATGCAGTTTTGGATACTTCTTTTGTTACAAGAGTGCAGGAAATTGTAACTACGTTGTCACCGATGGATCGTGTCGTTTTTCAGGACTATTATTATTTTGGTGTTAGTGTGCCAGAGATTGCAGTGAAGACAGGATGTAAAGATTCGGATATCAGATATACACTGAGTCAGACACGGACAGCTATTTTGCAGACAATCGCACTGGCGCCTGTGGATGATTCGGAAAATGGAAATTCCAATATCAGAAGATATCGTTTGGCAGAAGTGCCATGGATGTGGATTGCATATCAGAATTTCCTTGCATATACACTTGGGATTGATACGATTAGCATTGCAGGATGGTTGGCCGACATATTTGGACAGATAGTAGGAAGTGGGATAGCAGTAAGCGGAATGGATGCAGAAGGAACTGCAACCGGAGCTGTGTCAAATGGTGCGTTCTCAGTTGGAGCTGGTGTGCCCGCGGGAGAAGCAACGGGTGCAGCGGCTGGAAGTGTCGGAGCTTCTGGTACGAGTGGAGGTGTGGCAGCAATCTTTGGTACAATTGGTGGAAAAATTGCAATCGGTATCGTTGGGACTGCAATGGTAGCAGCAATCGGCGTTGGTGTGCATCACGTTGTGACAGAAAATCAGTCGACTACCGAAAAGACGGCTGTGTCGACAATGGGAGATGCTTCAGAAAACGAAATTATTACGAAGTATACTTCCTATGAAGCGGTGTTAGCGGACTTAAAACAGTGCATTGAACAGGGAACAACCTATGAAGCCAGCGAGAATTTTACAGATAAGAGTAAAAATAAAGATGCGTTTTATGTGATTGATGATTTCGATGGGGATGGAACGGATGAGTTAATAATTGGTCAGTGGAACGCGGTGATTGGAGGAATGGATATTGGGGATGTATTTACGATGCGTGACGGAAACGTTGTAAAGATTTTCACCTGCAATTATGGGTATGGAGACAATGGTCAGAGCGCGGTTCTTTATAATGATGGAATCATATATGAAAATGCAGAAAAGATAAATTTTGAAAATGAACAGGCTTTGGAGTGTAAATATGTTTATAATATCAGATGGAGAATTGCAGGCGGAACCTGTAACTTTGATATTGCAAAGATTACATATAGTGCAGATGGGGAAGGCAGAAGTGCATATCAAATAATTTTTATTCATGATGAAAAGGCATTAAGCATGTTTGATAACACAGTTGAAACAGGTTTTTCGGCAGTGCAGAATCTTGTTGATTCTGCGCCAGAAATATATATAAAACCGACGGTAAATGAAGACTTGGGTGATGGTTTAAATATATATAAGACAAGCTGGAAGACCTTATATGATGATAATTCCTATATGAACACGGATAGTGGTCCAAAACCGGATGCGGATGGGAAATTCTAATACCAAATCAAAATGAAAAACGAGGAACAAATCTATGAAGAAATTAGCAATATTTTTTCCGGGAATCGGATACCATGCGGACAAGCCGCTCCTATATTACAGCCGGAAGCTGGCGGGAGAGGCAGGCTACGAGCAGATCGCTTTGAAATACGATTATCAGGCGGGGAATATCCGTGGGAACAAAGAGAAGATGGAGGCAGCTTTCCATGCATTGTATGCGCAGGCGGAAGAACAGCTTGCCGAGGTCGATTTTACACCGTATGCAGAAGTACTGTTTGTATCGAAGAGCGTTGGCACGATTATCGCATCTGCCTATGCACAGAAGCTTGAAGAAGCGGGAATGGCAGCAGATATTCGACATATCTTATACACGCCGCTTGAGGCAACCTACACCTTCGCACCGAAGCATGCGGTTGCATTTATCGGAACGGCTGATCCGTGGAGTGATGTGCCTGCGGTGATTCAGATGAGTGAAGCGCAGGGCGTTCCGATGCACGTCTACGAGAACGCCAACCATTCACTGGAGACAAGCGATACCATGCAGAATCTGAAAATCCTGCAGGATGTGATGGAGAAGACCAAAGCAATTATATAATACAAAAGCCCCTGTTGCAGTCCGGTGTGATTGGAAATATATCCACGGACGCAATCGGGGCTTTTTGTTATGGTAAGCAGAATGTTTAATTATCAAACGTTGCCGCTTTTGCTAATGCAACATCAATGTTCTCACAGAAGTTCTCTTCGCCGAGCTTCTCTACGAAACCGGCCTTCTCCATTACATGACGTGGCTGTTCGTTCACGTGGGAGAGCAGTAAGTGGATGCCCTTCTTCTGGCATGTCTTGTATGCCTCTTCGAGTGATTCCAGCCCGGTGATATCCATCGCCGGAACATCACGCATACGAAGAATCAGAACATTCTTGTGTTTTTCGTGTGTAAATGCAAGGTAGTCATTTGTCTCCGCAAAGAACATCGGACCGAGAATTTCATATACCATTGTGTTACGCGGCACATTCTTCAGGTCCGTGTGCTCGGAGATCTCGTTTTTGTCCAGATCTTCTTTGTAGATTCATGGTTTCACTTCACCGACATCGGACATTCGCTTCATGAACAGGAATGCGGCCATGACCATACCGATCTCGATAGCCACAACCAGATCGAAGAATACCGTCAGAAGCAGAGTGGTGATCAGGACGAGAATATCGCTTTTCGGTGCGGTTTTGATCATGTGGCCAAATGTCTTGAAGCCGCTCATGTTGTAGGCAACCATGATCAGGATTGCGGCAAGACAGGTCATCGGAATCATAGATGCATACGGCATCAGGAACAGCAGGATCAACAGCAGGGTGATCGCATGGACGATACCGGCAATCGGGGTACGTCCGCCGTTTTTGACATTGGCTGCGGTTCTGGCAATCGCTCCGGTTGCCGGGATGCCGCCGAAGAGAGATGACATGATATTACCGACACCCTGACCGACTAACTCCGCATTCGAACGGTGATGTCCACCGATCATACCATCGGATACAACACAGGAAAGCAGCGATTCAATTGAAGCTAAAATTGCAATTGTAAATGCCGGTGAGATCAGTTCTTTTACGAGGGCGAACGAAAGCTGCGGGGCGGCGAATTTCGGGAAGCCTGCCTTAATTGTGTACAGATCGCCGATCGTAGCAACCGGAAGCTTGCCAAGCTGGACAATCAGTGTGGTTACGAGAATTGCAATCAGGCTGCCCGGAATCTTCGCAGATACCTTCGGCCAGAAGATCTGGATCAGCAGCGCGAGCATACCGATACCGAACGTCATCCAGTCAATCGTGTGAAATGCTTTCGCATAGGCAGCGCATTTATCAACAAATTCGGATGGCCACAGCTCCCATGGACAGACCGAAGAAGTCCTTGAGCTGTCCGGCGAAGATGCCGATGGCAATACCAAATGTAAAGCCGACCGTGATCGTCTTCGGGATAAATTTGATCAGATTGCCGAAATGGCACAGTCCCATGATGATCATGATGATACCGGACAAAAAAGTAGCGATTGTAAGTCCGGTCATGCCATATTGGGCGATGATGCCGTAGATGATAACAACGAATGCTGCGGTCGGACCGCCGATCTGCACGCGGCTGCCACCGAGCAGGGAGATGAAGAATCCTGCGATGATGGCTGTGTACAGACCCTGCTCCGGATTGACACCGGAGGCAATGGCAAGTGCAATCGACAAAGGCAATGCGATGATCGCCACGATGATACCTGCGACGATATCCTTCACAAACTGTTCCTTTGTATATGTTTTCATAGTGCTAAAAAGTTTCGGTTTTATATATTTGAGCTTTTCCATGTCAGTAAAATCCTTTTCGCTTTATTTAAAATGTAGTATAACGATCTCCCCGGATCCGGCTACAGCAATCCCTGAATCAGAATGATCAGAATCAAAACCGGAAGTATAAACTGGAAATACGGCTTTAATTTCCGGCTGATTTTAAGCCCTTTTCCGGTATTTGCCTCTTCGATGTAGTTATCAAATCCAAATCCCCATTTGGTAACACAGAACAACAGATAGACGAGTGAACCAAGCGGCAACAGCAGGTTGCTAACTAAGAAGTCTTCCGTGTCGAGTACGTCACGACCGCCGATCAGATGCACACTGCTCCAGACATTGTAACCGAGGACACAAGGCATGCTCGCGATCAGGATGATGATGCAGTTGATGAGTGACGCTTTGTTCCGGCTGATATGGAACATATCCATACAGAACGAAATGATGTTCTCAAATACAGCGATAACCGTTGAGAAGCTGGCAAATGTCATGAACAGGAAGAACAGTGTTCCCCAGATTCTTCCGCCTGCCATATTTACAAATACATTTGGCAGTGTGACGAAGATCAGACTTGGACCGGCACCGACTTCCACGCCATAGCTGAAGCATGCCGGGAAGATGATCAGTCCTGCCATGATTGCAACAAATGTATCGAGAGCACAGATACGGACGCCCTCCCCGGCAAGCGTATTGTCTTTGCTCATGTAGCTTCCGAAGATCTCCATTGCCGCAACACCCAGACTCAGAGTGAAGAACGACTGGTTCATAGCCGCAGAGATCACATTTCGAAGACCGACCTCGGATACGGTTTTTGCATTTGGTACAAGGTAGAACTTCAGGCCTTCCTTTGCACCGGATAATGTCAGACTATGTACAACTAAGATCACGATCAGTGCAAGCAATGCCAGCATCATGAACTTACTGATCCGTTCCAATCCGTTCTGCAAGCCGCGGCTGCAGATGAGAAATCCTGCGACCACGATAATGACCATCCAGATCGTCATCTGAAGCGGATCACCGAGCAAATCTGTGAATACGGAAGATGTCGCGTCGGTGTCCATACCGGAATGGAAAGCACCTGTGGCAAACTTATAAAAATAAGAAAGCATCCAGCCGGATACGGTTGTGTAATACATCATCAGCAGATAGCATCCAGCCATGGCAAACCAGCCGTGGATATGCCATTTGCTGCCGGGCTTTTCGAGTGCCTTGTATCCAAGCACCGCACTCTTGCGGCTCGCACGTCCGACTGCAAACTCCATTGTTAAAACCGGGAGCCCCATAATTACCAGAAAGATCAGGTAAAAGAGCACAAAAAGACCGCCTCCGTTTTCCCCTGCAACATATGGAAAACGCCACACATTTCCAATACCGATGGCGCATCCTGCCGATACAAGCAGAAAACCAAGGCGGGATTTGAAAGATTCTCGCTGCATATATATTTTCCCTCCTGAATAAAAATGCCGCCAGATGATTCAAAATAGCGGCATATTACCTATTATATTGTTTGACAAAGCAAACTTCATAAAATATACTATAAAAAAAATAATAATACAAGGGGAGAACTTTCAAAATTAATTAAGGAAACGTGAAAGGACAGGTTTAGAAGACAACATGGAAGAAAATGTAAACGTAACAGAGCTGTTTGGCTGTGACGTATTTAACGACGCGGTCATGGAAGAACGACTTCCGAAGAAGGTTTACAAAGAACTCAAGGAGACGATTGAAGAGGGCAAGGAATTGTCATTGGAGATCGCGGATGTGGTAGCCCACGAGATGAAGGAGTGGGCGATCGAGAAAGGGGCAACACATTTCAGTCACTGGTTCCAGCCGATGACCGGTGTGACTGCTGAAAAGCATGATGCATTTATCACAGCACCGAAGGAAAATGGAAAGGTATTGTTATCGTTCTCCGGTAAGGAGCTGATCCAGGGAGAGCCAGATGCATCTTCATTCCCATCCGGCGGACTTCGTGCGACATTTGAGGCAAGAGGTTATACGACATGGGATTGTACATCTCCAGCGTTTGTACGTCATGACTCTGCAGGCGGGATCCTTTGTATTCCAACCGCATTCTGTTCGTACACTGGCGAGGCACTCGATCAGAAGACACCATTGCTTCGTTCGATGGAGGCAGTTAATAAGCAGGCACTCCGTATCTTAAGATTATTTGGAAATACAACTGCAAAACGTGTGACACCATCCGTTGGTGCCGAACAGGAATATTTCCTTGTTGATAAAGAAAAATGGTTAAAGCGTAAGGACCTGATCTACACTGGACGTACATTGTTTGGTGCGATGCCACCAAAGGGACAGGAGATGGATGACCATTATCTTGGTACGATCCGTCAGCGTGTCAGTGCATATATGAAGGAAGTCAATGAGGAGTGCTGGAAGCTTGGCGTCGCTGCGAAGACACAGCACAACGAGGTTGCTCCGGCACAGCACGAGCTGGCTCCGATCTATGCACCGGTCAATATCGCACAGGATCACAACCAGATCATGATGCGTATTTTGAAGAAGGTTGCAAGTCGTCATGGTATGCGCTGCCTGCTTCACGAGAAGCCGTTTGCAGGGGTAAACGGTTCCGGTAAGCACAACAACTGGTCACTCACTTCTGACGATGGAGTTAATCTGCTTGATCCAGGCAAGAATCCACATGAGAATAAAATGTTCCTTCTTGTACTTGCATGTATCTTAAAGGCGGTTGATGAGCATGCAGATCTGCTTCGTGTATCTGCAGCCGATGTCGGAAACGATCAGAGACTGGGTGGCAATGAAGCACCACCAGCGGTCATCTCCGTATTCCTTGGCGACCAGCTCGAGGATGTGCTTGACCAGATTCTGAAGAATGGAGAGGCAACCCATAGTATCAAGGGTGAGAAGTTTGCAACGGGTGTTACAACGCTTCCAGATTTCCGCAAGGACGCAACTGACCGTAACCGTACATCACCGTTTGCTTTTACAGGAAATAAGTTCGAGTTCCGTATGCTTGGTTCCCAGGATTCTCTGTCAAACTGCAACGTCGTTTTAAACACGATCGCAGCGGAGGCATTTGAAGAGGCCTGCGACAGACTGGAGAAGGCAGAGGATTTCGACAAAGAGTTAAACGCGCTGATTGTAGAATATACAGAAAAGCATAAGCGTATCATCTTCAGCGGAAATGGATATTCCAAGGAGTGGCAGGAGGAAGCAAAGCGCAGAGGACTTCCAAACCTTCCGACAATGGTCGATGCAATCCCGGCGCTTACGACGGATGCAGCCATTGATATGTTTGAGCATTTCAAGGTATTTACAAAGGCAGAGCTTGAGGCAAGAGCGGAGATCCAGTATGAGATTTATGCGAAGGCAATCAACATTGAGGCAAGAACGATGATCGATATGGCAACGAAGCAGATCATTCCAGCGGTTGTCAAATACACAACCGTACTTGCAGAATCTGTCAACCAGGTACGTGCAGCTGGCAAGACTTACAATGTAAGCGTACAGGAGAAGCTTCTGGAGAAGACATCAGCCCTGCTTGCAGAAAGCTACGAGGCACTTAATCATCTGGCAGAGGTAACAGCTGAGATCGAGAAGAAGGAAGAAGGTCCGGAACGTGCAAGATATTGTCTGGATGTGATCATGCCAGCCATGACAGAACTTCGTACTCCAGTCGACGCATTGGAGATGATCGTCGATAAGGAGATGTGGCCAATGCCTTCTTATGGAGATTTGATGT
The DNA here is from genome assembly GCF_040094675.1 of Coprococcus hominis (ex Arizal et al. 2022). Taxonomy (NCBI): domain Bacteria; kingdom Bacillati; phylum Bacillota; class Clostridia; order Lachnospirales; family Lachnospiraceae; genus Coprococcus; species Coprococcus hominis (ex Arizal et al. 2022). Next base: position 238,893 of record NZ_JBBNHG010000032.1, read on the forward strand.
TTATACTGTAATGCAACATGTAAGATAAGAACCTGAATGCGGTCGGAGAGTCGGACACGAACCAGTATTCCATGTGGAAGGATTATTTGTCAACCACGGAAGTTCGGGAAATTCTTACATAAAAAAATAAATCGGTGCTCTCGCATGCGGAGATGGATGGGAAAACCTATGCGTATGCGGTTGTGGCGCGGAAAGATCAGCCGGGATTGGTGCTTTGTTATGAGGATGTCACCGGCTATAAGGAAGTAGATAACGAATTATCGTTAGATACGTTATTATCAGGAAATAACTTTACGATGGAGGCGACCATCATTATCACTGATGGCGCTTCTATCATAAATAGCAATGATGAAACAAAGAAAAATAAATCCATTTCAGGAACAGTCGTAGAGACAGCGGAAAAACAGGGCTGGGACGGATAATACGATGCAGAAGATAAAGTCGGACGGACAGACATGGTATGTCATGCGTCGGAGCTACAAGGACAATCATTTGTATGTATTTTATACGTCGGGCGAAATGTTTACATATCGTACAACGACAATGGCGTACGCGGTTTTGTTGTATTTGCTGTTTGTATCATTTTTTCATATGATTCATTATCGATATGCACGAAAAAACACCGAATACATAGAAAAATAATATCAGATCATACAGGCAATCAGCACGATTTATTCAACGGATATCATTCTGTTCCCACAGACAAATACATGGGAGGGATTGAAGATTCCAGAGAATGTTGGAGTTCATCTGCATGGCGGAGAGACGATGGGAGAGCTTGTTGAGACGCAGGCAGCCGCAGCCGGTGTGACTTTCCATCGCGAAAGAGCTGGTGGAACGATTTCTTTTACAAGTGAAGAGGGCGTGGGGACGACCTTTACAATCGAGTTTCGATTTTTACTTGCGCCAGAGACAGAAAAAGGGGATAATAGTAAAGATAATACAATGCAGGATTTTCAGGGAACGCAGCAGATCCGTGCGATGCATCGACCAGATGCAGCGACGATTCCGATCATAGCGATGACAGCAAATGCATTTGCGGACGATATCCAGCAGAGCAAAGAAGCGGGGATGAGTGAACATTTGTCAAAGCCACTCGATGAGCAGAAGATGTTCGCGATGATAAGAAAATATTGTAGGGAGAAAAAAGAGGGGGAGAACCAATGAGAATGAAGAAACTTCGTCAGATTATAGCTACATGTATGACGGGGTGTGTACTGCTTGCGGGCTGTGGATCAACCGCGACAGAAGGCACACAGCAGTCGTCAAAACTGCCGCAGTTGGTGATTGGCAGTGACAGCTATGAACCGTTTAATTATATCAACGAGGATGGTGAATTTGCAGGCGTGGATGTCGAGCTTGCGCAGGAGGCATGCCGCCGCATCGGATACGAGCCGGTCTTTACACAGATCGTGTGGGAGGACAAGGACGAATATCTGGAGGAAGGAAGCGTGGATTGTCTGTGGGGTAGCTTCACGATGACTGGTCGGGAAGAAGAGTATACATGGGTTGGACCGTATCTGAACAGTCGGCAGGTTGTTGTGGTGCATGCGGACAGTGATATTTTTCAACTATCCGATCTTGAAGGAACGCGTGTAGCAGTACAGGCGACGAGTAAACCAGAACGGGAATTTTTAAATCAGGATAATCCGGCGACACCACAGGTGGGGGATCTGTTCAGCTTTTCTTCTATGGATGAGATTTACGCGAGTCTCAGAAAAGGATATGTGGATGCGATTGCCGGGCATGAAAGTGCGCTTCGTACATTTGTAGAGACCGATCCGGATGCTTACCGGATTCTGGACGAGAGTTTGTATAATTCAGAACTTGGAATCGCGTTTATAAAGGGAAGCGATAACGAAGTGATTGGGAAATTGGCACAGGCATTGAATGAGATGCAGGAAGATGGAACAACAAGGAAGATTATAGAGAAATACGGGTTAAATCCAGAGACAGCATTTAGTGACATGAAAGGAGTACAGGAATGGAAGTAAGAGCATGCTATGAGGAGATGGGATCAAATTTCGATGAGGTATTGAGCCGTCTCGGCAGCGAGCAGATGGTGCAGCGGTTTGCAATCAGATTTTTGAACGACAAGTCCTATGAGACATTGGAGGCAGCACTTAAGGAGAAGGATGTGGACAGTGCATTTCGTGCAGCACACACGCTCAAAGGTGTCTGTGTCAATCTCGGATTTGACAAGCTGTATGAGGTAAGTTCAGCGCTGACGGAGAAGCTTCGTGCAAAAGAGTTAGATGGTACAGATGTGATGTTTGAAAAAGTAAAGGAGCAGTATGACATTACTGTGAATGCAATCCGTAAACTGCAGTAAAATAAAGAGGAATCTATGGCAAAACTTCGGAAAATGTTAATCAAGGTATTATAAAAAAGTTTATTAATTTGTTCAAATAAGAATCGAATATTTCTTTCGATTTTCCACATACTACCCATACAGTACAAAAATGGAAGTATGTCAGGAGAACAGGAGGAAATAATCAAATGAAAGCAACAGGAATTGTCAGACGGATCGATGAGCTTGGCAGAATTGTCGTTCCAAAGGAGATCCGGCGCGTGTTACGGATTCGGGAAGGCGATCCATTGGAAATATTTACCGACAAGGATGGTGAGATCGTCCTGAAAAAATATTCACCAATCGGAGAGCTTTCTGCATTTGCGCAGGAGTATGTTGATGCGATCGCAGCAAGTCTTGGTTGTGGCGTGTGCGTCTGTGACCGGGATCAGATCATCGCGGTCGCGGGAATCTCCAAGAAGGATCTGCTCGGCAAATCCCTGCACCGGGAACTGGAGGATGCGATCAATGACCGGGAAGCGATTCTGGCGCGGAAAGGTGAAAAGAAGTTTATCCGGATTCTCGGGCACGGAGATAATGAGTATGATGGAGAGATCGTGCAGACGATCATCTGCGAGGGCGATGCTATTGGCGCGGTAATTTTGCTCAGCCGGGAAGGAAGCAGGCAAATCGGCGAATCTGAGGTGAAAGCGGCGGCGATTGCAGCGAAATTCCTTGGGAAACAGATGGAAGGGTAAAATTGACATCGAAATTCCCAAAAAGTGCCAAAAACTTGGCTTTTTTCCTTGACAAACAAAGGGCAACAAGGTATAAATATGCGTAGGGCTTTGTTGGCAAAGCTGATAAAAACAAGATTCGACCGCGGGGGATGTGGTCAGGAAACATCGTTTTATTATAGGAGGAAATTTCGATGAACAAGAATGAATTAGTTGCAAAGATGGCTGAGAAGGCTGGACTTAAGAAGACAGAAGCTGAGAAGGCACTTAAGGCTTTCACAGAGACAGTAGCAGAAGAGTTAAAGAATGGTGAGAAGATCCAGTTAGTTGGATTTGGTACATTTGAAGTAGCTGAGAGACCTGCTCGTGAGGGACGTAACCCAAGAACAGGCGAGACAATGAAGATCGCTGCTTCTAAGTCTCCTAAGTTCAAGGCTGGTAAGGCTTTAAAGGATTCTTTAAACTAATCTGATTCTTATCCGAAAAGATTTTTCGATAAAGAGTGAAAAGCTGTCGCATGCTGCGGCAGCTTTTTCATATGAGAGGAAAGTAAGGAGGAACGTGCTATGCGTTTGGACAAATATTTAAAGGTATCGCGTCTGATTAAGCGTCGTACCGTAGCAAATGATGCATGCGATGCAGGCAGAGTCATGGTCAATGATAAAGTCGTGAAAGCATCCTATGATGTGAAGCTTGGCGATGTGATCGAGATATCGTTTGGTAATAAATCCGTGAAGGTTAAGGTGACAATGATCGCGGATTCTACGAAAAAGGAAGATGCAAAAGAGATGTTTGAATATCTCTGATGGAAGGTAGAAGGCTCATAAATCGCAGAGTGCCTGCATATATTTATGCTATAACAAGTGTGCAGGAGCATACATGGAAAGTCATATGATACATATTACACAACGCGCACATATGAGCCTCACCGGACTGGAAAAGGTGATATCGATGGAACCGGAGCTTGTTGAGGTAGAAACAACAGCAGATCATCTTGCCATCAAGGGGCAGAATCTGCACGCAGAGAAGCTGGATATGGAGAAGGGTGAACTCCAGTTGACCGGAACGATACAGGGGATGCTTTATTCGGACAAAAAGGGAAAGAAGAAAGCCGCGGCGATCGCCAAACGGCTGTTTCGATAATTGACAGATGTATTGATACGACAGGGAGCCATGTTTATCATGAGTGTTGCCGTGGGAATCGCCCTCACACTGTCGTATGATCTTTTGCGTGTATTTCGACGCGTGGTATCTCATAATTCAATTTTAATAGCAATGGAAGATGTCTGCTTCTGGCTGATCTGGACCTATGTGACGTTGGAGTGCATCCACGTATATGGGGATGGTGTGCTGCACTGGTATATGGCGGTTGGCATTTTGTTTGGCGTTGTATTGTTCCATTACACTATAAGTTGTACCTTGTTAAAATCTGTAAACAACATCTTGTACAAGGTAAAAAAATCCGCGAAAAAGCACAAGAAATTGTTGAAAAATAGCGATAATAAGGGTAAAATGTAAATATCTTTAGGTATGAAAAGTGGGTATGGAAATGGCAAAAAGCAGTACAAAAAAATCAGTTCGATATCGTCAGTCGCCGGTGATCACATTTCTGGTTGTTGCGGCGGTTATATTTATATGTGTGACTTCGATTGTGCGTGCGACAAGTCTGCACACGAAGAGTAAGCAGCTGGCAGAGACCGAGAAAACGATGGAGTTGAAGGTCGAAGAGGCAAAGCAGGAGCAGGCGAACCTCGATGCACAGGAGAAATATATGCAGACGAATGAATATATAGAGGACGTGGCAAAGGACAAGCTCGGGTTAGTGAAACCAGATGAGCTGGTTATCCGTCCGGCAGAATAAATGAATCAGAGATAAGAAGACAGAAAGCTTCCGGTAGATTGCCGGAAGCTTTTTTGCGTAAAAATGTCTATAAATTTTATCTCCCAGCTGTCACTGTTAGACATACACAGTCGGAAGAATTGTATAAACTTGTATGGCAAATTTGAAACAGACGGAAACCATCGGGTAGAGGGGATTGAGAAAATGAAAGTGGCGAAGCTTTTTTCTGGTATTGCAGATATTCTGATTGCATATTGTGTGGGACATTGCAGTCTGCTTGGCACAGCACCATTTGGGACGGCAATCATTGGTGCGGGCAGCGCCTGCGGGAGAAGTCCGTGGATGTTGCTGCTCGGATTGCTCGGCGCATTTTTTGAGCAGGGTGGTTTTGAGAAACAGGGACAGATGATCTATCCACTGATCTGGGTGATGGCAGCTGTGCTTGTACGCGTCAGAAAGTTGCAGCTATTATATCCGCGTTCGTTTCTGTTGTCTGTCCTTGTCGGACTGGAGACGATCGTTCTCCAGATCGGTGCGGCGTTCTGGCTGCCAGGGGCAATCGGAATCCCTCTGGCGTGCGCAGAAGGTGCGCTCGTTTTTTCTTTTATGTTAGCGTATTGCTTTTCTTATCGGAATCTGAGTGGGGATAAGCTCCTTTTTTTAACAGACACCCAGACGATGCTTGCAGTGCTGATTCTTGCAACAACCGTACTTGCCGGGATGCCGGTTCAGCTTGGCGGAGTCGTCGAGGTGCTTGCGAGCGTGTGCCTGTTTACAATCTTTTATATATCGTATCGGTTTGGATTTTCGGCTGGCGTTTCCTGGGCGGCAATCTCCGGAGCCATCTATGCCCTCCGGGCAGACGATATGCAGATGCTTGCTGCGTGGGTATTTCTCGCAGTACTTGTAAATGGTTTGACCGAATTTCTGCATATAGGACGATACGGAAGCATTCTGATTTTTGTAGCGAGCGATTGCCTGCTTGGATATTTTGCGTTTCCGCAGATGCTCTCTGAGGCTGGCATCAAGGCGATTGCGACTGCGGTGTTTGTGCTGTTTTTTTTACCGGGACGCCTGTTCGTGCAAGTGCGTACGCAGGGGGATGCCATGGCACTTTCCGGGGCAGAATGGGGCAAGCTTACGCTTTCACGCGTGCGGAGTTTCTCGGATGCGTTGAAACGGATTGATTATACATTTGCAGGGACGGAGGGGCAGCGGATTGGGTTTTCACAGATCGGAACGATGCTGGAGGATTTTACAAAGCAGTTGGACAGCCCTGTTGCGATGCGTAAGGATGCGGAGACGGCGATCGTGTCGGAATTGGGCAGGATGGGCGTACATGTGAAATCGCTGACGCTCTTAAAGGCGCAGAATGGCAGATACCAGCTCTATGCGGATGCCCGCGTGGGACGTGGCAGACTGGTCGGCGCAGAGGCGGTGCGCAAGATTGCAAGCAAGGAGACGGGAATCCCGTTTGAGATCGGGGAGGACAGCCGCCAGATGGTTGGACGGAGCTATGACCTTGTTATATTAAATCAGAAGCCTGCGTTCCGCATTCAGACTGCCGCCCGTCGACTTTCCTGTCAGGAAGATGTGATATCGGGAGACAATTTTTATATTGGGAATCTGAAGAATGGACAGGCGCTTTTGATGATTGCTGATGGCATGGGAAACGGTGTGCAGGCGGCGAAAGACAGTGAAGCGCTGCTCTCTGCGGTCGAGGAACTTGTCATGACCGGATTTGAACAGGAGATGGCAGTGCGGCTTGTGAATGCGTATCTGGCAGAGAAGAATAAGGGGGAGCATTTTACAACACTGGATATGTTGTTGCTGGATCTGTACACAGGAGTTGGACATCTGGTAAAATACGGCGCCGCAACGACTTATGTGTGCCGGGGAAACTGGATGGAGTGTATCAAATCGACATCGCTTCCGGTTGGGGTGATGGAGGATGCTGGATGCGAGTGCAGCAGTAAGAAATATTATGCCGGCGATCTGATTGTCATGGTGAGTGATGGCGTGCTGGACAGTATTTTGTTTGAAAATAAAGACGACTATATGCATACACTGCTGGAAGCGTTAAAGGATGAGGAGCCAGAGACTGTGGTGGAGGCGGTCATCCAGGATATCCGAAGCGTCTGTGGAAAACGATTGAAGGATGATGCAACGATTATTGTGTGCAAGGTCATGAAAAATCTGTGAATCGCTATACGAAAGGTATCGTTTGTGCTAATATAAGGATGGTAAAAACTGACAAATGACGGAGTATGTATGAATTATTTTGAGCAAAAAGTCTACAATTATATACAGACACACGGATTGATCGAACCGGGAAATCGACTGGTAGTCGGTGTGTCGGGTGGTGCGGATTCCGTGTGCCTGCTACGCGTGTTAAAGGCGCTTATGCCAGTGTTGCATATCCCTTCGCAGGGCATCGTTGTGGTGCATGTGCATCATGGCATCCGGGGCGCGGAGGCAGATCATGATGCCGCATTTACCAAAGACTTGTGTGCAAAGCTTGGATTCCTGTATCAGGAATATCGGAAAGATATTCCGGCGTATGCGAAGCAGTTAAATATGACTGTTGAGGAAGCGGGACGGGAGTATCGTTATCAGTGTATGGAAGAACTGGTTATGCAACTGAAATTCGATAAGATCGCCGTCGCGCACAACCAGGATGATGTCGCGGAGACGGTGCTGTTCCATATGCTTCGGGGCAGTGGATTGAACGGGCTTGCCGGGATCGCGGCGAGCAGGGGGAATATCATCCGCCCGCTGCTCGGTGTGTCGCGTGCAGAAATCGAAGCGTATCTGGAAGAATGCGGACAGGATTTTTGTCTGGATTCGACAAATGTTGAGCTTGCCTATGCACGAAACAAGATCCGGCACAGTATATTGCCTGTGATGAAGGAATTGAATGACCGGGCGGTGGAGCATATCTGCCAGCTGGCGCAGGATGCGGCACAAAGCTATGACTATATTCATACGCAGGCGATGGAACAATGCGATACAACAGAGGATGAGGATGCCTTTGGCAGAACGGTGACACTTTCGATTGCAGAACTGTATAAAGTAGGACCGGTGCTGCAGGAGCATATTGTATGGGAAGCAATCGGACAGGTTGCACAGCGCAAGAAGGATATTACGCGGCGGCATATACAGGCGGTTGTGGCACTGATCTATCAGGATTCTGGAAGCAGTGTACAGCTTCCATATGGTATCCATGCGAGAAGAAATTATGGGGAGCTGATCCTTTCGGATAAGGTGCAGACAATGACGGACTACCGGTTTGCGATTGCGCAGGCAGGTGATTATGAAATCCCGAATCAGGGAACACTTTCCGTATCCATTGAGGATTTTACTTTTACGGAGCCAATTCCGAAAAAAAACTATACGAAATTCATTGACTATGCTAAAATAAAAGGTACTCTGTGTGTCCGGACACCGGAAGACGGAGATTATATCGTGATTGATACAGCTGGAAATACGAAGAAACTGTCGCGTGTATTTATCGATGCGAAGATCGACAGGACCAAACGGGCAGGATGGCCGGTGCTTGCATGCGGACAGGAAATCGTATGGGTAGTTGGACTGCGGTTTTCGCCAGCGTATCATGTGGATGAGCAGACAAACAAAATTATGAAAATACAGTATGGAAGCAAAGGAGATCAGAATGGAACAAAAGATTGATGTTATGATTGATGAGGCAACTGTGGAGGCAAGAATTGCAGAAATCGCACAGCAGTTAAGCAAGGAATATGAGGGAAAGACGATTCATATTATCGGTGTTTTAAAGGGAAGCGTGTTCTTCATGTGTGAGCTTGCAAAGCGTCTGACTGTACCAGTGACGATGGATTTCATGTCTGTTTCCAGCTATGGAAATGATACCAAGTCTTCCGGTGTTGTAAAGATGATCAAGGATCTCGATGAGAGTATCGAGGGAAGAGACGTGGTACTGATTGAGGATATTATGGATTCCGGTCGTACACTTTCTTATCTCATCAATATATTGAAGGAGCGCAAACCGGCAAGCTTTAAGGTAGTCACATTACTGGATAAGCCGGATCGCCGTGTTGTAGAGTTGGAGCCGGACATCACCGGATTTGTGATTCCAGACCGCTTCGTTGTAGGATATGGTCTTGATTGTGCACAGAAATACAGAAATCTTCCATATATTGGTGTGATTTCTGAGTAATACATAAATTTATCCAGAAGGGAGCATAGCATGAAGGGATTAAAAAAAGGACTCGGAATCTACCTGATTCTGTTCTTTGCGATGTTCTGTGGCATTATTTGGTACATGAACAAAAACTCAAAGACAGATTCCGGTTATACGATCGTCGATTTTCAGGCAGAAGTATCCGAGGATTTGATAGGCTCCGTTGAGATCTATCAGAATAAGGAGATACCGACAGGAACGGTATACATCACGTATCGTCAGACAAACGAAGAAAAAGAATTCTATGTGTCGGATGTCAATAAGGTACAGCAGATTATCATGAGCAAAGGAAACGGAAATATCCGCCTGGAGCTGCATGATGTCAGTGGTCAGAGCAACGTCTGGACATGGTTGCCGACAGTCGTGCTTATTGTGGTATTGCTGGTCGTTGTTATGATATTCATGGCAAATATGTCTGGTGCCGGTGGCGGTGGTGGTGCCGGTGGCGGCAAGATGATGAACTTTGGCAAGAGCCGGGCACATATGTCAAACGAGAACGATCAGAAGTATACATTCAAGGATGTCGCTGGTCTGGAAGAAGAAAAAGAGGATATGGCGGAGATCGTAGATTTCCTGCGGAATCCAAAGAAATATAACACGCTGGGTGCACGTATTCCGAAGGGCGTTCTGTTAGAGGGACCTCCGGGAACAGGTAAGACACTGCTTGCAAAGGCAGTTGCCGGAGAAGCTGGTGTTCCGTTCTTCTCGATTTCCGGTTCGGATTTCGTCGAGATGTTCGTCGGTGTTGGTGCGAGCCGTGTGCGTGATCTGTTTGAGGATGCAAAGAAGAATGCACCATGTATCGTGTTTATCGATGAGATTGATGCGGTTGCCAGAAAGCGTGGCTCTGGTCTTGGTGGCGGTCATGATGAGCGTGAGCAGACATTGAACCAGATGCTTGTTGAGATGGATGGTTTCGGTACGAACGAAGGTATCATTGTGCTTGCGGCGACAAACCGTGTGGATATTCTTGATCCAGCGATTTTGAGACCGGGACGTTTTGACCGTAAGGTTATGGTCGGCAGACCGGATGTTAAGGGACGTGAGGAGATCCTTCGTGTCCATGTCAGAAACAAGCCGTTGTCTGATGATGTCGATCTGCATGAGATCGCAAGAACAACTGCAGGCTTTGCTGGTGCGGATCTGGAGAACCTGATGAATGAGGCAGCTATCTGTGCAGCTAAACAGAATCGGCAGTTTATCAAGAAGGAAGATGTTGACAAGTGTTTTGTCAAGATTGGAATTGGCGGTGAAAAGAAGAGCCGTCTTGTACCGGAGAAGGAGCGGAAGATTACCGCTTACCACGAGAGTGGACATGCGATCTTGTTCCATTTACTGAGCGAGGTTGGACCGGTGCATCTTGTATCCATTATTCCAAATGGACGTGGTGCTGGCGGATATACGATGCCATTGCCGGAGAATGATAATGTGTTTATGACGAAGAAGCATATGCTGCAGGATATCATGGTCAGCTTTGGTGGACGAATCGCAGAGGAACTGATCTTCGGCGATATCACAACCGGTGCTTCTGCAGACATCAAGCAGGCAACCCAGACCGCACAGGCGATGGTTGTCAAGTATGGTATGTCTGAGAAGGTTGGGCTGATTAACTACGAGGTAAACAGTGAGGAAGAAGTATTTCTCGGCAGAGATCTCGGGCATGCAAGAAATTACAGCGAGAAGGTCGCCGCGATGATCGATAAGGAAGTGCGCCGGATCATGGATGAGTGTTATCAGGAAGCAAAGCTTATCATCGAGAGTCATATTGACGTATTGCATCGTTGTGCAGCTGCTTTGCTGGAGAAAGAACGTATCAACCGTGCAGAATTTGAAGCACTTTTTGAAGTCAGTCCAACAGAAACTTATCCGGATGGACTGGATACAACCGGATTGAATCTGTAATCGATTGTGAAAAATGTAGTGATAGAAACTATGGAATTGTGCAAGATGCACAAAAAGACGACAAAAAACGAATTTTTGCGACATGATTCAAGAGAATATGCACAAAAAAAATCTGAAAAAAATTAAATGTTTGGGCAGACTTTTTAGGGTTTATATGTATAATAATACTTGTAACCCCCCAATACATTATATAGTTTTTTGCTACACCCCAAAGTAACAAAATACCTTCTCCGAAAAGGACAGCCGATCGTTGGCTGTCCTTTTCCCTTTCTATTTTTAATTTTTTATTGTGTAAATTCCTGTCCTGTATTAAAATAATAGATAGTCGTCAAAAAAGAATTAGGGAGGATACTCTTGATGGTGGAGAATCAGAGACAGGCTCTCAAAGTATTACAGTATGTATATAATACAAAGACTGCATTGAATTTCGGTGCATTGTTTGCGGACGGAACGGATAGCTACCGGCATCCGGCAGAGTTAAAGATTGGAGATTCGGTGACATTGCGGTTCCGTACAGGAAGAAACAATGTAGATGCTGTCTATCTGGTTTACAATGGGGAGCGTTGTAACATGCAGGTGGAAAGCAGTGACGAGTTATTTGATTATTATGCATATACCATTTCTGAGGTAACGGATGACATAGACTATTATTATATGGTGCTTGCCGGGAATGTTATCTGCTATTATAACAAGCTTGGCACACAGAAGGATTTGAATCCAGATTATAATTTCCAGATTGCGCCGGGATTCTCGGTTCCGAAATGGGCGAGAGGTGCTGTGTTCTATCAGATTTTCGTGGATCGTTTCTACAATGGAGATCCGTCCAATGATGTCGAGGACAACGAGTACTGCTATATCGGGGAAGGCACGCGCAAGGTCAAGGACTGGTTTAAGTATCCGGACAATATGGATGTCCGCAGCTTCTATGGTGGTGATCTGCAGGGTGTTATGGATAAGCTTGATTATCTGCAGGGACTTGGCGTGGATGTCATTTATCTGAATCCGATTTTTGTTTCTCCATCCAATCATAAATATGATATTCAGGATTACGATTATGTAGATCCTCATTTTGGAAAGATCGTCAAGGATGGCGGAGAATGTCTGCCGGAGGGCTGCAAGGTCAATAAGGAAGCCAGCAAGTATATTATGCGTGTGACAGATAAGGCGAATCTGGAGGCCAGCAACGAGTTGTTCGCACAGCTTGTGGAGGAGATTCATAAGCGCGGCATGCGTGTAATCTTGGACGGTGTATTTAACCATTGTGGTTCTTTTAACAAATGGCTGGATCGAGAATGTATTTACGAGAATCAGGAGGGCTATGAGAAGGGCGCTTATGTGGATTATCAGAGCCCGTACAGAAGTTTCTTCAAGTTCCAGGACCCTTGGCAGTGGCCATACAACGGCACATACAATGGCTGGTGGGGACATGATACTCTTCCGAAATTAAATTACGAAGAATCTGAGAAATTATATGAATATATTATGCGTATCGGTGAAAAATGGGTTTCTCCGCCGTACAACGTGGATGGCTGGCGTCTGGACGTGGCTGCCGACCTTGGTTATACTGAAGAGTTTAACCATCGTTTCTGGCGTGATTTCCGGACAAGAGTGAAGAAAGCAAATCCAGATGCACTGATCCTTGCGGAGCATTATGGTGACCCAAAGGCATGGCTTTTGGGCGATCAGTGGGATACCGTTATGAACTACGATGCATTTATGGAGCCGATTACATGGTTTTTGACCGGTGTGGAGAAGCACAGTGATGAGTTCCGCGGTGACCTGCTTGGAAATCCAGATGCATTTACTGGTGCGTTGCGCCACCATATGTCGCGGTTTAATCAGAACTCTCTGGAAATCGCGATGAATGAGCTGTCCAATCATGATCATTCACGATTCCTGACACGTACAAATCGCCGTGTTGGACGAATCCATACGATGGGACCGGAAGCCGCTGGTGAGAACATCAACAAGGGTGTATTCCGTGAGGCAGTTGTATTCCAGATGACGTGGCCGGGTGCACCGACAATCTATTATGGTGATGAAGCCGGACTTTGCGGCTGGACCGATCCGGATAACCGGCGTGGATATCCGTGGGGCAGAGAGGATCAGGAGCTGATTCAGTTCCACCGTGATATCATCAAGGTACACAAAGACAGTGCGGCGCTGATGAAGGGATCTGTGATGTTCCTGCATGGTGAATATAAGGTAGTCAGCTATGGACGGTTCCTGCCGGGCGAGGCAGTGGTTGTGATTTTGAACAACGATTACGAACCACATGAGCTGAACCTGCATGTGCGCAGACTTGGTGTACAGGATGGTGCGGTGATGAAAGCCTGTATCACGACGACGGAGAGTGGCTATCAGATGGATGAGACAGAATATGTCGTTGCAAATAACAAGTTGAAAATTACAGTTGGACCGATTTCAGCGGTTGTACTGAAATATACAGAGCCTTCTGTATAAATTAAAAATGATATATAATTTGAGTCCCTGTTTCGAAAACGGAACAGGGATTTTTTATACCCATAGTTGCATCAAAAGGAACTTTAGCTAGTTTTATGCAAAAACCCAATATGTGAGAATAAAAACAGATTGTTGCGAAAAGCGAGGGTATGCATAAAGTGGTGCTAATGTCGTTAAAACTATATCTTGCATGGGGATGCCTGACGCTTGTCGTTTTGATTTTAGGTATTTTGATATATATGATGCTTCAGGAACGAAAGCGGGGGAAGAAGTCCTGAGTAGTTTGCCAATATATATAGACACAGTGGAAAACGAGGTGTAAAAACATGCAGGATCGTGCTTTTTATGAGCGCATAGGAGCAAAATTTCAGAGTGAACGGGAACGGCAGAAGATAACCAGAGAGCATATGGCGGAGCAGATCAACATTTCCTCCAAATTCCTGTATGAGATTGAGAGCGGAAGAAAAGGTTTCTCGTGTGAGATATTTCGGAATATGTGTAAATATCTGCATGTAAATGCAGATTATATTCTGGAGGAAGATGATGTCGCCAGCAGTCAGATGCGGATTGAGACGATGACACGTGATTTCTCCATAGAGGAAATGAATTATCTTGTGAAAATGATCGAGGGAATCCGGGAGATGCGCAAAGCATATGAGCAGAACGATAAAATTGGTTGACAGCCGGGACATCCTGTGCTATTTCTTATACAGATAAGCGATACGATCAAGGAGGCAATTATGGTTAAACATATTATTTTGTGGACATTGAAAGAGACAGACGCGGACAAGAAGGCAGAGATCCTTGCAAATATGAAGGAGCATCTGGAAGGCTTGGCAGGTAAGGTGCCTGGACTTCTTGAGGTGCATGTAAGAACAAATCCGCTTGCATCTTCGAATGCAGAGGTTATGCTTGACACAACGCTGGAAAACGAGGAAATGCTGAAGGGCTACCAGAAGCATCCGGCGCATGTAGAAGTTGCAAATACGTATGTGCGTCCATATACAGATGTGCGTATGTGCATGGATTACGAAGTGTAACGAATAAAAAGAATGGAAAACGCAGAGGATAACGGGAGTGCAGGGCATTCCCGTTATTTTTGTGGGTTGCATTTCATCAAGAAAAGAACGTTTGTTCTATACAAATAAAAAAAGATGTGGTAAAATGAACCGTATAGCAGATTTGATTGATTAGAAACTGGAGAATAGCATGGATCATTTTGAATTAGTATCGGAATATGCACCGACCGGCGATCAGCCGGAGGCGATCGAAGGACTGGTAAAGGGCTTTCAGGAAGGAAAGAAATGCCAGACACTGCTCGGTGTCACAGGTTCCGGAAAGACATTTACGATGGCGAATGTCATCGCCCAATTAAATAAACCGACGATCATCATATCGCACAACAAGACATTGGCGGCACAGCTTTACAGTGAGTTTAAGGCGTTCTTTCCGCACAATGCGGTGGAGTATTTTGTATCGTATTACGATTATTACCAGCCTGAGGCATATGTGCCGTCGACGGACACGTATATTGCGAAGGATTCTGCCATCAATGATGAGATCGATAAGATGCGGCACAGCGCGACATCAGCCCTGATCGAACGGAAGGATGTAGTCGTCGTATCTTCCGTATCCTGCATCTATGGTTTGGGTGATCCGGAAGAATATAAGAACATGATGCTCTCGCTCCGCCCGGGTATGGAGAAGGACCGGGATGAACTGATCCGGCAGTTGATTGATATTCAGTACACACGGAATGAGATGGATTTCACGCGAGGAACTTTCCGTGTGAAGGGCGATATCGTAGATATCCTTCCGGTATCGACGTTTGAGGATGGTATCCGGATTGAGTTTTTCGGCGACGAGATTGACCGGATCGTGGAGTTTGATCCATTGACCGGTGAGATCAAGCGTGCACTTTCCTTTGCCTGTATCTTCCCGGCATCGCACTATGTTGTTGCACCGGAGAAGATGAAGCATGCGATCGTGGAGATAGAAGAGGAACTAAAGCAGCAGGTGGCATATTTCAAGGAGAATGACAAGCTGCTGGAAGCACAGCGTATCCGTGAGCGGACAGAGTTCGATATGGAGATGCTGCAGGAGACAGGATTTTGTTCGGGCATCGAGAATTATTCCCGGATACTGGCGGGTATGAAACCGGGTGCCACACCGAACACACTGCTCAATTTCTTCGATGGCGATTATCTGATTATCGTGGATGAGTCGCATATCACATTGCCACAGGTACGAGGCATGTATGCGGGTGACCGTTCCAGAAAGACGACATTGGTTGATTATGGATTCCGTCTGCCGTCAGCGCTGGATAACCGTCCGCTGAATTTTCAGGAGTTTGAGTCTAAGATCGATAAGATCTTATATGTATCTGCGACACCGTCCGATTATGAGAAGGAACACGAGGAGAACCGCGTCGAGCAGATTATCCGTCCGACCGGTTTGTTAGACCCGGAAGTAGAAGTACGACCGATCGAAGGACAGGTGGATGATCTCGTATCAGAAGTCAACAAAGAGGTTGCAAAGGGCAATAAGATATTAGTTACGACACTGACGAAGCGTATGGCAGAAGATCTGACCGACTATATGA
This sequence comes from Coprococcus hominis (ex Arizal et al. 2022), assembly GCF_040094675.1. Lineage (NCBI taxonomy): Bacteria > Bacillati > Bacillota > Clostridia > Lachnospirales > Lachnospiraceae > Coprococcus > Coprococcus hominis (ex Arizal et al. 2022). The sequence goes on from NZ_JBBNHG010000032.1 coordinate 254,946, forward strand.
AGCAGCTTGATATCAAGGTCAAATATTTGCATTCCGATATTGATACATTGGAACGATTGGAGATTGTACGTGATCTTCGAATGGGTGTATTTGATGTGCTGGTCGGAATCAACCTGCTCCGTGAGGGACTCGATATCCCGGAGATCACACTTGTTGCAATTCTCGATGCGGACAAGGAAGGATTTTTACGATCAGAAACATCACTCGTGCAGACGATTGGACGTGCTGCGCGTAACGTGGATGGACATGTGATCATGTATGCCGATACAATCACGGATTCGATGCGGCATGCAATCGACGAGACGAACCGCAGGCGGAAGATTCAGGACGCCTACAACAAGGAACATGGCATTACACCGCAGAGTATCAAGAAGGATATCCGCGATCTGATCAGTCTGGATACGGGTGAGAGCGTGACAGCGAAGAAGGAACGCGAGAAAGATCCGGAATCCATGACGAAGAAGGAATTGAACGCCGAGATTGCACGTCTGACGAAGAAGATGAACAAGGCGGCGATGGAGCTTAACTTCGAGGAGGCAGCCGTGCTTCGTGATGAGTTGAAAGAATTAAAGATTGCCTTGCGGGATTATGATGATTAGTTTACAATTATTTTAGTTATACTAAGTCTTAAATAAAATGAATAAGGAGGAGCTTGCGATGGAAAGAGATGAATTGATTGAGGAGATCTCAAGAAGAAAAGGAATTGCGATGGAAGAGGTTGCAGAAATCTTAGATGAGGAGGATGCAATCTGCCTCGAAGAGGAAGAAAAATTTGTACAGCAGATGAAGAAAAAGAAGAGAAGAAAGAAGATTTGCATGCTTGGAACAATCACAATATTCCTTGCAGGTGCAGTGTGTGCACTTTTTGTCCTTGACAAGAAGGAGAAGATCAGCATGTCAGATTTAGAGGACATGGTGAAAGATAACGTGAAGAAATATACAGACAAGTATATGGATAAGGTTAAGAAATTTAGCTAGAAAAAGGAGTAAGCGGAAACAGACGTCATGAGTGAACATAAGTATATCACCATCAAAGGTGCAAGAGAGCATAATTTAAAGAACATTGACATTAAGATTCCGCGTGATCAGTTTGTAGTATTGACAGGACTTTCCGGTTCCGGTAAGTCCTCTCTTGCTTTTGATACGATCTATGCGGAAGGGCAGCGGAAATACATGGAGTCTCTGTCGTCCTATGCACGGCAGTTCTTAGGACTTGCGGACAAGCCGGATATTGACTCAATTGAAGGTCTTTCTCCGTCTATTTCCATCGATCAGAAATCAACGAACCGGAACCCGCGTTCCACGGTTGGAACGGTGACGGAGATCTACGATTATCTGCGTCTGCTGTACGCGCGTATCGGAATCCCGCATTGCCCGAAGTGTGGCAAAGAGATTGCCAGACAGACCGTCGATCAGATGGTCGATGAGATTATGGAGCTGCCTGCGGGTACGAAATTCCAGTTGCTTGCGCCTGTTGTGCGTGGACGGAAGGGCGAGCATGTCAAGCTGCTGCAGCAGGCAAAGAAAAGCGGTTATGTGCGCGTGATCGTGGATGACAGTATGTATGATCTGTCAGAGGAGATCAAGCTTGATAAGAACAAGAAGCATAATATCGATATTGTTGTGGACCGACTCGCAGTCAAAGAAGGCATTGAAAGCCGTCTGACGGATTCCATTGAGACTGTCCTGAAGCTGGCAGAAGGCTTGGTGAAGGTTGATGTGATCGGCGGAGAAACGATGTTATTTTCGGATAGCTTTTCCTGCCCGGATTGTGGCATCAGCATCGAGGAGATCGAGCCGCGAAGCTTCTCGTTCAACAACCCATTTGGCGCATGTCCTTGCTGTACGGGACTTGGATTCAAGACAGAATTTGATATTGACCTGATTATTCCAGATGACAGTCTGACTCTGAATGAGGGTGCGATTGCCGTACCGGGCTGGCAGTCGAGTGGTGATAAGAAGAGTTATGCACATGCATGCCTCGAAGCACTCGCAGAAGAATACAAATTCTCTCTGGATGTGCCGTTTAAGGATCTGCCGGAAGAGGCAAAGCATGTGATCCTATACGGAACTGAAGGCGAGAAAATCTATGTACACTATAAGAGTGCGTATAACGGAAAAGATGCATTCTATGCAAATTACGAAGGACTGCTTCGGAATCTGCAGCGCCGGTACAGAGAGACGACTGCAGAATCGGTCAAGCAGGACTATGAGACCTATATGACTGTGACACCATGTGAGGTGTGTCATGGTAAGAGATTGAAGCCGGAGTCGCTGGCAGTTACGATCGGTGGAAAGAACATTGCGGATGTCACAGATCTGTCTGTGGTAGCCTTGCATGATTTTATCTCGAAATTAGAGCTTACCGACCGGCAGAAGATGATCGGCGCACAGGTGTTAAAAGAGATTCAGGCGAGACTTGGATTCATGATCAATGTTGGTCTGGATTACCTGACATTATCGCGTGCGACAGGAACCTTGTCCGGTGGAGAAGCGCAGCGTATCCGTCTGGCAACCCAGATCGGTTCCGGTCTGGTTGGGGTTGCGTATATTCTGGATGAGCCAAGTATCGGACTGCATCAGCGAGACAACGATAAGCTGATTGCGGCACTGAAGCGTTTGCGGGATCTGGGAAATACATTGCTTGTGGTAGAGCATGACGAGGATACGATGCTTGCGGCAGACCATGTCATTGATATCGGACCGGGCGCAGGTGCAAATGGTGGTGAAGTTGTGGCACAGGGAACTGCAGAGGAGATCATGCAGTGTCCGGAATCTATCACGGGAGCCTACTTAAGCGGCAGAATCAAGATTCCGGTACCGGAAGAGCGGAGAACGCCAACCGGATATATCGAGGTACTTGGCGCCAGACAGAACAATTTGAAGAATATTGATGTGAAGTTCCCACTTGGCGTGATGACCTGCGTGACAGGTGTATCAGGCTCTGGAAAAAGTTCGCTTGTCAATGAGATCTTATATAAGCATCTTGCTAGAACGCTGAACCGCGCGAAGGTAAAACCGGGCAAGCATGACGATATCACAGGACTTGACCAGTTGGACAAGATTATCAACATTGACCAGTCTCCAATCGGCAGAAGTCCGCGTTCGAACCCGGCGACTTATACGGGTGTCTTTGATCTGATCCGTGACTTGTTTGCGAATACAAAGGATGCAAAGGCAATGGGTTACACAAAAGGACGATTCTCATTCAACGTTGCCGGTGGCCGATGTGAGGCGTGCCGTGGTGATGGTATCATCAAGATTGAGATGCATTTCTTAGCAGATGTATATGTACCATGTGAGGTCTGCCATGGAAAGCGGTACAACCGGGAGACATTGGAAGTGAAATACAAAGGCAAGAGTATCTACGATGTACTTGATATGACAGTCGATGAAGCGTGCGAGTTCTTCGCGCATGTGCCATCTGTCCTGCGCAAGATTTCGACCTTACAGGAGGTTGGACTTGGCTATATCAAGCTTGGTCAGCCATCGACGACATTATCCGGTGGAGAAGCACAGCGAATCAAGCTTGCGACAGAGCTTTCCCGACGCAGCACAGGCAGAACAATCTATGTCTTAGATGAGCCGACAACGGGACTTCATTTCGCGGATGTACATCGTCTGGTCGATATTCTGCGTCGGTTGTGTGAGGGTGGAAATACGGTTGTAGTTATTGAGCACAACTTAGATGTCATTAAAACCGCCGATTATATCATTGATATCGGACCGGAAGGCGGCGAAGGCGGAGGAACAGTTGTTGCAACCGGAACGCCGGAAGAGATTGCCAAGTGCAAGAAGAGTTATACGGGGCAGTATCTCAAGAAATATTTGAAGAAGTAAAAGTTGAGGCTGTAAGAATACTCCAAGAATTCGTTCAGGGTAAAATTTTAAAGGAAAATCGTAAGAAATTATATTCTTTTCGATTTTCCTTTTGTTTATAATAATTGCGAAGCAGACGAGGTTTTTATAGATATATTCTGACACTGGCTTCGTGTAATATGTGATATATTGAAGCTAAGAGATGCTAAATGTTCTGTTGAAAACATCGAAAACGTACGCAAACGCCGCCAATTCGCCATCCGTGGCTCAGTGGCGGCTTGTTTGAACATCGTGTTCAAACATTGCTGATAACTTACAGAACATTAAGAATCTCTAAGCTTCAAACATATTCATATAACACGAAGCCAGTGTCGGAATATATCATATACATGGGACTTTCTGCTTCGCAAAAAATTAGTTGGGTATACGAGGAGGGTACAACATGTATATTGCAAAAGAAACAAGATATGACAATATGAAGTACAATTACTGTGGCGCAAGTGGCTTGAAGCTTCCTGCGGTATCGCTTGGGCTTTGGCACAACTTTGGTTCGAACGGAAATTTTGATACGATGATGGATATGTGCGAGACAGCCTTTGATAACGGTATCACACATTTCGATCTGGCGAATAATTATGGCCCATATGATGGCGCTGCTGAGGAGAATTTTGGCAAGATCTTAGATAAGAGTCTGCGTCCATATCGGGACGAGATGATCATCTCTACGAAGGCCGGATATACGATGTGGCCGGGCCCTTACGGCGACTGGGGCAGCAAGAAATATCTGGTAGCAAGCCTCGATCAGAGCCTGAAGCGGATGGGACTTGACTATGTGGATATCTTCTATCACCACAGACCGGATCCGAATACCCCGCTGGAAGAGACTGCCTGCGCTTTGGATGGCATTGTACGAAGCGGAAAAGCGTTGTATGTCGGAATCTCCAACTACAATAAAGAGCAGACAATCGAGATTGCAAAGCTTTTCAAGGAGATGAAAACGCCATTTATTATCAACCAGAGACGGTACAATATGTTTGACCGTGAGATGGAAGAGGATGGATTAAAAGATTACGCAGCCGCAAACGGCATCGGTATCATCACATTCTGTCCATTGGCACAGGGTTTACTTACAAATCGTTACTTAAATGGTATCCCGGAGGATAGCCGTATCCGTACCGATGGCAGATTCCTGAAGGAGACTGCTATCAATGAGGAGACGATTGCAAAGGTTCGTGCACTCAACGTGATTGCAGAAAACCGTGGTCAGACATTGGCAGAGATGGCACTTGCATGGATTCTGCGTGATAACGACATTACAAGTGTGTTGATTGGTGCATCCAGACCATCCCAGATCTTAGACAACATCGGCATGCTCGCAAATATGACATTTACACAGGAAGAACGCGAGAAGATCGATCGGATTACAAAATAAAAAACAAGCCGTGCATGGGTTGTAGAAATACCCATGCACGGCTTTTGTAATTTATACAGTTTGTTGTGAATTCAGCCGCGACAGCTCGCGCAATTCCTTGATCGTAAATACACCACAGACCACAGCGGCTGCGACATCTGCAATCGGGCCAGCATACATGACACCGTCGATTCCCATGAAGATCGGGAAGATCACGATGAGCGGCAGCAGGAAGAGAATCTGTCTCGTCAGTGACATGAAAATACCAAGCTGCGATTTGCCGATGGAATTGAAGAAATTCGCAGTTACAGGCTGGATGCCGTTGATTAAGGTGAAGAACATATAAATCCGGAAATACCGTTCGGAGAACTGATAGTACAGCTCACTTCCTTCTCCGAAGACACGGATGATCTGTCTTGGGAAAAGCTGGAAACATGCAAATGCAATCAGCGACAGGAAGGTTGCGGTAGCAAGTGCCAGAAGATATGTTTTCTTCACACGGTTGTATTTCTTTGCACCGTAATTAAATCCGATGACCGGCTGGATGCCCTGTGAGATACCGATGACGAACGACATGAAGATCATGTTGACCTTTGTGATAATACCGGCACAGGCAAGTGGAATATTACTTCCATAGACGGATGATGCACCGTAATGTGACAGGACGTTGTTCATCACGATCTGCACGACAGTCATAGCAATCTGGTTGAAACACGCACTGGCACCAAGGCGCATGATGTTTGCAAAATTATTTCCACGGATGCGGAAACACCGTCTGCGCAACCGGATAGTCTTGAAATGAAACATGTATCGCAAACTGATGCAGAAGGATACAATCTGTCCAAGAATCGTTGCAAGTGCGGCACCACGCATTCCCATGTCCAATGTAAAGATGAAGATTGGATCAAGAATCGTATTTACAATGGCACCGATCAGCATGGAAATCATTGAATAACGCGGACTTCCGTCGGCGAGGATCAGCTTGCTCATACCAGTGTTTGCAATCAGAAATGGAAATCCAATCGCAACAATGCGGGTATATTCCTGTGCATACGGCAGAACTTCCGCTGTTGCTCCGAAGAATTTCAGCATGGGTGTAAGCAGGATCGAGGTAAATGCGAATAATGCAAGGCCGAAGATCGTCATCAGGCAGATACCACAACCAGCGTAATTGGCAGCTTCTTCCTCCTCTTTTGCGCCAAGCTTCAGGGAGACATTGGTCGCACTTCCGATTCCGAGCAACAGGGAAATTGCTGTACATGTCGTAGACAGTGGAAAGGTAATGTTTGTCGCTGCATTTCCGTTGATTCCAATCCCCTGCCCGATGAAGATCTGGTCGACAATGTTATAAAGGGCAGTTACCAGCATCGAAATGATGCATGGAATTGCGAATTTGACAAGTAATTTGGATTCTTTCTGTGTGCCAAGTGGATTGGCAGATTTTATGTTCTCATTCATATTTTTCACCATTTTTCTGTAGTATGTCCATTTATTCATTATTAAACTATCACTATCCGAGAAAAAATGTCAATTATAAGTTGCATTTTTAGTAGAAACGAGTTCTTAACTGAATAAAAACGGATACTTAACGGATGTAACATAGAATAAAAAAATCAAATATTTGGATATAAAAAGGGTAAAAAACGGTTGATTTATACATAGAAGAGTATTATACTAAATATAAAGGTATCGGTAATGAAAGAATTTTTCAAAGGAGTGATGCATATGACAATCGAAGAAATGAAAGAAAAGAAGCGGGAACATGGGTACACGTATAACATGATGTCGCAGATGTCGGGAGTTCCGCTTGGAACCGTGCAGAAGATTTTTACGGGTGAGACGAAATCGCCGCGCTATGATACGCTTGAGGCATTGGCACGTATCTTTGAAAATGGCGACCGTGATTACCTGTATGCGGATATGGTAGAGGATTCCGGAACAGCATACGCGGCAAAGGTTCAGGGACAGTATACGCTGGATGATTATTATGCGCTGCCGGAGGATCGCCGGGTAGAGCTGATTGATGGCTGTATCTATGATATGGCGGCACCTTCGACGATTCACCAGTTGATTGCAGGGGAAGTTCACAGGCAGATATCAAATTTTATTCTGGAGCATGATGGACCGTGCATGCCGTTTATCTCGCCGGTGGATGTACAGCTTGACTGTGATGATAAGACGATGCTGCAGCCGGACGTCGTCATTTTGTGCGACATTGACCGGATGAAGGTGCGTTGCATATATGGTGCGCCGGACTTTGTGCTGGAGGTAATCTCAAAATCCACCCGGCTTCGCGACTATGGAAAGAAGCTTTCCAAATACATGGATGCCGGTGTGAAGGAATACTGGATTGTGGACCCATACCAGAAGCGCATTATGGTGTATGAGTTCAACAAGGAAATCTTCCCTGTGATTTATGGAATTGATGCGGATATCCCGGTCAGTCTGTATGATGGCAGGTTAACAATCAATTTGGCGGCGTTAATAAAGAAGATTGAGAAACTGTTGTAATGAAAAAGTAGTAGTTATTCGAATAGAGGTTAAAGATTCTGTGTAATAACATGTAACTTTTCATCCATTTAACATTTTTCGTCATCAGCCAGTTCAAACATATCACCATGCAATTCATAATGAACATATTGGTATCTATCAGCCATATATTCTGTACCAATTTCAAATGCCTGTAAAAAATTCTCATCACGCATTAATAACTGTACAAAAACAGGAAAATTGAACAAAATAAATGTAAGCATATATCTATGTGACGCGCTCATATTTGATGCCTGTTCATCAATCCATTCAGACAAACCATTCAAATACGTAATACATGTTTGAATCAAATCAAGCCATTGCATATATACATTCTGACTAAAATTCTGAAATGTTACTGTATAAACACGGTCAGCCATCTTTTCATTAACAGGCTTTGCCTTTAATTTTTCTAAAGCCGATTCTTTCCCAGTTGCTACAAAATGATACATTACATCATATACATTCTTTGTAAAATCTTCTCTGGATAAGAAAGCACCATAAATATATGGTAACTGCACCTGCAGCCAACGTTCAAAACCTTTTGAACAAATATAATCGCCATCATTTTCCACCAATGCAAAACTGGCATCTAATAACACAAACGTTTCTTCGTCTAGTGTCAAGACATCGCCAAACAATGCACGTAAACACACCATATAGGCATCTTTATAATCCTTATAATTAGACATAAGTTATCGCTCCTTTCCTGATACTAAATCATTATGTTGAACGATACACTATTTTTGGAGGGGTGTTCAACCTATTACATCTAGTAGCGACAAACCATCATATATACAATATGTAGTCATTTGTTCCTTGCTTATATTAAATTATAACATAATATGATAGTTGCTACCAACTGTTTTTTCTTGATAATCAGTTTCGCCGGACACCATATAAATATTTTGATATTGTTTTCGGATATGACAAGATGATAGAACATTACAACAAAATAATGTAACCGCAATCGGTATCATATTACCGTAACCATCTTCATACACTGTACAAACAGTCAAACAGAGGTTTGTATAGTTGAGAGATTACATTGAAGAACGGGCACTTGAAATTGGTGAATACATCATTGAGGAGGGGGCAACGGTCAGACAGGCTGCGCGGAAGTTCGGTATTTCGAAGTCAACCGTACATAAAGACGTCACGGAACGCTTAGAGCAGATCAACCTGCGTCTTGCACACGAGGCAAGGAAGGTGTTAGATGTCAACAAGTCCGAGCGTCATATCCGGGGTGGACTTGCGACGAAAGAAAAATATGCACATATGGAACATTGATTAAGATTGTAAAAAACCACCAAAAATGATATACTAATTTGTATAATATTACGAAATGGCGAAGCCATGAGAGATGGGGTGGAAGTATATGATTCGTATCGAAGATTTTTGTGACATGAAGAAGTTTGAGGACATCATGAAGAACTGGGCGATGAGTACCGGACTTGCAACGGTGGCTGTTGGGGCAGATGGAAAGTACATCAGTGAGTGCTACAACTTTACAGAGTTTTGTATTGATCTGACTCGTGGAAGTGCAGAAGGACGCAGACGCTGCGAGAAGTGTGACCGGGAAGGAAAGGGCGTGTATTCCTGCCATGCAGGACTCGTGGATTTTGGAATACCGATTACCCTAGATGATGGAACGGTGCTGGGAAGTGTAATTGGCGGACAGGTGCTGCCGGAGCATCCGGATGATGATGCATTCCGGAAGACTGCGGGAGAGCTTGGTATCGATGCAGAGGCCTATGTTCGGGCATTGCACAAGGTGAATGTTAAGACAAGGGAAGAAATCGAGGCAGCAGCGACGCTGCTTGGCGATGTGATTAATATGTTTGTGCGCGCATCTTATACTTCTGCAGTGAATAAGCGTTTGCTGGATAAACTGCAGACGGGGATCCAGGAGTGCGTGGAATACATTGATGATGCAAGTGAGAAGACACAGAAAATCGAGGAATTCAGCGGCCGTCAGAGAATTCTTGCTTTAAATGCCGCGATAGAAGCGGCACGTGCAGGGGAAGCCGGGCGTGGTTTTACAGTAGTTGCATCGGAAGTGCAGAAGCTGGCAGATGGTATGAGCCAGGCAAGTTCCCAGATTGTGGACTCGTTGCGGAAACTTTCAAAGAACATTCATGAGTTAAATGAATAAAGGAAAATCCATGGGTGATGGATCGAATTAAGAAGGGCTGTTCGCGAAAAGGGTGGACAGTCCTTTCTTTTGTGAAACTCTCGTGAATTTCTGGAAAAGCTTGATTTCAATGTACCGATGCGATAAAATAATCAGAAGTATGTAATGTGGGAATGGAGGCGGATGCGATGCCAACGATACTTTTATACAGTGTTCCAGCGGAACAGCACAGACAATTAGAAGCACTTGGCATGCGTCTTGGATATTCCTGCAAGAAGATTGCGCGCAAGCGCTTTTTACAGCCAATCGGCTGTCATGCCGGATTGCCGGGATTTGAACAGAACGGGGATTGGTACGAAGGAAAAGATCTGCCTGATCCGATGATATTATTTTCAGAGTTTTCGGATGGGTTGTTGAATCGTTTTCTTGCGGCATGTAAAGAAGATGGCATGCCGCAGATCGATTATCGGGCAGTTGTGACAGAACATAACATTCACTGGAATGTGTTGGATTTATATCAGGAACTGGTGCAGGAACATGAGAGCCTGCATGGAGGCAAGGTAACGCTATGAAATTCATACATATAGCAGACGTCAATCTGGGTGCGCAGCCAGACCGCGGAAGAATCTGGAGTGATGTGCGGGCAAAGGAGATTTACAGTACCTTTCACCGTGTGATTGAGGTATGCGAAGAACAGAAAATTGAATTGCTTTTGATTGCGGGAAATCTGTTTTACACAAAGCCGACGGAACAGGATTTGAAGGAACTGGATTTCCAGCTTCGGAAGATTCCAAATACAAAGACGGTAATTATTGCTGGCGATCAGGACTATATTGATCCGGGTTCCGCATGGGAGACATATACATTTGAGAGTAATACGATCGTGATGCCACGGGATCAGGCGGCAAGCGTGTATTTTGAGGATCTGAATGTCTGTGTCAGCGGATACAGCTATGGACATGCGACGTACACTGGACGGATTCTGGAACGCATGCGACCGGGTAAGCCGGATGCATACAATATTCTGCTTGGACATGGCGGAGACATGGAGCATATGCCATTTTCCAAGGAACATGTGGCAAAGCTTGGATTTCAGTATGTGGCACTTGGACATATGCACAAGCCGGCACATATATTGAAAAATCATATGGCATTTGCCGGAACCCTGGAGCCGCTTTCTTATACAGAGACTGGAAAGCACGGCTATATTTTAGGCGAGGTGTCAACTTCAGGTGAGACGACGATCACATTTGTGCCATTTGCATGCAGAAAATATGTGAATATGGCGATGGATATCAATTCGACCTATACAAATGGAGATATCTGCAATCTTGTAGAAGGAAAGATGCAGGAGCTGGGGGCGGATAACATTTACCGGATTTTGCTGCGTGGACGTGCCGCTCAGAATATGGAGATCAACTTAAGCGAACTGACACGCCGCTATTGCATCAACGAAGTGATCGATAAGACAGAATGCGACTACGACATGGACGAGCTGCACGTGTCGAATCATGACAATCTGCTTGGCAGACTGATAGACGAACTGACAGACGATAAAAAAGGCGGCGATAAGGCGATTCGGGATAAGGCATTGCATTATTGTATGGAAGCCCTGCTTGGAGCAGGAGAGAAATAACGATGTATTTCAGTAAATTATTATTAAAAGATTTTGGAAAATTTCATAACCACGAGATCAATTTGAAGCCGGGTGTGAATGTTGTGTATGGCACGCGAAATGCGGGTAAGAGTACGGTCGCGGATTTTGAATATGCAACGCTGTACGGTATCGGTACATTTCCAGAGACGGAGGACGATGATCTGGCGCATCATAAGCCGATGGATGGACACGGCTTTTCTGGAAAGGCATATGTGATAAAGGATGGAGACGAGTATCTGGTGGAGCGCAGCTTCCGCAAGCACAATATGACGACACAGGTCTTAAATGTGAAGAATGGTCGTGTTGGCAAGCTCAAGCACAAGAACAGCTTGTATGAGTCGCTGACAGGTGTAGACAAAAAGACATATAGTGATGCACTCTATATTCGTCAGCAAAAAGATACAGAAAATGAAGCAGAAGAACTCAATACATTTGTTACCAATCTGGCAACCACCGGTTCTTCCAATCTGGATAAAAGACGGGCGCTGGCAATCCTGCGCGACCAGAAAAATGCACTGGATGTGACGGAGACGGAGCAGCAGATTGCAGAGCTGAAAGAAGAACTGAAACAATACGATGGTGACGAAGAAGCGCTGAAGGAAGTCCGTAAGAAGATTGCGGACAATGATGAGGAGTTTGCAATCGAGACGGCGAAGCGGAAACGCGAAGCCAGACGGTTAATTGATACAGAAAAAGGCACGAAGTATGAGGAAGACGATGAGTTAAACGAGCATCTGGATTCCTTGCAGGAAAACAGTGTGTTTCTGGATGCCGATTTGCTGAAGGATTATAAGGCACCGAAGAAGCTGACAGATCGTTGGTGGATGATTGCCTTGACGGGATTGCTAGTCATTGGTGTAATTGCCGCACTTGTATATATCCTTCCATTTGATGATGGTGTGCGGCAGCTCTTTGTTGTGTGTACAGCATTGTTTGTAGTTATGACGATCGTGGACGGCTTGCACAGAAAAGGCGCGCTGGATGGAGAAAATCAGGCACCTTCGGAGGAAGAATTCAAGAAGATTGTCTATGAACTGGAACGTAAAAATGAGGCGTATGAGGATGTCGAGATCGACATGAGTTTCGCGCGGAAATATATGGATCTCAAGGAAGATCTGCGGGCAACGGAGGCAGAGATTCTGGAGCGAAAGAAGCAGAAAGCACAGCTGGAGGATGAAATCCGTGTGTGCGAAGGCAGAAAACAGGCAATTGAACGAGAGATTTATGCGACGACGCTTGCTATCAATACGATTCAGGAGCTTTCCAGAAGCTATGTAGAAGAGTGGAATTATATTATCAATGATCACATGACGGATATTATGCAGCGCGTGACAGGTGGATTGTATGAGGACGCGAAGATTGATGAAAAGCTTCGACTGGTGATTAAGAAAAATGGCGCATTTACGGATATTACACAGATTGATGCGACGGATTTACCATTGGTGCGGATGGCAGTGAGGGTAGGAATTGCAACACGGTTATGCAAAGAGCATATGCCAGTTGTGATCGACGGCTTGCCGCAGATGAACAATACGCAGATGCAGGGATTTTTTGCGAGTATAGAGGAGATTCCATCCGAGCAGATTTTGATTCTGACGGATGATAAACAGTTGGTGTCAAAAATAAAGGATACAAAGTCAACTTATGCTTTGACAAATCTGAGTTAGTGTGGTAGAGTATCACATGCAGCTGGGATTTCTATGCGAATAGAAAGATGGTTGTCATGCTACTGTGGCTCAGTTGGTAGAGCGATTCACTCGTAATGAATAGGTCGTCGGTTCGAATCCGATCAGTAGCTTGGAGATATGCGGGTTGACGATATGTCAGCCCGCTTTTTTCTTAGTGTAAGTTCTGCGAGCGGGAATGTATGAAATTGTATAGATTTATGCAGGATATGGATACAAAATGACGCATGCAGGTACATGATGAAGTTGGGACTGAATAAAATGAGTAAGAAAAGACAGAAAACGACAAATAAAAAAACAGCGCAGAATACGCAGAAAAAATCGGACACAAAGCCGGAAGTGAAACCGACGGATTCGAAGATGAAATCTGTAAAGAGACAGCCAAAACGAATCCGTGAAGCGCGATTTGACAAGCTGGATAATACCGCGAATCTCTTCCCGGTGATTGCCAGCCGCAAATCAAGCAATGTCTACCGGATCGCGGCAACACTGACCGAGGAGATCCAGCCGGAGAAATTGCAGCAGGCGCTCGACATGGTGCTTCCGTATTTTGACGTCATGCATGTGCGTATGAAGACTGGTGTATTCTGGTATTATTTCGAGGATAATCCGAACCCGGCGCCGCGTGTGATGCAGGAGGACATGGGACCTTGCCAGTATATCAATCCGCTGTTAAACCGGGAGTATCTGTTCCGGGTGTTATATTATGAACGAAGAATCAGCTTAGAAGTCTTTCATGCATTGACCGATGGCAATGGTGCGCTGATGTTCTTAAAAGAACTCGTGTACCAGTATCTGCGTCTGGTGCATCCGGAGATCGGCAAGGGCGACCGGATGGAATTGCATGAAGAGACGACTGTCGACCGGGAGGACAGCTATCTGAAGCATTATAAGCGTCCGGCGAAGAAGAGCTATAAGACGGAGAAGGCACTTGTGATCCGTGGGGAAATGTTCCCGCGGGAATATTTCGGAATCATGCACGGCTATCTGCATCTGCCGGATGTCAAGCGCGTGGCGAAGCAGTATGGCGTGACTGTCAATCAGTATCTGCTCGGTGTATTTGCATGGTCGGTATATAAGGGCTATATGCACAGTATCCCGCACCGGCGTCCGCTTGCGGTATGCGTGCCGGTAAATCTGCGGCCATATTATGGGTCTGCGACAACGAAGAATTTCTTCGCGGTCGTGTCGGCAATGTTCCGGGCGGAGCGGGAAGATTATACATTTGAAGAAGTGCTGGCACAGGTGGCAGAGAGCCTGAAAAGCCAGATCACGAAGGAACACCTAGAAGAGATCATGGCATACAATGTGTCAAACGAGAAGAACAAGGCATTGCGTGCAACGCCGCTCTTTATCAAGAATATTGCGATGAAGATTATCTATCAGATGTCTGCAAAGGCGAACTCCGGCTGTGTGACGAACCTTGGTCTGGTGAAGCTTGCAAGCCCGTACGACGCGTATGTGGAGTCGCTGTATGCAACCTTGTCCATGTCGAAGAATCAGAACCTGAAGGCAGCGGTTGTGTCGTATAAGGATACGCTGGTGTTCACATTCAGCTCGGCAGTGCGGGAAGTCGATGTGCAGAAGGTATTCTTCCGCAAGCTTGCAGAAGATGGAATTGATGTCTCGGTAGAGACGAATGGAGTGTATTATGAGTAAATGTAATCGCTGTAATATAAAAGTGAAGGATGACAGCCTGATCTGCCCACTTTGCAAGGGCGCGCTGTCGGAGACAGAGCATGTGCAGCCGGTCTATCCGGACATGCTCCCGAAGCAGCAGCGGATGCGTCTCGCAATCCGCATCGTGACGTTCTGCGTGGTTGTCGGTGTGGTCGTGCTTGGCATCGTAAATTATATGACCTATCATGGTGTTCGCTGGTCACTGGTAAGTCTTGCAGGAATAGCGTATCTGTACTTTACATTTACGTTTACCGCACAGCCACTTGCAGATGAACAGCAGAAAATCATATTTCAGGGAGTAATCAGTGCGGCACTTGTGCTTGCAGTCGATTTTTCTCTTGGCTATGCAGGCTGGTCCGTCAATATCGGAATTCCGGTTGTCGTGATTGCGACGAATATTACAATCTTCGTATTCATGATGGTGCGACGCCGCGACTGGCGAAGTTATATTATGCCGCAGCTCGAACTGACACTGATCGCAGCCGTTGAGCTGCTGTTAGTCAGCCTGGAAGTTGTCACATGGAAGCTTCTGACACTGGTTGCAGTATTTACCGTACTCGTCCAGCTCTTCGGAATTTTCGTGATTGGCGGGCGAAGCACTACGCTCGAACTAAACCGCCGCTTCCGTGTGTAGTATCATTATCAAAAGAGAGGTATGTATGAAGGAGAACGACAAGACAAGTCACCGCGCAGAACTGATGCGTGATATCGTAGCCATGGTCAACCAGAACCCGGTTTTAAAGCAGGCATGGCAGAGAAAAAAGGAAAAATCTATTCAGAACACAGAATTTGAATACCCGGAGCACCTTTCCGTAGAACATATCGACATGGGACTGTTCAAGATGGAATATCTGACATGGAACGGCTCGGAGAATCCATACGTGATCCTACAGCTTCATGGTGGTGGTTACATGTCCGGGTTGCAGGGACAGTACCGGAAGATGGCAGGGCTTTACGCCGAGATCAGCAGTGGAGCGGCAGTGCTTTCTGTGGATTACCGGCTGGCACCGGAGTACCCATTTCCGGCGGCATTAGAAGATGCGGTTGCCGCATATAAATGGCTGCGCGATAAAGGCTATGAATCCGATCGAATCATCGTAGTCGGCGATTCGGCGGGCGGCGGTCTGGCGATGGCACTCTGTATGGAACTGCGCACAAATGGCGAGCCGATGCCGGCGGGATTAGTTGCGATGTCGCCGTGGACGGATCTGGCGATCACGGGAGAATCGTACACGAAGAACCGGGAGATCGATCCGGTCTTTGGTGCAGATGGCGGTGGAGAGATGCTGTTGCACAGCCCTTATATCGGGGAAAATGATGCGAAGAACCCTTTGATTTCACCCATGTACGGAAACTTTACCGGATTTCCGCCGATGCTGATTCAGGTCGGGACACACGAGATGCTGTATGATGATGCGGCATCGGTTGCGAAGAAGGCAAAAGAACAAGGCGTTCCGGTACGATTCACAGTATATGAAGGAATGTTTCATGTGTTTCAGATGAGCGGCACAGTGATACCGGAGTCAAAGCGCGCCTGGGAAGAGGTGGGCACATTTATGCATAAAGTGATGGGACAGTGGTAAGCGTGTGGAGGTAGAGAGCGTATGCGGATTGCACTGGCACAAACGAATATCCTATGGGAAGACAAACAGGCGAATCTCGTCCGGGCAGAGGAATTTGTGATAGCCGCGGACGCGGAGATCGTATTGTTCCCGGAGATGAGCCTGACGGGATTCTCGATGCATACCGATGTGACGGCAGAAATTTGTCAACCGGATGCTGAGATACAGTCGCGTGCGCAAACGGATAGCACTCCGGACATGACGAACCAACCAACAACCGGCTGGACGATTGAACAGATAAAAACACTTGCAGATCGGCACCACACGACAATTGGTATCGGCTGGGTGAAAAAGACAGAACCACTCTGTGAAAACCATTATTCGATCGTAACGCCGGATGGCGGCGTTGCAATGGATTTTGCAAAGATCCATCCATTTTCCTATGGCGAGGAACATGAGCATTTCCAAGGAGGAACGACGCTTTGTACTGGAACACTTGGAGAGTTTCGGGCGGGACTTGGCATCTGCTATGATCTGCGTTTCCCAGAACAGTTCCGGGCGATGGTGCCGAAGACTGAGTTTTTTATCGTGCCTGCGAACTGGCCCGAATCACGTGTATCACATTGGAAAGCACTTCTTGCCGCACGCGCAATCGAGAATCAGTGTTATGTAGTAGGTGTGAACTGCTGCGGCGATATGGACGGACAGTATTATTCTGGCGATTCTGGTTTATATGCACCTGATGGCAGCCTGCTTGTGCCGACAAAGGAAATCCGACTTACGGATGCACTTTGTAAGGAAGAAAAACTGCTCGTATATGACATACAAAACGATGTGGCAAAGATCCGAAAGGCATTTCCGGTATTGCAGGATCGAAAAGAAATTTAACGTTCTTAATAAAATCTTAAATATATGAAATCTAGTATCTTAAAATTCATTTTGCGATAATACAGGTATCATAACAACAGGGATACCTGTATGGTCGGAGATTACCGATTGGGAAGAGGAGAACAATATGTATAACATTTTAGTCTGTGATGATGAGAAGGATATCGTGGAGGCACTTGGTATTTACCTGTCTGCAGAAGGGTACCAGGTGACGAAAGCGTACAACGGACAGGAAGCCTGTGAGAAGCTGAAAACCGAGGATGTGCAGCTTGTGCTGATGGATATCATGATGCCGGTGATGGACGGTATCACAGCGATGAACGAAATCCGTAAGACTTCCAATGTTCCGGTCATCCTGCTCACAGCGAAAAGTGAGGATACAGATAAGATCCTTGGACTTTCCGTCGGTGCGGACGACTATATTACCAAACCATTTAACCCGGTTGTTATGATCGCAAGAGTAAAGGCACAGCTGCGCCGTTACATGATGCTTGGCGGAAATGTCCCGAAGAAGCAGGAGACAGATGCGCTCGAGATCGGCGGGGTTTGTCTGGATGACAGGGCGAAGAAGGTTACGATTGATGGAGAACCTGTGAACCTGACTAAGACGGAATATGCAATCTTAAAATTCCTGATGGAACATCCGAATACGGTGTATGCACCGAAGGATATTTATCGTGCCGTCTGGGAGGATGCACCATTCGGACAGGAGGGCACTGTTGCGGTACATATTCGCCACTTGCGTGAGAAAATCGAGGCAGACCCTTCGGAACCGCGCTACATCAAGGTAGTCTGGGGACAAGGGTATATGTTTGGGAAGGAATGATAAAATGGACAAATTAAAGAAAAGTGCAGTGGCAAAGGTGGTTGCTGCAATCCTGCTTTCTGTATCGCTTTTTATGGCAGCGGTTTCC
This sequence comes from Coprococcus hominis (ex Arizal et al. 2022), assembly GCF_040094675.1. Classification (NCBI taxonomy): domain Bacteria; kingdom Bacillati; phylum Bacillota; class Clostridia; order Lachnospirales; family Lachnospiraceae; genus Coprococcus; species Coprococcus hominis (ex Arizal et al. 2022). Next base: position 273,225 of record NZ_JBBNHG010000032.1, read on the forward strand.
AGCTGTGTGGTAGTTGCGGCGATTTCCTACGGCGGTTCCAGCCAGATGCAGGCGGAGGCGATTTACGATGGCTATATGGGAAATCTCGTGGATAATTCCTCGTATCAGGTGGACGAATACTACAAGGCATATGTGGAAAGTCAGGATGATACGCAGGAGAATCATACGATACGGTATTATAAGGATTATTTCAATGAGAAAAACAGCAATTTCTACTTCGAGGTCGTACCGGATGATGCAAAGAAGTATCCAACCTTGTCGAATTACAAGGCAGAAGAGTATCAGTATCATGACGTAAGATCCAGGCGGATAATGACCTATACCGGACAGACGACGATCACCTGTAAGCTTTCTCTGGAGGATATCATTGATTTCTGGAAGAACAATTATGTACCGGACGAATATGATGAGGATTACAGCAGCTATGAAGCGGACGAAACTGTATTTGCAACATCCGGGGAAGTTCCTATGTCAATCCGTGACGTGTACTGGGATTGGAGCAATATTTCCTTTGCGGATATGACCGTGGTTGACAGTGCCGTAGATGACGAAGGCAATGCGGATCCGTATATTCAGCTTGACAACACAAATTTTATTTATTATCTCTCGAACAATTCCGCTTATCAGAAGGCAGTTGCACGTGCGACGAAGAAAGCCGGTGATGTGCAGATATACAATGAGAGCCTGACGCTGGATTATGACGGCAGCCTGACGCAGGGCATTGATATGTATACACCGGTTTCTTACACGCTGTATGCCTATGTCAGATCCGACCTGACTGCACGTGATATCTATGCAGAGTCGATCGTGCTGCGGTATTGTAAGCCGGTTGTAAAGGCGGCACCCTATACGCTTGCTGCTTCGATCATTTTGATTCTGGTTATGGGCGGATTTTTGATCACTGCATCCGGACACAGAAAAGCGCAGGAACAGATTACCTGCAATGCGTTCGACCGGATACCGTATGATCTGTTTTTGTATGTATTCTTCGCGGTTTTTGCAACGGGAGTCAATGTAATTAATTATTATGTATATTCCGGGATTGATGAGCTGTTTTTAGCAGCAATCTATCTGGCTGTCGTGGCATTGCTTTTCCCACCGCTTCTGATGACGACATCAACCAGAATGAAGGCTTCCGGCTGGGCAATGTTTGCAAACACATTGATCTGGCGGCTTTGTAAACTGCTTGTGCGGGTTGTAAAGTGGGCGTTTGGCAAGCTTCGGGATTTATTCCGTTTCCTTGGAAGACATTTTAACCTCTATTGGAAATGGATTGGCGGATTGGCAGGAATCGCACTGCTCCGGTTGATCCTCGTGGCTGCAAGTGGTTCTGCCGGACTGGCAATCATGCTGGATCTGGTATGTGCGGCTTTGCTTGCGGTATTCCTGATCCGCGTGATCGTGCAGATGTATCGGCTGAAGGATGGTGCGAAGAAGATTGCGGACGGCGAGACCGATTATAAGATCGACACGACACATATGCTGCCGGAATTTGCGGCACATGGCGAGACATTAAACTGTATTCAGGACAGCGTGCGCGTGGCAGTGGCAGAACGGATGAAGAGCGAGCGGATGAAGACGGAGCTTATCACGAACGTTTCCCATGATATCAAGACACCGCTTACGTCTATTATCAATTACGTGGATATCCTCTCCAAGGAGGGCGATTTAAGTGACAAGGAAGCAGAATATCTGGGGGTGCTGCAGCGACAGTCTGCAAGGCTCAAGAAGCTGATCGAGGATCTGATCGAAGCGAGCAAGGCGTCTACGGGTAATCTGGAAGTGCATATGGAACCGACCGACGTGGAAATGCTTTTAGAACAGGCGCTCGGAGAATTCGAAGAGCGGCTTGCGGCATGTAAGCTGCAGCCGGTAGTGACGAATTATCTGACGAAGAAATATGGTGCGCAGGCAGACTGCCATGTCATGGCAGATGGCAGACATCTGTGGCGCGTGTTCGACAATCTGATCGGAAATATCATCAAGTACGCCCAGCCAAACAGCCGGGTATACATCGATATTGACGAGGCAGAACCGGGAGAGATTACAGTGACCTTCAAGAACATTTCGAAGGAACCACTCAACATCTCTGGCGATGAATTAAAGGAACGGTTTGTCCGTGGCGACCGTTCAAGAAATACAGAGGGCAATGGACTCGGACTATCCATTGCGCAGAGCCTGATGGAATTACAGAACGGCAAAGTGGAAATAATGATTGACGGAGACCTCTTCAAGGTTGTATTATTGTTAAAGACCGGAAACTGTAAAAATTAGGTGAATTTTGGGTAAAATCCAGCAGACCGGCTTATAAAATGTCAATAAAGAGAATAGGAGAAAAAGATGGATATTTTTGACGTTCTATCCATGGTTGGTGGTCTCGCATTGTTTCTGTACGGTATGCATATAATGGGAGACGCATTAGCGAAGATGTCAGGTGGTAAGCTGGAAAAGGTTCTCGAACGCCTTACCTCCAATAAGTGGTCTGCTGTGTTGCTTGGCGCAGGTGTAACGGCAGTCATCCAGTCATCCGGAGCGACGACGGTTATGGTCGTTGGTTTTGTTAACTCCGGTATCATGAAGCTCAATCAGGCAGTCGGTATTATCATGGGCGCGAATATCGGTACAACGGCAACCTCGTGGCTGCTGTCACTGTCCGGTATTGACGGAGGAAGCTTCTTCCTTCAGATGCTGAAGCCGACCTCTTTTACGCCGATTCTGGCTGTGATTGGAGCGATTTTAGTTGTATTTTGCAAGAGTGAGAAGAAACATAACATCGGAACGATCTTACTTGGTTTTGCGATTCTGATGTATGGTATGACCGCAATGAGTTCGGCAGTGGAACCGCTTAAGGATGTTCCGCAGTTCACACAGATTCTGACGAAGTTTGAGAATCCGCTTCTCGGAGTTATTGCAGGTTTTGTATTGACGACAATCATGCAGTCTTCCTCTGTGTCCGTAGGTATTTTGCAGGCACTTTGTTCCACGGGCGCTGTCTCCTATGCACTTGCTCTCCCTATCATTATGGGACAGAATATCGGCAGCTGTACGACTGCGATGATCTCAAGTGTGGGAGCAAGTAAGGATGCAAAACGCGCGGCAGCGGTTCATTTTTACTTTAATGTAATCGGAACGGTTGTATTCATGTTAGTATTTTATATCTCCAATGCATTTGTACATTATGCATTCCTGCCGCAGGCGGCAAATGAGGTAGGAATTGCAACGATCCATTCGATCTTTAATATTGCCGCAACGATTGTGCTGCTTCCGCTTTCCGGATTCCTGGAGTTTCTTGCTGTCAAGACCATCAAGGATGACGACGAGGAAGAGGATGAGCTTAGCAAGCATGACAAGGTACTGCAGCTTTTGGATCCTGTATTCTTAGAGAGACCTGGTTTCGCAATCATGCAGTGTCGGAAGGTAGCTTCTGAGATGGCAGAGCTCTCCATGAAATCTGTTGGACGTGCAGTCGGATTGCTTACCGCATACGACGAGGAAATAGCGGAACGGATCCGCAAGGAAGAAGATACCGTCGACAAATACGAGGATCAGCTTGGCACATATCTGCTCCGGCTCTCCACGAAAGATCTTTCGAAGGAAGATGGACACCGCCTGTCACTGATGCTTCATTCGCTGGGAGATATTGAGCGTATCTCGGATCTGGCGGTGAATATACTGTTGGCAGTGGAACAGATGCATAAGAAAGAACTGATTTTCTCGAAGAAGGCGATGGATGAGCTTGCTGTCTACAGCAAGGCATTGAAAGATATCCTGACAATGACAGTCGATGCATTTGAGCAAAATGACCGTTATAAGGCAGCGCTTGTACAGCCTTTGGAAGAATTGATGGACGATATGAACAAAGAACTCAAGAAACGTCATGTCAAGCGTCTCCGCAAAGGCAAATGTACGATTGAGCTTGGACTTAGTCTGTCAGATATCTCGGATACTTACGAGCGTATCTCCGATCACTGCTCGAATATTGCTACCTGCGTAATCCAGGTGGAGGATGATGAACTCGATGCACATGAGCATCGCAAAGAAGTGAAAGAGCAGGATGCGAAGTGGTACGACGAACAGTACCGCGCATATGAACAGAAGTATGCACTGCCATAACAGTTGATAATAATAGAAAGATATGCACGGATGTGCATGCAGGTCATCATGCGGATACATGGTGACGGATCATAACATGTTTTCAATAGACCTGTATTTTATCTGGCGGACAGATGAAATGCAGGGGCAGATAGTTGTAAACGACAATTAATTCTGCTATATTGGGGACATGTTATTTTTATACAGATTTTTGGATTTGTATAATACGCGGTAAGCGGGAATAACAAAATCAAAATCGGTAGACAGGAAAGAAGGAAGAGGTTATGAAGCTCGAATTAAAAGATATAAGAAAAAGCTTCGGGGAAAAAGAAATCCTGCATGGGGTCAGCTTCGCGGTGGAGAGCGGACGGGCACTCGGGCTGCTTGGTCGAAATGGCGCAGGCAAGACGACGACGATCCGGATTATCATGGATGTATTCCATGCGAATTCCGGTGAGATTATGCTCGATGGAGAAATATTTCACCCGACGGCAAGCCAGGTTGGATATCTGCCGGAGGAACGGGGGCTTTACCCGAAGAAGAAAGTACGTGACCAGATGGTGTATCTTGCTATGCTCCGTGGCATGAATAAGAAACAGGCGAATGAGAGCACTGTAAAATGGCTGGATCGTCTTCATGTATCCGAATATATTGACCGGAAATTAGAGACATTATCAAAAGGAAACCAGCAGAAGGTACAGCTTGCGGCAACTCTGGTCGGTGAGCCACAACTGGTAATATTAGACGAGCCGTTTTCCGGGTTAGATCCGGTCAATGCACAGGTGTTAAAGGACGTCATCCGGGAATTGATCCGTGAAGGCCGCATCGTTATTTTCTCCAGCCATCAGATGAGCTATGTGGAAGAATTCTGCGAGGATATCGCGATTATCAATCATGGCGACGTCGTATTAGCCGGACATCTTGATGATATCAAGGATACGTACGGACGTGGCAGAAAGACGATATCGGCGGATAATTACAGCCCGCAGGAACTGGCTGATATCTGCAGGGAGAAGCTGTCTTCTTATGCAGTTGTTGAGCGTGTGACTAAAAAGTACGTGGTGCTTGAAATGAAAACCCAGGCTGATATGTGGCAGATCCTTGATATTTGTAAACAGACAGGTGTTGAAATTCACCAGTTTGGAGCCTATGAGCCATCCTTGAATGATATCTTTATCTCTTGTGTCGGGGATGAAGAACCGGATGCGGAAGCAGCAAAGGAGGCGGTATAACATGAAACAGTTTTTCACGATATTAAAGTTTGAGCTGGACAACTATTTTAAGAGCAAGTCATACGTGATATCTACAATCCTGATTGCTGTTTTGGCAGCGGGCATCATGTTTGTTCCGCGTGTCAAGGATGCAATTACGGGAGATAAGAAGGATTCTACCGTTCAGGACAGCGCTTCAAAGGAGGATTCTTCCGCAGAGGCGGATGCAGAGCATACATATGGGGTCTACGATCCGGATGGAATTTTGATCATTGACGTGGATGGCTCGGTATGGGGGTCTATGGAAACAGGAATAAATCTGGTCAGCTTTGACAGTGAGGATACTTTGAAAAAAGCGGTTGAAGAGGAAGAAGCAGCCGCCGGATTTGCGGTTCATTCGCTGTCAGACTACGATTATTATGTATATAACAAGAGCATGGATAATTCCGATGCGGCCGTCTTTGACAGCTATCTGGGGATGCTTGTCAAACTGGATTACTGTGAGAAGCATGATCTGGATCTGAATGAATTCATGGAGGCATCCTATAAGGAGATTACCCATGACGAGTATGTGCTTGGCAAGGATAGCACACAGAATTTCTGGTACTGCTATGTGCTGGTAATCCTGATATTTATGCTCATCATCATGTATGGCATGAGTATTGCGTCCTCTGTTACAAATGAGAAGAGCAACCGTTCCATCGAGATTCTGGTTACCAGTACCGATTCAACGGCGCTGTTGTTCGGCAAGGTATTTGCAGGTGCCGTGGCAACGGTATTTCAGGTCGGAATCATTGCTGTCTGTCTGCTTGGTTCGTACCAGTACAATAAAGATTTCTGGGGCATTGACCTTGGCATGTTCCTGGATATCCCAGCCAATGTATTGGTTGTATTTGCCATATTTGGAATTGGCGGATTCCTGTTCTATGCGTTTCTGTACGGTGCGCTTGGTGCTCTGGTATCGAAGATTGAGGACTTGAACAAGTCTGCCGGATCAGCACAGATGATTATCATGATCGTATATTTTGTTGTGCTGCTTCAGCTTGACAAGGTGGATGGCGTACCGATGAAAGTCTGTTCCTTCCTGCCGTTTAGCTCTTACAGCGCCATGTTTGCACGTGTGGCGATGGGACATGTACAGACATGGGAGATCATCGTATCTGCGGTAATTCTGTATATTTCCGTTGCACTTATGGGTGTGATCGGCGGTAAGATCTTCCGGAGTTCGACATTGCGTTACGGAAATCCGATCAAGCTTACAACAGCAATCAAAAACCTGCGTAAGAAGGATTCATAACGAATTCAGAAAAGAATTCAGAAAAGGAAAATGGTGGCTAGATCCAGCCACCATCGAATTTCAATATTTCGCCGGTCATATAATCCGGCATTGCCAAAATATGAGAGATACAGGCGGCGGCTTCTTCGGGAGCCGCCATTTTTTCTGCCGGGATTTCCTCACAGAGCGTCTTCTTCTCCTCGACAGACAGATGAGCGTTCATGGTCGTGTCCACGGCACCGAAAGCAATTGCATTGACCGCGATATGACTTGGGGCTAGTTCCTTCGCAAGCGCCATCGTCAGGCTGTTGATGGCCCCCTTCGTCGCTGAATAAGCAACTTCACAGGAGGCACCGACGAGTCCCCAGACGGAAGAGATATTCAGGATGCGTCCCCGCTGGTTGCGGACCATATCTGGGATGACAGCGTGGCAGGTGTTGTAGACGGATGTCACATTGATGCGCAGGATGCGGTCGAATTCCTCCGGTGTCATGTCCTGAAAAAGCCCGACGAGCGAGATGCCTGCGTTGTTGACGAGTGTATCGACAGGATGTCCGGATGCAGCAAGTGACCGGACACATTCTTCGACAAATGCAAAGTCGGATACATCCCCGGTAAATGGAATGCATTCGCAATTGGTTGTGGTGTGAATCTGATTCGCAACGGTATTTAATTTTCCGTCGGTATTCCGGCTCATAATGGCAACACAGTCGTATTCTTTTGTTAACTGATAGGCGGTGGCTTCGCCGATTCCGCGGGAAGCACCGGTAATAAGTGCTGTTTTCATAGGATTGGAACCTCCTTGTTTGGTTGTAGCATATATGATCAGGATGCAAGTTCTTCACAAAAAATCCATACTATGATTATGCTATAAACGGTTGAAAAAAACAACAACATTTGCTATACTTGGAAAATGTATTGAAAAAAAGACTAGAATGAGCGACGGTAGATACGAATAGAAAAAGATGGAAACAACGTATGACGTAGATAGGAGAAAATTATGAGTGGAAGAAAACAGCAGACGGCGGCAGGATTGTTCTTTTCGATGTTGCTTCGCGCGGCAGTTATTATATTAGGACTTGCCATTGTGGCATTTGGTGCATTTTTTGTAATGCAGGCATTAAAGGGGAACACAGCGAAGGATACGCCTGCGACAACCCTCGATGAGAATGCATTGACGGATTCTCAGGTGGATGATCTTCAGATCACACCATCCACAGAGGCTGAGACAACCGAAGCTGCACAGGAGGCTGAGACAGTCAGTGCAACGGATAGGAAGATCCTGGTGCTGAACAGTACCGATATTGCTGGACTTGCAGGACGATGGTGTGATACATTAAATGCAAATGGATATGCAAACACAAATGCATCGGATTACACAGAAGCACTCGCTGATACAAAGATTGTAGCAAGAGAAGATGGCGTGGGCAAAGAACTGGTACAGTATTTTGCAAATGCCAGCTATGAAGTTGGAACTGTGACAAGCAATGTGACAGAATCCACAGACGGTTACGATGTCGTGATCATTATCGGTGCATCTGACAGCAATCATTAAAAGCGAATAAAAATCAATGGCGGACTCCATACTAGAGGTTAGTATGGAGTCTTTTTTCGTATGGAGGTTTGTGTGATGATTGCAAAGAGGTATGGTCTGATGACTGTGGGGGCATTTTTGATGGCTTTCTCGGTCGTTGTCTATTTTAATCCGCTGGAACTGGTAACTGGAGGTGTGACCGGACTGGCAATCTTACTGGAGCATTTGTTTCATATCCCACTGTGGCTGGTTAATGCGGCGGTCAATATTCCGTTGTTTATCATAGGATATAAGGTACTTGGGAAGCTGATATTTTACCGGACAGTCTATGCGACGGTGTGTCTGTCTGTGTTTCTCGGATTGATCCGTCCACTGCCGCTTCTGACAGGTGATGTACTGGTAGATGGGCTGTGTGGCGGCGTGATCATGGGTGGCGGACTTGGTTTGATCTTCCTGCAAAATGCGTCCTCGGGCGGTGCGGATATGACAGCACAGATCATCAATCGGCGTATTCCGCATGTATCCGTTCCAAAGCTGATGGCAATCGTGGATGGCATCATTATTCTGTTCGGAATCGGCGTGTTTGGGCTTCGCAATGGAATTTATGCACTGATTGTCCTGTTTGTCATGACAAAGGTCTCTGATCTGGTGCTGGAGGGACCAAACCATGCAAAACTTATGTATATTATTTCGAATGAAGAAAAAGCACTTGCGGAATACATTACCGGACAACTGGGACGGGGCGTTACGCGGGTTCCGGCACAGGGTGGATATACCGGCTGCCCGAAGCAGATGCTGCTCTGTGCACTTAGTTCAAAAGAAATGGTAAATGTCAAGCGGAAAATTTATGAGCTGGATGACCGGGCAATCTGTTTTGTGGGGGATATTCGGGAGGCTTATGGTGAAGGTTTCACAAAATATAGCTAGTCAGAATTCGGTAAAGTTTGTGAAAAATCCACAAAAAAATCATGAAAAAATTTTTCATATACAAATTACACAATATTTTTCAGCCTTATTTGTTGAATAGTAATATGGCAACTTCGGGTCATTTGGTGTATCATACAAACATCATGAGTCAGATGATTATAGCTAAAATCTAAGGAGGAAAAATCAAAATGGCTAGTTTACAACTTAAGAATGTTTATAAAATTTATCCAAATGGCTTCAACGCTGTAAAGGACTTCAACTTGGATATTGAAGATAAAGAGTTCATCATCTTCGTTGGACCTTCAGGATGTGGTAAGTCAACAACACTTCGTATGATCGCAGGTCTTGAGGATATCAGTTCCGGTGAGCTTTGGATCGGTGACAAGATGGTCAACGATGTAGAGCCTAAGGACAGAGATATTGCGATGGTATTCCAGAACTACGCTTTGTACCCACATATGTCAGTTTATGATAACATGGCATTCGGTCTGAAGCTTAGAAAGGTACCAAAGGAGAAGATTGATAAGCAGGTACATGAGGCTGCTAAGATTCTTGATATCGAGCATCTGCTTGACAGAAAGCCAAAGGCTTTGTCAGGTGGTCAGAGACAGCGTGTGGCTATGGGACGTGCAATCGTTCGTGAGCCTAAGGTATTCCTTATGGACGAGCCTCTTTCAAACTTGGATGCTAAGCTTCGTGTTCAGATGCGTGTTGAGATCTCTAAGCTTCACCAGAGACTGCAGACAACTATCATTTACGTAACACATGACCAGACAGAGGCTATGACTCTTGGTACAAGAATCGTAGTTATGAAGGATGGTATCATCCAGCAGGTTGATACACCTCAGAATCTGTATGACAAGCCATGCAACCTGTTCGTAGCTGGATTCATGGGTATGCCACCTATGAACTTCATCGATTGTAAGGTTGTTAAGTCTGGAGCAGACGTATTACTTATGTTCGGTTCTCACTCAATCAAGGTTCCTGATGCTAAGGCTCAGAAGCTTATCAGCGGTGATTTCCTTGATAAGGAAGTTGTTCTTGGTATCCGTCCAGAGGATATTCATGATGAGCAGCTCTTCATCGAGTCTTCACCTGAGAGTGTTATCGATGCAAGAATCAATATTTACGAAATGCTTGGTGCTGAAGTATATCTGTACTTCACAATCGATCAGTTCGATATCACAGCAAGAGTAAATGCACGTACAACAGCAAGACCTGGTGATACAGTTCAGTTCGCATTTGACCTGAGCAAGATCCACATCTTCGATAAGGAGACAGAGGAGATCATCATCAACTAGTCAGGTGCTTGGTTCTAAAATTTGAACAAAGTGTGATTTTTCAGAGGAAATGCATAAAAATTATGCGTTTCCTCTTTTTTTTTTTGCATTTTTCGTGTAGAATGTACTTTGTATGAGTATAGGCAATGTCGAATAATTGGAAAGTATTTGACATTGACAGAAGAATATATAAATGTTACAATTTTGTTACAGAATTTTTAAAAATTCACAACAAAGAATAGGGGTGGACGAATGATTTCGAATCAGATACTGCAGGATACGGTTACTGGAATTAAGTCAATTACACGTGTAGAACTCTGTGTGATGGATACCGAAGGTAAGATACTTGCGACAACTATGCGCGGAATGGAAGAGTATGAGGATGAGGTTGTGAAATTCTCTGAATCAGCAGCGGACAGTCAGGTGATTCGTGGCTTCCAGTTTTTTAAGGTGTATGATGAGAATGAACTGGAATATGTCATACTGGCAAAAGGGGATGCCGAGGATGTCTATATGATCGGAAAGATGGCAACTTTCCAGATTCAGAATCTTCTGGTGGCATATAAGGAGCGTTTTGATAAGGACAACTTTATCAAGAACCTGTTGCTTGACAACCTGCTTTTGGTGGATATTTACAACCGTGCGAAGAAGCTGCACATTGAGACAGATGTAAAACGTATCGTGTTTATTATCGAGACAAAGACGGAGAAGGATACCAATGCATTGGAGACAGTCAGAACCTTGTTCTCCAGCAAGACAAAGGATTTCATTACGGCAGTTGACGAGAAGAATATTATTCTTGTCAAGGAAATAAAGCCAAGTGAGACTTACGAGGACATGCGCAAGACGGCAAAAGTAATTGTGGATATGCTGAATACAGAAGCCATGTCATCGGTCAATGTTGCATACGGTACAATCGTCAACGAAATCAAAGAAGTGTCCCGTTCTTATAAGGAAGCAAAGCTTGCACTGGACGTAGGGAAGATCTTTTACAGCGACAGAAAGATTATCGCATACAGCAATCTTGGAATCGGTCGATTGATCTATCAGTTGCCACTTCCACTTTGCAAGATGTTTATCAAGGAGATTTTTGATGGTAAATCACCAGACGAGTTCGACGAGGAGACATTGACAACAATCAACAAGTTCTTCGAGAACAGCCTGAATGTATCTGAGACATCCCGTCAGCTTTACATTCACCGTAATACTTTGGTTTACCGTCTGGATAAGCTTCAGAAGAGTACCGGACTTGATCTCCGGGTATTCGAGGATGCCATTACCTTCAAGATTGCCCTTATGGTTGTGAAATATATGAAGTACATGGAATCGTTAGAGTATTAAAAGATACGCTCAAAAGGAGATAATAAGATGTTAGAACTGAGTCACGTGAAGATGAGGTATCCGGCGAGTAAGACGTATGCCTTGAACGATGTAAGTTTGAAGATAGAAAAAGGCGAGTTTGTGTTTATCGTAGGTTCTTCCGGATCTGGTAAGACGACGCTGATTAAGCTGTTGTTAAAGGAGTTAGATCCAACCTCTGGAAAGATCAAGGTTGCAGACACAGATTACAGTAAATTAAAGAGAAAAAATATTCCGAAGATCCGTCGTAAGATCGGTGTTGTATTCCAGAACTTCCGGTTGCTCAAGGATCGTACGGTATATGAGAATGTTGCATTTGCGCAGCGTGTCATTGAGACGCCAAGCCGCTACATTCGCCGGCAGGTACCAGCGATGTTGACATTGGTTGGACTTGCGGATAAATATAAGTCATTTCCAAAGCAGTTGTCCGGTGGTGAGCAGCAGAGAGTTGCACTTGCGAGAGCACTGGTAAATAAGCCAGAGATCCTGCTTGCGGATGAGCCGACTGGTAACTTGGACCCGAAAAATTCATGGGAGATTATGCGCCTTCTGGAGGATGTCAACAAGAAAGGAACAACGGTTGTCGTTGTAACGCATAACAAAGAGATCGTCAATATGATGAAGAAACGTGTAATCACGTTGAAGCATGGCGAAATAATCAGCGATGAGCAAAAAGGTGGGTATATCGATGAGGATTAGTTCATTCATGTATAGTATCAGACAGGGTATTAAAAATATTAAACGAAACCTTTTGTTCTCATTGGCATCAATCGGAACAATTGTTTCCTGTCTGTTCTTATTTGGTTTATTTTATTGTGTGATCGTGAATTTCCGTACAGCAATGACGGATCTGGAGAATACAGTTACGATCTCTGTATTCTTTGATGAAGGTGTAACAGATGAGAATATCACGATGATCGGTCAGCAGATTCGACTGCGTGATGAGGTCAATACGCTGGATTTCATTTCCGCAGATGAGGCATGGAAGCAGTATGCAGAAGAGAAGTTTGATGATCCGCAGGCAGCGATTGATGCATTCCAGGGGGACAACCCATTGAAGAACAGTGCATCATATAAGATCACATTGAAGGATCTGTCAAATCAGGCAGAATTTGTACAGTACTTAAAGGGATTGACCGGTGTACGTAAGGTACTTAGCTCCGAGGTAACTGCAGACGGTGTGGCAGCACTGAACAGCGTTGTCAGCTATGCATCCATCGGAATTATTGTGATCCTGTTGCTCGTATCGATCTTCCTGATCAGTAATACGATTACAATCGGTATTACTGTGCGTAAGGAAGAAATTGGTATTATGAAGCTGATTGGTGCGACAAACTTCTTCGTACGTGCGCCATTCATTGTAGAGGGTGTTGTGATCGGACTTGTGGGATCATTGATTCCATTGATCTTGATCTACTATATGTATGATACAGTGGTTCAGTACATCATCGGCCGGTTCTCCGTTGTACAGAGCTTATTTGCATTTGTACCGGCAAAGGAGATATTTGCAGTTCTGATTCCATTATCTGCGGGTATTGGTATCGGACTTGGTTTGATTGGTAGTTTATTGACAACACGGAAACATTTGAAAGTCTAGGAGGGAAGCATATGAAGTGTAAAAAGCTTGTGAGAACAATCATTGCATTTGCCGTGGCTGGAAGCATGAGTATGACGGTAAATGCGACGAGTATTTCGGATCTGAAGGATCAGAAAGATCAGAAGGAAAGCAAGAAGGAAGAAGCAGAAGCCGTTCTCGCCCAGTTGGAGAAAGAACAGAATTCGATTCTGGATGCGATTGCAGAACTGGATGCGCAGGTAACGGAATATACAAATGAAATTACGGATCTGGAGGCGCAGCAGACTCAGCTCGAAGCAGATATTGAGACGAAGCAGACTGAGCTTACGGCTGCACAGGAGAAAGAGCAGGAACAGTATGAGGCGATGAAAGAGCGAATCAAATACTCATACGAAAATGGTAATCCATCGTATCTGGATGTACTTTTCTCAACCTCCGATATCTCGGATATCGTAAATCAGGCAGAATATGCAGATCAGATTTATTCTTACGATAAGAATATGTTTGATGATCTGGTAGAGACACGACAGACGATCGCAGATACAAAGGCCGGTCTGGAAAAAGATCTGAAGGATGTTGAGGATATCAAACTGGAAGTGGAAGACAACAAGGCTGCTGTCGAGGTTATGATCGAGGGTAAGCAGGTACAGGTAGCAAACTACGAATCATCCATCGGTGATTACGAGGCAACGATTGCAGAGCTGGAGCAGGATATCGAGGCAACCAATCAGGCAATCGCAGCCGCAGAGGAAGCATATAGACAGCAGCAGGCAGCCGCAGCGGCCGCGGCAGCAGCTGCAGGAAGCACAACAACGGCACCGACAGATGTAAATATCACATATACAGGTGGAAGCCTGCAGTGGCCAGTATCAACTGGAGGAACGGTTACTTCCAGATTTGGACCGAGAGAGAGTCCTGGAGGTATTGGTTCGAGATATCATCAGGGATTGGATATTGGATGTCCGACAGGAACACCGATTGTAGCATGCGAGGCTGGAACGGTAATTGCGGCGTCTTACTCAAGCTCGATGGGTAATTATGTAACGGTTGCACACAGTTCGTCTATGTCAACTACATATATGCATAATTCAAGCTTGTGTGTCAGCGTGGGACAGACGGTATCGCGTGGACAGGTCATTGCGCTTGCTGGAAGTACCGGAAATTCGACAGGTCCACATTGTCATCTTGGATTAAGAATCAATGGAAGCTATGTTGATCCATGGCCGTATTTACAATAAGATGAAAGCGCAAGGTTAAAGGAGAGTAAAAGTAGACGTGAAAAAGAACATGAAAAAACTATGGGCTTTGGCGTTGGCAACCGCGTTATCTGTTGCATGTATCGGTTGTGGAAATCAGACAGAGTCAAAGAAGAATACACGGGAATCCATTGATGTACAGACGGATTCGGATGCAACACAGGCAGATACGTCAGAACCAGTAGTTGCATCGGATCTGTGGCAGGACAGTTCAGTTGCAAAGAAGGTCGATGAGATCAATTCCCTGATTGACAAGTATTATTATTTCGATGTTGACCGTGATAAGCAGGAAGAAGCGTTGTATGACGGAATCATGGATGGTCTGGATGATCCGTACTCTGTCTATTATACAAAGGAAGAGTATGCAGAACTGCAGGAAGATACTTCGGGTGAATATGTAGGTATCGGTGCAGTTGTGACGATGAATTCCGATATGCGTGTCGAAATCGTACGTCCGATCAAGAACAGCCCGGCTGAGCAGGCTGGACTGAAGGCAGGCGATATTTTAGTTCAGGTAGATGACACGGAGATTACCGATCAGGAGCTTTCTGTGGTAGTAGATATGATCCGTGGCGAAGAAGGAACGAAGGCACATCTGAAGATTTACCGTCAGGGCGAATCCGATTATCTGGAGTTTGATGTAGAGCGTCGTACTGTGGAGAATTACACGGTAGAAAGCGAGATGCTGGATGATCAGGTTGGTTATATTGCAGTTACACAGTTCAACGACAATACAGCACAGGAATTTGAAGATGCTATCGATGAGGTGCAGGCAAATGGTGCAAAAGCAGCGATTATTGATTTGCGCGATAATCCAGGCGGACTTCTGACAGCTGTTGTTGATATGTGCGATTACATTATGGATGATGGCGTGATCGTCTCTACAAAGGATCGTGATGGAAATGTGATTGGCGAGTACAAGGACAGTGGAAAACATAGCGTCGATATCCCATTAGTAGTACTGGTAAATGGAAATAGTGCGAGTGCATCTGAGATTTTCTCCGGCGCCATGCAGGATTCTGGCAAGGCGAAGCTGGTTGGGACAACGACATTCGGTAAAGGTATCGTCCAGTCAGTCATTCCGCTTTCCGATGGAACGGCAGTAAAGCTTACGATTGCAAAGTATTTTACACCGAACGGAAATGATATCCACAAGAAGGGTATTACACCGGATTATGAGGTCGAACTTCCGGATGGAAAGGCATCTGCAGTCAATATTGACCGCGCAGATGATACGCAGTTACAAAAAGCGCAGGAAGTTATTGCAGAGATGCTAAATAATTAGTATAATAAGCAGGGGTTTTATCGAAAGATAGGACTCTTGCTTATTTTCTTATAGAATATAACAATAAATTAAGAGAAGAAGGGAGACGCACATGAATAAGGAAATGATTATCGTGCTTGATTTTGGTGGTCAGTACAACCAGTTGATTGCACGTCGTGTCCGTGAATGTAATGTGTATGCAGAGGTACATCCGTACACCTTGTCGCTCGACAAGATCAAGGAAATGAATCCAAAGGGAATCATTTTCACGGGTGGTCCAAATAGTGTGTATGGCGAGGAGTCACCACGCTATCAGAAGGAAATATTTGATTTGGGAATTCCGATTCTCGGAATCTGTTATGGCTCGCAGTTGATGGCATATATGCTTGGAGGTACCGTGGAAACTGCGCCAGTCAGTGAGTATGGCAGAACCGAAGTGGATGTAGATAACAGCAGTGCTATCTTCCAGGGCGTAAAGCCACAGACAATCTGCTGGATGAGTCACACAGATTATATTTCAAAGGCACCAGAGGGATTTAAGATTGTTGCAAAGACACCAGTTTGCCCAGTTGCAGCGATGGAGTGCCCGGAGCGCAAGCTGTATGCGACACAGTTCCATCCAGAGGTTATGCATACTGAAGAAGGACAGAAGATGCTGTCAAACTTCGTTTATAACGTATGTGGATGCTCCGGCGACTGGAAGATGGATTCATTCGTAGAGACGACGATTCGCGAGATCCGTGAGAAGGTTGGAGACGGAAAGGTATTATGTGCCCTGTCCGGTGGTGTCGATTCCTCCGTAGCAGCCGTTCTTCTCTCAAAAGCAGTAGGAAAGCAGCTTACCTGTGTATTCGTTGATCACGGCTTACTTCGTAAGAACGAGGGCGATGAGGTCGAGGCAGTATTTGGCCCGGATGGCCCATACGAGCTGAACTTTATCCGTGTCAATGCACAGGAGCGTTATTATAAGAAATTAGCCGGTGTTACCGAGCCAGAAGCAAAACGTAAGATTATCGGCGAAGAATTTATCCGCGTATTCGAGGAAGAGGCAAAGAAGATCGGCGCGGTTGACTTCTTAGTACAGGGAACGATTTACCCAGACGTGATCGAGTCTGGGCTTGGAAAGTCTGCAGTCATCAAGAGTCACCATAACGTAGGTGGACTTCCAGATCATGTTGATTTCAAGGAAATCATCGAACCACTCCGCCTGCTTTTCAAGGATGAAGTAAGAAAAGCCGGATTGGAACTTGGTATTCCAGAATACCTCGTATACCGTCAGCCATTCCCAGGACCGGGACTTGGCATCCGTATCATCGGGGAAGTAACCGCAGACAAGGTTCGTATTGTGCAGGATGCAGATTACATCTATCGCGAGGAAATCGCCAAGGCAGGACTTGCCAAGAACCTCGGACAGTATTTCGCAGCATTGACCAATATGCGTAGTGTCGGTGTTATGGGCGACGAGCGTACCTATGACTACGCAATCGCACTTCGTGCAGTCAACACCAGCGACTTCATGACTGCTGATTGCTCCGAGATCCCATTTGAAGTATTGCAGAAAGTTATGACACGAATTATAAATGAAGTAAAGGGCGTAAACCGTGTAATGTATGATCTGACGAGTAAACCGCCTGGAACGATTGAGTTTGAATAAACAAAAATGCTTAGTAAAACCGGCGTTTATGCGGGTTTGCAGCACTTTTAAAAGTCTTTTGATAACAAATTGATAACAGTTGCATGAGAGCCATTATTCTTATAATCCGGTGGTTTTAAGGTTAGAGAATGATTGACAGGTGGTTGTGCAACTAATAAATCCATATTATTTAGAAAGCCCTTAGCTGTGGGTAAAAACTCATGGCTAAGGGCTTTTTTGTCGTATTTATTTATCTGGTTTGAGTTTGTCTTGGAACATTTCGACCAGAGTGTCGCTAAGTGCCTGTGATGGGACTTTTGCCCATGTTTGAGTGGTATCAAACTCCGGGTAGTGGTAACGCCACTCATCGTATTTGTCTTTACTGATTTCTTCAGAAGATAGCTTGTCAGCCTGTTCTTTCCAGGCATACAGCAATTTCCGGAGTTCGTGAGCGTCTTTGCCTTTGGAAGTATCGACTTTCAGACAGATTTCTCCGTCTTCTGATTCACTGACAGTCAGACCGTACAAATCTTCAAGGGTAAACAAAGTGTGCATCAGTCCGATATAGCTGTCAATGTCCGGCACATCAAGGGCATGAGGGGAAACATCCAGAGCCTGTGCCAGTGCAGCAGTAAGTTCCGCTTTCGGTTTTCTTGTTCCTGTTTCATATTGTGCTAAACGTACATCGGCACTTCGCTCAGGAAAGCCGACAATCGTACCAAGATATTTTTGTGTCATCCCACGCAGAATGCGGAAAAAATGGATTCTCTCTCCAATCGCCATAACGTGTCCACTCCTTGTATGTATTTTACAATGAGTATAGCAGATATGTTTAGGAGAAGTCAAGATAATACAAAACAAAAAAGTTTAATATTTTCCGAAAAGCCACTTGACACAAGCAAATATGCTTAGTATAATAAGCTTGAATTAAGCAAATAAGTTTAATAAAAACAAAATGACCGTCCGAACAGTATAAACCGCCAAGACCTTGCCAGACGGCAAGCGAGCGCCTGATCTATTACGGTATATCGGGACAGCACAGTGCCGAACAGGGAATACCTGCTGGAACTTCATTCGGATAGAACGGCAATCAAAAACGAAAGAAAGGACTGATTATATGAAAAACAGATTTATTTGTGCCGAAGAAGTGGCACAGGTACTAAGCGTATCAAAGCCGTATGCTTACAAGCTAATCCGTCAGTTGAATGAGGAACTGAAAGAAAAAGGCTTTATTACTATTTCAGGACGGGTAAACCGCCAGTATTTCTATGAAAGGCTCTACGGAGCAGGAAAGGAGGATGAATAATGCCGGTATTCAAAAACGAGAGCAATGGAACATGGTATGTGATGGCGAGATATGTCAACTGGAAAGGCGAGCGTAAGCAGAAATGCAAGCGTGGATTTTCTACCAAGAAAGAAGCACAGGAATGGGAGCGAATGTTTCAGTTGCAGAACTCCTCTGATATGGATATGAGTTTTGAAGCTTTTACCGAACTGTATATCCGGGATATGAAAAGCCGTCTGAAGGAGAATACATGGCTGACAAAGGAGCATATCATCCGCACAAAGATTTTACCTTATTTCGGCAAGTTGAAAATCAGCGAGATTTCTACAAAAGAGGTTATCGCATGGCAGAATGAGATGCTTGCCTATCGGGACGAAAAGAAAAAGCCATACTCACAGACCTATCTGAAAACGCTGCACAATCAGTTGTCCGCTATCTTCAATCATGCGGTGCGGTATTATGAGCTGCGTTCCAATCCAGCCGCTAAAGCGGGAAATATGGGAAGTGAGGAACACAAGGAAATGCTGTTCTGGACGAAAGAAGAATACAAAAAATTCTCATTTGAGATGATGGACAAGCCTGTTTCCTTTTACGCTTTTGAAATGCTCTACTGGTGCGGCATCCGTGAAGGAGAACTGCTGGCACTGACCGCCGCTGATTTCGATTTTGAGAAAGAAACGGTCAGAATCAATAAGTCCTATCAGCGATTACACGGCGAAGATGTGATTACCACACCGAAAACAAAGAAAAGTAACCGCATCATCAAAATGCCGAAGTTCCTATGTGAAGAAATGCAGGAATATTTGCAGATGCTTTACGGATTGAAGAAGAAAGACCGAATCTTTACAGTCACAAAAAGTTATCTTCATCACGAGATGGACAGAGGTGCGAAAGCCGCAGGCGTAAAACGAATCCGTATCCATGATTTACGGCACAGCCACATCAGCCTGTTGATTGATATGGGATTTTCAGCGGTGGCGATTGCAGACCGTGTAGGGCATGAAAGCATTGACATCACTTACCAGTACGCTCATCTGTTCCCGTCAAAGCAAACGGAAATGGCAGATAGATTAGACGATTTAGGGAAAGGAGAGATTGAAAATGTCAGCTAAGAACAGAGATAACAAAAACCGTTGGAGAAACATCACAGTAGGGTTTCGGGTATCGCCCGAAGAAAATGAACTCATTAACAAGGCAGTTGCCTTATCGGGACTGCCAAAGCAGGAATACTGTTACCGCCGTTGTCTGAATCAGGATGTAGTGGTACAGGGCAATCCGAGAGTATTCAAGGCACTTAAAACGGAACTTGCCACTGTCCTCACAGAATTAAAGCGGATTGAAGCAGGAAACGGTGTGGATGAAGAACTGCTGAATGTCATTGAACTGATCACTGTTATTCTGGGCGGTCTGAAAGGAGAGGATACGGATGGAAAATAAAAAAGAAAAGACTGCCCCGGATGTATCTGTTGGCGCAGATACGGAGCAGCCGATTTCTAAAAACACTATAAGTAGTATATCCGAGAATGGTGGAAATATCAAGAGTTTTGAGGAATTGCAAAGGGAAATGCAGTTGCAATCAGACCCGTCCTATCTCCAGACTATTTCCATGAATGAACTGTTTGACACACAGTATCGGAGTAAGCAGCCGTTGATTGACGGTCTGCTCTACCCCGGCACTTATATCTTTGCAGGTTCGCCCAAACTGGGAAAGAGCTTTCTGATGGCACAGCTTGCCTACCATGTCAGCACAGGCACACCGCTTTGGAATTATCCCACCCGAAAAGGAACGGTGCTGTATCTGGCACTTGAGGATGATTACCGCCGTTTGCAGGAGCGTCTGTACCGGATGTTTGGAACAGAAAGCACCGATAATCTTTACTTCTCTGTTTCTGCCAGTCAGCTTGGAAATGGACTGGATGAACAGTTTGCAAGATTTGTGGCAGAGCATAGGGACACGAAGCTGATTATCATTGATACGCTTCAGAAAGTGCGTGAGGTTGGCGGCGATAATTACAGTTACGCAAATGACTATCAGATCATGGCAAGACTGAAAAGTTTTGCAGATGCTCATGGGCTTTGTCTGTTGCTCGTACACCATACAAGAAAGCAGAATGCGGATGACAAGTTTGACATGATTTCCGGGACAAGCGGATTGCTTGGGGCGGCAGACGGGGCGTTTCTTCTTCAGAAAGAAAAGCGGACAGGTAATGCCGCAACACTGGAAGTATCAGGCAGAGATCAGCAAGACCAGAAGTTGTATCTGATCCGCAATACAGAAACCTTGTTGTGGGATTTGCAAAAGGCAGAAACGGAATTGTGGAAAGAACCGCCAGAGCCGTTACTGGATGAGATTGCAGAGCTTGTTATGAAGGACAATCCTTATTGGGAAGGTTCGCCAACAGCACTTGTCGCTTTGATAAATATGGACATTCAACCGCACGTTATCACAAGAAAACTGAACGTTCTTGCAGGACGGTTGTATACAGAACATGGGATTCTATTTCGGAGTGAGCGTGTCCATGAGGGACGGAAACTAAGATTTTGGAAAGACAATACAGAGAATGCGTGACAGTACGTGACGGTTGTGACGGTATTTTTGACAGCAGGGGCGGTATCAAAATAACCGTCACGACTGTCACATACCGTCACGTACTGTCACGGAAAGGATGGATAAGATGGGAAATGTGCAAATATCACAGGAATTATTTATGCAGTTGCTCCGCTTTCACTTAGTTGAAGATGAGAGCTGCGAAAAAGAAATTAAGCAGGGGTTAGAGAAGAAATTAGACAGGATGGTCATGCGTGACCTGTATGGAAAATTCAAGACTGCCCCGACAGAGGAAGAACGGGAACGGGCGAGAAAAGAGTATCTGGACAGACGAGGAGTGCCGGAGAGTTTTCGATGGTAATTCTTCCTTGATGATAAGAACAGGAGCGTGGCACGCCCCTGTGGACAGTAGACACGGAGAAATCTGGAAAGGAGAACCATGCAATGAGAGAAGGAAGATTAGGTTATAACTGTGAAAATGGCAGATATGGATTATTGTCAATGGACTTATGGATTGATACGGGATTTCACTGCGGAGAGTGTATGGAAGTTTTAGTGGATGACCAGTGGGTACGGACAAGAATGGAGATGAATCCTGCAATGGAATGGTATCTGGTGGGAACACCTTATTGCGGCGATCTGGAGTATGTACGGGCAAGAATACCGAAATAAATCAGATAGAAAAGTAAAGAATCGGTTTGCTGTCAGGGATAAAAAATAAGCCCGGATACGGGCAAATAAAAAGGGCGGATACGCCCAAGATGAAAAGCAAAAGCCGAAACGTGGTAGAGAAAGGTAGCACCTTATAAAGCCCTCGGCGTTTGAGAGCGAAATACACCCATCGCACAAATCAGAGATTTGTACTCAGGGTATTTCGCCCTGCCGGGAGCTATTTGTGCCGGAAACGGCAGTTAGTTCGTAAACAGGTGCCTATGCACCTACTCACAGCAAAGCAGGCGAGAGCCGGAAAGGAGAATGCTTATAGGCAGACATTCATTTATCAGACAAAACAAGCTGTCTGATGTGGCAGGAAGAATTGATTATATTTCCAATCCGAAAAGACAGGAACATCTTTATGCGACCTATCAGACAGAGGGAGCAACACCAGAGTTCTGGAAGAATCTTGCCAGAGAGAATCAGTTGGATTTTAAAGCAAGCGGAACAACAGGGAAATGTATTGAAGGGCGGGAGTTTATTATTGCACTTCCTGAAAGTTTTGTTGAGTACAAGGCAGATGATGTGGTAAGGCTTTTTACAGACAGCTTTCATAAAGGGTATGGTGTGGAATGCAGTGCAGCACTTCATCATAACAAAAAAATGACCAATTACCATATTCATCTCGTATTCAGCGAACGGAAAATGTTAGAACATCCCGAAGTGAAAATTGCTACCAGAAATATGTTTTATGATGAGCAGGGCAAGCACAGACGCACGAAGAAAGAGATTTTAGATGAGCAGGGAAATCTTCGGGCAGGATGCAGCATTATTCCCAAAGGGGAGGTTTATGAAAGCCATATTTTTACAAAGAAAGATGAGTGGTTTAAGAGCGATGCGTTTACCAGAGAAGTTAAGGAGATGTTTACGGAAATCATTAACAGCCATGTGAAAGAAGAATCCGAAAAACTGTCTGTATTTCAGCAGGGCGGCGTGTATCTGGCAACAAAGAAAATTGGGAAGAACAACCCGAAAGAAGCAGAGATACGGGCGGACAATGTGGCAAGGCAGGAATGGAATCGGACGGTAGATGTAGCATTGGTTGAGGGTGTTCCCGAAGAAGATATTTTGACAATTAAGCGTGAGAAAATCACAGACAAAACATTGCAATCTATACGGACACATGGTTGGTTGCCAGATATGTTTCAGCAGATTATCCGTGGTGCAAAAGACTTCTTACAGGAAATGATTTTCAAGTTTAAGCTGCCGCCGAAGCCAGTACCGAAGATTGATTTACAGGAATGGAATGATATGCGGAAGCTGATGGAGAAACTTCAGAAGCAGTCACAGGCAATGAAATCCACACAGCAGGAGATTTCCTCATTGAAGAAACAGCTTTCCGAGACAACTGGATTTTTTAAAGGGAAAGCACGGAAATCTTTAGAGGGCAAAATTGAACAGTCAGAGAAACAGGAAAAACGTATCCACACGGATATGGAGCAGACTGTAAAACAGGCAGGATATCCAGATGTTCAGTCCTTTGCAAAGACATATCAGAAATCGGAAAAACTGGTCAGGGAATATAATGAGGAGCTGCGAGCATGGAAAAATCAGACAGAACCGAAAAAAGAGAAGCTATCAGAACCGTCGAAAAAGGCAAGCATACGGGAAAAATTGCACCGCTATCAGCAGGAAAGCAGGCAACAGCCAAAACAGACAGCAAAGAAGAAATCAATGGACAGAGGACGATGAGAAAGGTGGAACAGAAAATGAAGAAAACAATTTTTGAAGAAATGGGCGGCACTTATGTAAGATGTGGGGATTACTTTATCCCCAACCTTACTTTGCCGGAGGAAGAAGAACCGAGATTTGTTGGAGTATGGGGACAAAGACATTTGCAGTATTTGAAAGAATACCGCAGGAATGTATATCTGGATCTGATGATGAGCGGCAGACTGAACAGTTATCTGGCAGATATAGAGGAACAGGCACAGGAACGCTTTGAAAGAATTGTAGAGCAGATGAAACAGGCACAAGGAATTACAGAACGGTTAAAGGCAGACAATGCGTGGGAGTGGGTAGGCAGGATGAATAATATACAGGCGTGTGCGAGGGAGATTGTAGATAAAGAAATCATTTATCAATAAGGAATAAGAGTGGCGGAAAGCAAGTCTAAAATGGCTTGCTTTTTGCTTTACAATGTAGGCGGCTGATGTATATAATTATAAATCATAAATTCATGAATTTAATATCAGAAGGTAAAAGCAGGCGTATATTGCGACTGTTTTTACCTTCTTAATAAAATCTGTATTAAGCATATTTATAATGCAGGGGACAAAGACTATTAAAGTTACTATTTCAAGTCCTGCTTTCTAAAAATACGAATCCCAATCTTGTAAAACAGAAGAATTTCCAGAATATTGAACAGGCAAAATTCTATGTGGTAAGGAAAGTCTTTGAAAATAAGAGAAGTTTCTTCCTTTGTGCCGAATTCTGATTCAAATAGCAGATAACTGTGAAATTCAGCCTGCGCAAACGGTGATACTAAAACATGAATGTTATTTGCTGTACGGGCAAAACTATCTATTCGTAGAGGGTTTTCCACAATTTCATGAGTGATAGGATCAGTCCAAGTGCTTGATTGATTTAAGCTGGAAACTGACTTTCCACCTAATGTCAACAATGCTAAGGTTAGAATAACTGCAATTCCAAGACTGATAAGTTGCTTATGTGAAATCATTACAATCATAGTGTACAAAGCAGATACTGTGATGATGCACACAAAAGCAATCGCAGCATGAAATGCAAATTCAGTTACATTGACTTTATCACTAAATTCTAATCCAGCAATATTTGAGCTTGTGAAAACAGATAATATATCAGCAACAAAGAGAACTGTAGCACATATGCTACTGACGATTAGTTCGACAATATAAATCTCTTTTCGTGTATATCCTGCGGATATCTTGTTGTTGATTGTTCTGTTTTCAAAGTCACTCCCTAAGTATAACGGAATCAACACTGCCAAAATGATACATATCAGGTCAGAATTTTCCAATAAAAATGTTGTTGTAAAGATTTTGAAACCATATCCATTTAATAAGATTCCATAAACATTGATGGCAATTACTGCGATTACTCCAAGCCATAGAATTGGAGATTTTGCAGCACGCTTTAGTTCCATAGATAAAAGTTTATTCATAGTTTAAGTCTCCTTTCTGCTTTTCTATAAAAAATTTTTGAAGTAAAAAGTTTCTAAATCGGTATCGGCTATTTCTGATGAAGAGAATTCTTGAATTAAAACACCATTTTTGAGGAAACCATAGTGGTTTGCCACTTTTTGAAGTTCGCTTAAGATATGACTTGAAATCATAATGGTAACACCATACTCTTCATTTAACTTTGCGATGATAGCTCTGACATCTTTTATGCCTTCAGGATCAAGTCCGTTAAGAGGCTCGTCTAAAATGAGGAATTGCGGATTTCCTACAAGTGCCATTGCTAAAGCCAGACGCTGACGCATACCTAATGAATAATTCATTACCAGTTTTCGAGTATCTTTCAGATGTACCAGTTCTAATAGTTCAGCAATCTTCGACTTTACTTCCTTTGATGGACATCCACAAATTTTAAGCTGATACTTCAAATTTCCTTTTGCACTTAAGGTAGGATATAATGCAGGTGTTTCAATAATGGCACCGATTTTAATATTTTCAGATTTAACAACTGTTCCTGAGGATGGACTTTGCAAATTAGAAAGTATTCTCATTAAAGTTGTCTTGCCTGCACCATTATTTCCAATCAATCCATAGATAGCACCTCGAGGAATATGAAGGGAAACATTATCTAAAGCGATTGTTTCTTTGTAATGTTTACAAAGGTTTTGGGTTCTAATAATATCATTCATAAAATTCATCCTTTCTAAATCTGTACGGCAATTGCTGTTGTTAATGAAAGTATAGGTTGTTGGAAGAAAAAAATAAAGCAAATAGCCTTTTACAGTTGGATTTTAGAAGGATAAGGTTACTTTACATGCATGTAAAACGATAATATCTTGTGTAAAATACACGATTATGGCATACTTGAGACAGCGCATTATTATACAATGGAAAGGTGAGCTGAAATGACAGTTGCAGAGATGATAAAAAAAACTCGGACTGAAGCAAACATGACTCAAGGAGAATATGGAGCAAAATTTGGTGTTTCAAGACAGACAGTTTCCAGTTGGGAAAATGGAAGAAGTCTGCCAGATCTTCAAATGTTGATTGATATCTGTAACACCTATCATGTTTCTTTGGATAAGCTATTAAACGAGGATAAAGAGTTTGTTGAGAAAATAGATTTTTACAATAAATATAAAAAGGCAATTCGATTAGTGGGCATGTGTCTGTTGGCTGGTTTGCTTATATTTGCAATTGTATTTATTAACTGGAAAATTACAGAAAGAAATATGAATCAAGCATTTGAAATGAATGCAGAGAAATTAGGATTCGTAAAAGGAGAACTTTACGAATTAGAAAAAGACAATGTTCGGTATCGACTGCCAAACCAAAAACTCCCGTTCTTAAAGAAGGACTTTCATGTAAAAAACAGTTATGCCGATTTTATGATTGAAGATATAGAGATTAGTATTTCTATTTATGATGGAGAGGATTTTGCTATTGAATTTAATCATTTTAGAAGTATAAAAGGTTGCTTTGATAAAGATAGCAATATCGAGATCATGGAAAATACTTTGAACGAGAAAGAGAACATTTTTTATACCGAAAATAATGAGATGATAGAGGATGTGTTAAAGCAGTTATTGGAAATTCATAAAAATGTATATCGGCGTTAGTAAGATGGCGAATATAAATAAGGAAAGGATTATAGAGCAGATGAAACAGGAGCAGGGCATTACAGAACAGTTAAAGGCAGAAAATCAGATGGAATGGGTATCGAGAATGAACAATATACAGGCGTGTGCAAGAGAGGTTGTGAACGCCGAATTGATTTATAACTAAAAGAAAAGAGATTTTGGATAAATGCTTGACTGTAAACCTTGTTTATAGCTTATTCTTAAGATAAAATAGAGTTGCTTGAAAGGAGTGCATAACATGACAATAAAAGATGTAGAAGAACGAACAGGTTTATCCCGTTCTAATGTCCGTTTTTATGAAAAGGAAAAACTCGTTGAGCCTTCAAGAAATGAAAGTAATGGTTATAGAGATTATTCTGAAAATGATGTGGAAAATATAAAGAAGATAGCATATCTGCGTACATTGGGAATTTCTATTGAGGATATACGAAGTATTATATCTGGGAAAGTAACTTTGCAGGAAACGCTTGAGAAGCAGAATGAAGTATTAAAAAGTCAGATTACTGATTTGAATAAGGCAAAACTCATGTGCGAAAAAATGCTGGATGAAGAAAGTATTAGTTATGAAAAATTACAGGTAGAACAATATGTAACAGAGTTGCAGGATTATTGGAAAGATAATCAAACTGTTTTCAAATTGGATTCAGTCAGCTTTTTGTATATATGGGGAAGTATGCTTACTTGGATAACGATTACCGTATTATGCTTGATTATTGGGGCGTTGTCTTATTCTAAGTTGCCGGTAGAGATTCCGGTACAATGGAGTAAAGGTGTGGCAACATCTTTGGTGAATAAAAACTGGATTTTTATTTGTCCCGTTAGCTGTATCATAATCCGTTATTTATTAAAACCTTTTATTTATGCCAAATTACAGATGAACAATTATTATGGTGATATTATAACAGAGTATTTGACAAATTATATGTGTTTTATTGTGTTGTCGGTAGAAATTTTCTCCATACTTTTTACTTTCGGAGTGGTAAAAAATATTGTTGTACTGTTATTTGTGGACACAGTAGTTTTTATTGGATTGTTAGTCGTTGGGTTGACGAAAATGGATTTGAGAGGAAAAGAAATTTTATGATTCAGATTTCAAATTTAAGTAAAAAATATGGTGAAACGGTTGTTTTTTCGGACTTAAACTATACATTTGAAAATGCTTGTATTTATGGACTTGTTGGAAGAAATGGAGCTGGAAAGACTACTCTTTTAAATATACTTTCGAATTATGAAAAAAATTATACAGGAGTAATCTCTATCGACAGAAAAAAGATGAATAAGGTTGATTATCTTGATATGCCGGTTGCCTATGCAATGGATCAACCAAGTTTTTTTAATGAGTTGACGATATATGAAAATCTTCTTTTGATTGCTTCAAGCAGAAAGATAAAAAAACAAGAGGCATTTGATAAAATCGAGAGGATTTTAGATGGGTTGGGATTAAAAAAGTATGAGAACTATTCTCCGTTAGAACTTTCAAAAGGTACAATGCAACGGTTAAATAATGCTTGTGCAATGATACAAGAAGAAAAAATCACTATTTTTGATGAACCATTTTCAGGACTTGATCCTGTCCAAATGAAACTTTTAGAAAATGTAATAGTGGAGTTTCACAAGAAAGAAAAAGGAATTTACATTATTTCAAGCCATGATATAGAGTGTTTACAAAATGTTTGTGACAAGTGTCTTTTGTTACATAACGGACAAATTAGAGAAATCAATATGGAGGAAGTTGACAGAGAGGAAATAGCAAAAATTTTATCTGAAGGGGAGTAAGTATGTATCAGTTGCTTTTGAAACAGAGATTCAAATTTGCAGTTAGAATGGTCAAACGAAATATAGGTGCTTATCTTATACTGATTGCTATTGTGCCATGTATTCTTATATTGCAATCTATGATTCAGAAAAACTATGGAATGGATATTGCTGTTTTTATACCATATGGTATTCTCTGTTTCTTGTTTATGAATTTGTTTGGAACAATACCAAGAATGCGTATTTCTCCTGAAACTTATATTTGGAAAATAGAAAAAACATATATTGGGAGAGTGAAGAAGATAGGAAAAAGCATGGTACTGACGTTGTGTGTTGCGTTGATTTTATTTTGGGCTTTTCCAATGGAGGGAATGGTCTTAAGACAGTTTATTGTGGCTATGCTTTGTAACCCAATCGTCAATATGCATACGGTTTTATCAACACAATATAAATATCGGGATATTATGAATATATGTATGTTGGCAGTAGTAATGATTTGTTTTTTTTATGGAAGTGTATTTGTTACCAGTATATTATTGATCATTTACGGATTATATTTTATTTTATATCCTTATTTTAGCTATCAAGCAATTATCCCGTTCTTTCAACAATATAATCAGATGTTATATGGTTTTTTGAATAGAGAATATGATACAGTTTTGCAAACGCAGGATGAAGTGTTCTTCCAAAATAATCAGAAAGAAATGAAAGGACTGATGAAGAAATATTATGGCAGCCGCTATCGTTTTTTGATGGTTTATGAGGTGGTTAGTATTGTCAGAAGAAAGAAACAGATTATGTATCAGTATTTTGCGATTGTTTTAATCACAATGTTATTATCGCAGATAGACGGAAAATATATTGAGTATGTATTATTGTTTTCTATATTGATATTAGGACAGAATGTTGTCAGCTATAATGTGCAAAATGAATTACGTTTAGTTAAAAAAGGATTTCCGCTCAGATATTCTTTAAAAGAAAAATTACAATGCAAGTCAGTTATTGGAATGTTCTTGTTGTTACTCCCAATGCTCTGTTATTGGATAGCGTATAAAATTGAATTATTTAGTATTATCCTTTGGATATGGATACCGATTCAGAGTATTATAATATATACAGCAAAGAACCGACTGCAAAGGTTACTATATCTACTTCCGTTTTATATTTTGTCATTGTTATCTATGAGAGTATGGCAGATGTTTTTTTAACAATAAGATTATTGATTTTCTAAGCAAAACCGCTTATAATTTGAGTCGGAACATATTGCTATTATCCACAGTTACAGGGCGTGTGTTATCAATGCCGATAACAAAATGATAACATTAGCCTGTATAGGCAGGATAATATGGATAAATCAAATAATTAAAAGAAAAGCGAACACGGCAACAAATAATCTCTAAACAAAATTGATTAGTGATTGTCGAGTTTGAGTGATAACAAGCCAAACACGACATAAGTAAATACAGCATCTGCGAAGCAGATGTCACACAAGAAAGGATGAGCCATCATGCTTGCATGAAATGGTTCATCCTTTTCTTGTGTGTAGCCATCCGGCTGATCAGCTGGATGGTGCTGTATTTCTTAATGGAAGTACTTGGCGACAACATACAGCGAGATGGAGCGAAGCGGAATCGAGCTGAGGGGGGGAGTAAGCGGTAGCGTAGGAGGTAAGCTGAGGGGCATGACTGCTCTCGGGTCTGATCAGTTGGATGTTGTATTTTTTAATGAAAGTACTTGACGACAACTGAGTAGTCGCTGGCGGAACTGTATAAGCTGTTGGATAACAAGCTGATAGGGTATGTGTCAAAGACTTTGCTTGGGGAAGGTACAGACATATTGTGATATTGAGGATGATTTTGGCTAAAGGAATGTTCGGGATGATTGTGCAGTGACATTTCAAGAAGAAATATAACTGGGTTATAGTGGAAAAGATGTTTTTTTAGGCGTAATAGTAGATATAAATGGATTCCTTGAGATAAGTGTTGTATAATATTCACAAATATAAATAATAGGATAAAAAA
This sequence comes from Coprococcus hominis (ex Arizal et al. 2022), assembly GCF_040094675.1. Taxonomy (NCBI): domain Bacteria; kingdom Bacillati; phylum Bacillota; class Clostridia; order Lachnospirales; family Lachnospiraceae; genus Coprococcus; species Coprococcus hominis (ex Arizal et al. 2022). The sequence goes on from NZ_JBBNHG010000032.1 coordinate 303,754, forward strand.
TGCATAATATGGGGTTTAAGGAGGGATTTTTATGATTGAAATAACAAAATACTTACAAACGGTATATGAAGATCTGCAAAGATATGTTGATAATGATGTATGTTTATGCAAGTTTAAAGAATTAAATTTTGAGGCTGGAGCACTTCCTGATTATGAAGATATAAATATTCAACAGTTATACTTATTAAGATATGCGTTTGCTTATGCGTTTGAATATAGTAGAATGTATTTGGATGTATTATCTCAGATGGATGGTGTTAATGGTATTTCGGTAACATCAGTAGGTTGTGGTTCGATGATAGACTATTGGTCATTGGTACATGCATTAGAAATGAAGCGTAAAATAGATTGTAGTATAAGATATGTTGGAATAGATAAAATTGACTGGAGCTACAAAATTCCCAAAAGACAAAATGACGAAGTGCATTATTTAATTGGAAATGCAGCTGATGTTTTCGCACATAACAGTCAATTTATTTCCAATGTGTATTTTTTCCCAAAGTCAATTAGTGAGTTCTCTGATGGTGAACTGAATGCTATGGCAAATAGCTTTTCATCAAAGAAAATACAAAAAAATAAATTCTTTGTTTGTATATCTCTTAGAGAAGATGATAGAAGTATGGACAGAGATATCCAAAAAACAAAATGCTTAATTGAAGCAATAAGTAAAAACGGTTTTTATACTAAATGGCCATATGATCGATATATATATTTTGATTGTAATGATGGGATTGCATCATTTGATAATGATTTTCAGTATCCATCAGATGCACTGCAGTTTGTAACAAATTTGAACATGGAGTGTGCAAATTATAAGATTCAAGAAATGAATTGTCAATCTGATTGTCGGAAATATTTAAGAAGATGGCCAATTTTAAGAGTAGGACATATTAGATATCAGGTAATTATGTTTGAAAGGGAGGATTAGATGATATTAAGTGTAAGTAGAAGAACGGATATCCCTAATTATTATTCGGAATGGTTCTATAATAGAATAAAAGAGGGATTTTTATATGTTCGTAATCCTATGAATGCTCATCAGATAAGTGAAATAAAAATTACTCCAGATGTTGTAGATTGCATAGTGTTTTGGACAAAGAACCCTTTGCCAATGATAAAGAGGTTAGACGAGATAAAAGAGTATAATTATTATTTTCAATTCACATTAACTGGATACGCAAATGATGTTGAGGTTAATTTGCCAAATAAAAAAACAAAAATGATTCCAGTATTTCAAGAACTATCTGAAAAAATAGGCAAGCAAAAAGTGATTTGGAGATATGATCCTATATTCTTTTCTGATAGATATACGAAAGAATATCATTTAAAGGCATTTAAAAGTATTGCTGAGGCTTTAAGTGGATATACGGAAAAATGCGTGATTAGTTTTGTTGATATATATCCTAAAAATAAAAAAAATTTGGATGGATTGTCAAGTCATGAATTAAATGATGATGAACTGCGAGAATTTGCTGAGAAATTAAGTAAGATAGCTGCGGATAATAATATTAAGATTGGAAGTTGTGCAGAAAAAATAGATTTGGATGAATGTGGTATAATTCATAATTGTTGCATAGATAGAGAATTAATTGAAAAAATTATCGGATGTAAACTCAATGTTGGCAAAGATAAAAATCAGCGTAAAGAATGTGGATGTGTTGAAAGCGTTGAAATAGGTACTTATAATACATGCAAAAATGGATGTGCATATTGCTATGCAAATTATAGTTCAAAAAGTGTAGAAACAAACGCTGCCCAATATGATCCTTCGTCACCTCTTCTATGTGGGCAAGTTCAAGAAGATGACAAAATAACGATTAGAAAAGTTGAGTCATTAAAAGAAACACAGCTAAGTATTTTTGATATGTGAGTTCATTGTTATAACGTATATTTTTAAGAGTATATTTGGCTCCATTTTGGCTCTAAAAATTTTAGGAGAGGTACACAAAAATGCAAAATAAGATGAATATGAAGAATAAAACACACAAATGTGTACCAAGAAACAGCCAGATAAATCTCTCCGGTGAAATGTAGAATGAGAGTCCCGTTTGTAACGCAAGAGTCCCTCTTTGTAAATGAAAATCTCATTTTGTAAACG